>DATLIA010000318.1:0-20289 GCA_035540215.1 Actinokineospora sp. | reverse complement strand
CACCGGAACTCCACCCGGTCGCGCTGGGGGAGCCGGTCAGCGTCGGCGCGGTCTTGTCGACGTTGACGCCGGAGACGGTCGCCGACGCGCTGTTGCCCGCCGCGTCGGTCGAACCGCCGGCGGCCGACTGGTTCGCCCCTTCGCCCAGCGTCACCGGCGCGCTACAAGTGTCCACACCGGACAGTGCGTCGACGCACTCGAAGGACACGGTGACGTCCTGGTTGTACCAGCCGTGCTCGTTCGCCGCGGAGCTGACGGACGAGGTGACCACCGGGCTTGTCGTGTCGATGCTGACCGTCGCCGGGTCGGTCGCGGTGTTGCCCGCGGTGTCGACCACGGTGCCGGAGGCGTCCTGGTCCTGCCCCTCGGTGTCGACCGTCCGGTCGGGCCCGCAGCTCGCGACGCCGGAACCGCCCGCGTCGCCGCAGGTGAAGGTGACCGAGACGGCGCCGTTGTGCCAGCCGTTGACATTCGCGGCGGGCGTGAGCACGTGGCTGATCGACGGCGGGGTCTTGTCGATGGCGACAGCGACATCCTTCGCGGACTCGGTGTTGCCCGCGTTGTCCACGCTCCAGTAGGAGACCAGGTAGCTTCCCTCGGCACTGAACGTCAGGCTCGCGCCGGTCTGAGTGGCACCGCCGTTGACGGTGTAGTGGGTCTCCCGGACGCCGGACAGCGCGTCGGCCGCGGTCAGCGCGACCGTGACATCCGTGTTGTTCCAGGCGGTCTGGGGCGCGGTAGCGCTGGTCGTCGGCGCGGTCTTGTCAATGTCCACATCAGACAGGGTTGCGCTCGCGGAGTTGCCCGCCTTGTCTTCACCTGCACCGTTAGCGGACTGGTCGACGCCTTCACCCTGCAGCACCACCGGATCCGCGCAGGTGTCCACACCGGACAGCGGGTCGGCGCAGCCGAAGGACACGGTGACGTCCTGGTTGGTCCAGGTGCCGGGGACGTACGGGGCCGCGCTCGCGGTCACCGCCGGAGCGGTCTTGTCGATGCTGACGGCGACCGTCGCGGTTTCGGTGTTGTCGGCGTTGTCGGTCGCGGTGCCGCCGACCGACTGGTTCGCGCCATCACCGGTGAGCGTCCGCGACGCCGATGCGGTGCCGTCGGCGAGGCAACTCTTGATCAGCGACAGCGCGTCGGAGCAGGTGAAGGCCACGGTCACGTCGGTGTTGCTCCAGCCGAACCCGTTCGCCGCGGGCGTACGGGCCCCGCTGATCGACGGCTTGGCGGTGTCCCGCCGGACGACGACCGACGCTCCGGGGCCGACGTTGCCGAGCGCGTCGGTCGCCGTGCCGCTGACCGTCTGGCCCGCGGTGTCCGCCGAGACGGTGGTGTTCCCCGTGACCGAGCCGCCGCCGACGCCGGTGCCGTCGTTGGCGGTCCACGACACGGTCACTGTCGCCTTGTTCCAACCGGCCGCGTTCGCCGCTGGGGCCAAGGACGCGGTGGCCGTCGGGCCGGTGTTGTCGAGCACATAGGACGCGGTGGTCTGCGCGACCTTGGTCGTGCAGGTGTTGGCGTTGCTGCCCTCGCCGATGGTCACGAGGTTGCTCTGCACACCGTCGGACGCGTTCGGTGCGAGCACTGAGAACGTCCACACCGTGCGGGGGCCCGTGGAGGTCAGCTTGCCCACGCCCGCGACGTTGACACAGCGCGCGGCGGTGTCGGTGTTCACCGTCAGCGTGAGCGTGGACCCGGTCTTCGCGTAGTACACGCCGCCCGCGGCGACACCGCCCGCTGTGTAGGCGACAGGAGGCGATCCGAAGACGGTGGCATACGCGGCGGGCGCGCCTAACACGGCCACCGCGGCGACGATTCCGAACGCGAGTCCTCGACGGGCTGTGCTGTGCAGTTCCATGGGTCACCGATCCGAGTGGGCGCAATCGGCCAGAGCGCCGATTCACGCGGTCCCGACGGGTGTCGGACGCCACGGACGTGGTGTTACCCAGTTCACACGACCGGTGACTTTCCGGGACTTTCGGCCCTGACCGGTTGGGGCACTCTGGTAGCCACTAGTCCGATTGGGCGCGACCGCGTCCGGCCGCCCTGGCGACGACGTCCTCGGCACACTCGCCGAAGTGGCGGTCCTGCTGCCTCGCCCGTGAGCCCCGTGGGCGATCATGTGGAACACTCGCGATCGGCCGAATGGACCATTCTTTCCGCCGATCACAGTCGTCTCCGCTGGACCGAAGGAACGCGTATGGCCTCTGATCACCGGACGCGGGCCGCGGAGCTGTGGTTCCGGCAGCGCGGGCTGCCGTCGATCACTCGACGGCCGTTGACGCGGTTGGCCGTGCGGGTGGTTCCCGCGCTGGTGTTCTTCGGGCTGTTCGACCTGCTCAGCGACCCGCTTGCGGTCATGGACGGCCAGTCGGACGAGGACTTCTACCAGCTCATGGACAACGACCTCCTCTTCGCCGCCTACTACCTGCTTCTCGTCGGCGTGGTCGTCATCCCGGTGGTCGGCGCGTGGCTGGCGACGCTGTGGCTGCGGGGGCGGGTGCTCGCCGACGACGGGAAGATCACCGCAGGCGTGGCGATCGCCGTCTTCGTCGGGGTGATCCCGGTGTTCAACACCGTGGTCTACGAGTCGGACCCGGCGTTCGACTTCGGGTACCAGTTCGGACTGCTCGTGATCTCCCTCGCCCTGACCGCGTGCGGCGCGGGATCGGTGTTCGCGTGGGCGCTGCGGTCGTCGCTTGACCAGGTCCGGTCGCTTGGCCGGGTCACGACGCGGGCGCTGCCGCTGTTGCTGCTGTTCACCGTGTTCGGCTTCCTGACCAACGAGATCTGGCAGATGTCGGCACTGCTGACCACGACCGGGATGTGGTGGACCGTCGGCCTGTTCGCCCTGGTCGCGGCCCTGTTCCTGCTGTCGATGGTCCCCGGCGAGATCAGCGCGCTGGTGGAGAAGTCGACGCACATCGAGGTCGCCGACCACGAGCTGCGCGGCACCCCGTTCGACGGGGCCGCCGAAGCCGAGCGGGTGCCGCTGCGGCGGATCGAGCGGGCCAACCTCGTGCTGGTCCTGGTGTTCACCCACCTGCTCCAGGCCGTGTTCGTCTCGGCCGTCATGTACGCGTTCTTCATCGCGTTCGGGTCGGTGGCGGTGAAGCACGAGCTGATGAAGACGTGGAGCGGCCGCGACCTGACCAGCGGCCACATCCTGGGCGTCCAGGTGAACGTGCCTGGCGAGCTGCTGCAGGTCTCGCTGTTCATCGCCGCGTTCTCGGCGGTGTACTTCGTCGCCTCGACGGCGACCGACACGCTCTACCGGGGGCAGTTCTTCGACCCGCTCACCCGGCACATGGCGATCAGCCTGGCGGCCCGTGACATCTACCTCGCCGACGGCTCCCGGCCCGTGACGGACCGGGCGATGTCGACCCAGCGCGGCTCGTCGCCGAGGTAGAACGGCAGGGACTGCACCGCGAACGCGTCGACCGGGGGTCGATGCCGCAGGACGAACCGCACGCCGAACGGCCCCGGGACGACCTCGGTCACCTCATCGGCGGCGAACACGTGGGTCTCGATCGGATTGACCACCCGCACGCTTCCGTCGGCCAGTTCGACCCGGGATCGGAACACGGCGTAGACCAGTACGGCGAGGAGACAGCAGAGCACGACCAGGAAGGCGATCTCGTCACCCGGCATGCCGTCGACCCACGTGGGGTTGAGCGTCTCGGGTGAGAAGAACGAGGCGATCATCGCCGCGAGCACCACCAGCGTCAGTGCCTGGACCCACCACCGAACTCGCCAGACTCGTCGCATGAGCGAATTCTGGCATCCCGGAAGTTTTCTCCCGATCGATGTCGAGAACGTGTCGGCGGCTCCGACCCACTGGTGAAGGCGCCAAGATGGGCGCAGCACTCAGGAGGCGGAGAACATGAAGTTCATGCTGCTGATGAACTACTACGTCGAGGGCGTCGAGCCGGTCACCGAATGGGCACCGCAGGACGTCCAGGCACACATGGAGTTCCAGGACTCCTTCTACAAGCGCCTGACCGAAAGCGGCGAACTGGTGGACGCGCAGGGGTTGGCGTGGCCGGACGCGGCGAAGAAGGTCGTCAAGAAGGACGGGGACGCGGTCGTCACCGACGGGCCGTTCGCCGAGTCCAAGGAGTTCCTCGCGGGCTACTGGATCATCGACGTCGAGTCGGTCGAGCGGGCCGTGGAGATCGCGGGCGAGGCCTCGGCCGCGCCCGGACCGCACGGCAAGCCGCTCGGCCAGGAGATCCTGGTGCGCGAGATCATGAGCGCGCCGCCCGTCGAGCAGTGAACCGGCCGACCGAGGACCTGCTGCGCACCCTCGCGCCGCAGGTTCTCGGCGTGGTCGTGCGCCGCCATGGTGACTTCGCAGCAGCGGAGGACGCCGTCCAGGAAGCACTCATCGCCGCGGCGGCGCAGTGGGCCGACGGGGTGCCCGACAACCCGCGCGCGTGGCTGATCCAGGTGGCGACCCGCAGGCTGGTCGACGCGTGGCGCAGCGACGAGGCCCGCAAGCAGCGGGAGGATCGGGTCTCGCGGGAACCGGCGCCCGGCGAGGCCGCCGACCATGACGACACCCTGTCCCTGCTGTTCCTGTGCTGCAACCCGTCGCTCACCCCGGCGTCGGCCATCGCGCTGACGCTTCGCGCGGTCGGCGGCCTGACGACGGCCGAGATCGCCAACGCCTTCCTCGTCCCGGAGGCGACGATGGCGCAGCGGATCAGCCGGGCGAAGCAGAAGGTCAAGGGCACGGCGTTCGCCCCGTCGCCGGACCTGGCACCGGTCCTGCACGTGCTGTACCTGATGTTCAACGAGGGCTACGCGAGCAGCACCGGCCCGACCCTGGTCCGCACGGACCTCTCCGGCGAGGCCATCCGCCTAACCCGAGCCGCCCGGGCGGCCGTGCCCGACCACACCGAACTCAGCGGCCTGCTGGCCCTCATGCTCCTCACCGACGCCCGCCGCCCCGCACGCACCGCGACCGACGGGACGCTGGTCCCGCTGGCGGAACAGGATCGGTCCACTTGGGACCGTGAGCTGATCGCCGAGGGCTCGGCCTTGATCACCGACGTGATCGCGCGCGGAGCCGTTGGGCCGTACCAGCTCCAGGCAGCGATCGCCGCCTTGCACGGCGAGGCTGTCGATACCGAGACCACCGATTGGCCCCAGATCCTCGCGCTCTATGGCCTGCTGGAACGGATGGCGGCCAATCCGATGGTCACGCTGAACCGCGCGATCGCCGCGTCGATGGTGCGCGGGCCACTCGCCGGACTGTCCATCCTGGAGTCCCTGGACGACCAGCTCAAGGACCACCACCGCCTGCACGCGGTCCGCGCCCACCTGCACGAACGCGCGGGGAACATCGCCGAGGCGGCGAGCCTGTACCGGACGGCGGCGCGGCACACGACCAGTGTGCAGGAACAGCGCTACCTCACGGCCAAGGCCGCGGAACTCGGCAGCTGACTCAGACCACGACGATTGTGACGAGATCATCAAGCCCGACGAAGTCGCCTCGCAAACGAGCGAGCGAGCACGCGCCACGGTTTGCGTGCTCCACCTCACGATCAGGCTATGAACCGCGAGCCATCGTCAACGCGGTCCTCGGAGCGGAAGGCCTCATCAGCGTCCGCGCGCATCCGTTGGCGATCGACCGACGGCAACCTCCGGTGACGCTCGACAAGCGCCTCCGCCGTCAGGTTCCGACGCTTGACCAGGGGACAGAGTTCAGCGATTTCCACCCCGTCACGGGTCACGACGAACGTCTCCCCTGCCTCGACCGCGTCCATGACAGCCGCCGAACTGCCGCGAAGCTCGTGCCAGCTGATCACCTTCACCGTCCGACGGTAGCGCCACGCAGCCCAGCCCGCCGCACGGGCCTGTGACCCAGGTCCCACACCCGACCTGTCACGTTCCGGCGCGCGGCGGAGTCCTCCTGGTGACGAACGGAGAACACCATGACTCACCACATCGTTGTCCTCGGCGCCGGTTACAGCGGCCTGGTCGCGGCCAAACTGGCCGCACGCAAGGACACCACGGTCACCCTGGTCAACGCGCGTGACCGATTCATCGAACGGGTCCGCCTGCACCAGCTCGGCGCGGGTCAACCGCTGCGGGACCGGCCACTGGCCGACCTCATCGACGGCACCGGCATCACGCTGGTCGTCGACCGAGTCACAGCCATCGACCCCGAGGCCAAGACCGTCCACCTGACCAATGGCACCCTCCCCTACGACACCCTCATCTACGCCCTGGGCAGCCAGGCCGACCTCGACACCGTCCCCGGCACCCGCGAGCACGCGTTCACCGTGGCCGACGCCGACCAGGCCACCCGGCTGCGCGAGCGGATCACCAGCAGCGGCACCGTGGCGGTGGTCGGCGGCGGCCTGACCGGGATCGAGGCCGCCGCCGAGATCGCCGAGACCTACCCCGACGCCAAGGTTCGCCTCGTGACCGCGGGCGCGCTCGGCGAGAGCCTGTCGGAGAAGGCGCGCACGTATCTGCGGCGGGCCTTCGACCGTCTCGGCGTCGAGGTTCGGGACGAGGTCCGGGTCGCCGAGGTGCGGGCCGACGGCCTGGTCCTCGACGACGGCGAGCACGTCGGCGCCGACACCGTCGTGTGGACGACCGGGTTCCGGGTCTCGCCGCTGGCCCGGGCCGCGGGTGTCGCGGTCGACCGCAGGGGACGGATGGTCGTGGACGACACCCTGCGGTCGGTGTCGCATCCGGACATCTACGGCATCGGCGACGCGGCGGCCGCCCACCTGCCCGACGGCGACGAGCTGCGGATGGCCTGCGCGACCAGCATTCCCGTCGCCCAGCAGGCGGTTCGGGCGATCATGGACCGGCTGGCGGGCCGCGAGCCCAAGCCGCTGCGGTTTCGCTACCTCGGCCGGTGCGTGAGCCTGGGCCGCCGCGACGCGCTGCTCCAGTTCGTCCGCCGCGACGACACCGTGGTCGAGAAGGTCCTGACCGGCCGCGTCGCCGCGTTCGTCAAGGAGCAGGTCGTGCGAAGCACGGTCCTGGCGCAGCGCCATCCGTGGATTCCTGGCACCTTCTAGGAATGCGATTCCGAACCACCGTCGAACTCGGCGGCAAGACGGCGACCGGCTTCCGGGTGCCCGCGGACGTGGTGACCGGATTGGGCCGCACCAAGCGGCCCCCGGTCACCGTCACGATCAACGGCCACACCTACCGCAGCACCGTGGCGGCTTACGGCGATGACTACTACCTGCCGCTCAGCGCGGAGAACCGGACTGGCGCCGGAGTGGCCGCGGGTGACGTGATCGACGTCGACGTCGAACTCGACACCGAACCCCGCGTCGTCGCGGTCCCGGCCGACCTGGCCGCCGCGCTCGCCGCCGATCCCGTCGCCCAGGCGACGTTCGACGCGTTGTCCTACAGCCACAAGCGCCGCCACGTGCTGGCCATCGACGACGCCAAGACCCAGCAGACGCGGGAGCGGCGCATCGCCAAGGCGGTCGCGGACCTCGGCCGATCAGGCTGAGAGGAAGCGGCCCAGGGCGTCGAGGAGTTCACCGGTGCCGTGCTCGCGGAACTTGGGCTGGTCGAGCCCGTCGAGGAAGGCGCCCTGCTCGGTGTAGGTCATCAGGGTGCCGTCGCCCTTGGGCTTGATCTCGAGCGTGCCGACCGACACCGACATGCGCGCGTCGTCGATGTACATCTCGTAGCAGCTGACGATGCGCTCGTTGGGCACGATGTCGTAGTAGGTCGACTTCATCGTGTGGATCGGGCCGCCGTCGGGGCCGCCGCTGTTGGTCTCGATCCCGCCGATCCGGAAATCCAGTTCGGCGGGCTCGCCGTCCCAGTCCTCTGGACCCTTGAACCACTGGGCTTTGACCATCGGGTCGGACCACGCCTGGAAGACGCGCTCCGGCGCGGCCGGGTAGACGCGCTCGATGACGAAGGTGGCGTGGGTGACGGACCGCTCGGTCATGTCGAAGTGCCTTTCTCTGGGGTTTCGGTCTCGGCGAGGAGGTCGCCGAGCCGGTCGAACCTGCGTTCCCAACTCGCCTTGCGTTCGGTGATCCACTGCTCGGCCATGTTCAGTGCCTTCGGCTCGATGCGGCAGGTGCGCACGCGCCCGACCTTCTCGGACTTCACCAGCCCACTCGCCTCCAGCACGGCCAAGTGCTGCACCACGGCGGGCAGCGACATGGCCAACGGCTTGGCAAGCTCACTCACCGAGGCAGGCCCACGGCCCAGCCGCTCGACCATGCCGCGTCGGGTCGGGTCGGCCAGCGCCTGGAAGACCAGGTCGAGCTCATGGCGTTGGTTAAGCACATGCTTAAGTATTGTCGGATACGCCGGGATGTCAAGTGGATCGAGCAGATCAACGTCCGACCAGGACAGACATCAACGCGTTTCCAACCGGAGACCCGCGACGGCACCGACACGCACACGCACACGCACACGCACACGCACACGCACCCGAATTGAAATCCGGGGGGCGGAACAGTGGCGGGGGGTAAGCGGCCCTGCCGTCGGGGGGTGACAGGGCCGCGTTGGTGGTGTCGCCGGGAGAGGCTGTCGTGTTACCGCCTGGGTGGGTCGTCGCGCGGACAGTCCCCTCGGCGGGGCAGGATGGCGGGGAAGCAACAGCGAATCTAGGAGTGAGCATGGCTTTGCAGAAGCCCGAGGTCGAGCCGTACGAGGGCGACGCGCCCGCGGACCTGGTGACCGAGGACATCACCGTCGGCGAAGGCGCGGAGGCCACGCCCGGTCAGCTCGTCACCGTCCACTACGTCGGCGTCGCGCATTCGACTGGGGAGGAGTTCGACGCCTCGTGGAACCGGAATGACACGTTCAGCTTCCCGCTGGGCGGCGGGCGCGTCATCCAGGGCTGGGACCGTGGCGTCGCGGGCATGAAGGTCGGCGGCAGGCGCAAGCTGGTCATCCCGCCGCACCTGGGTTACGGCGACCGCGGCGCGGGCGGCGCGATCAAGCCCGGCGAGACGCTGATCTTCGTCGTGGACCTCGTCGGCGTCAGCTGACCTGAGGGAGTGGGGCTCTCGGACGACGGGAGCCCCACTCCGTTCAGCGCAGTCCGTCGAGCAGTCCGCGCAGCGCGGTCGGCTCCTCGGCGTGGGCGCTGTGGCCCAGCCCGGCCAGTACGACCGGGTCGGCCACCAGTGTCCGCAGGTGGTCGGCGGGGCTCATCGGGTCGTTCTCCCCCGCCGCCAGCCGCACCGGGCAGCGGGCGGCGGCGAGCAGGCCGGGCAGGTCCGGCCTGCCGACGGCGAACGCGGCCGGGTCGAGCGCGAGCCGCCAGCCGTCTCCGTCGCCGACGACCATGCGGGTGTCCTCCGCCGCCGACGGCAGGCCCGCGACCTTGGCCGCGCGGTCGACCGCCTCCGCGCGGGTCGCGAACACACGGCTCGGCTTCGCCGCTACCTCGGCGGCCTTGGCCAGGTCGGTGTCCGACCAGCTCACCTTGATCCCGAGGCCGCACACCGCCGTCACCTCGACGCCGAACCAGCCGCTGGCCAGTGCCAGGCCGACGACACCGCCCAGCGAGTGGCCGAGTACCGCGACCGGCCCGTCCACCAGCCCGGCGACCGCGGCCGCGATCCCGCCGAAGGAGTACCGGTCCGCGCGCGCCGACGCGCCGTGGCCGGGCAGGTCGGGGGCGATCCAGCGGCCGGGCCAGAGCGGGGTCACGCCCGCCCACACCTCGGCGCTGCCGCCGAGGCCGTGCAGCAGCAGCAACGTGGGTCCATCGGTGCCGCCGCGTTCGACATGAATGTTGTCCACGGGCGCGATCTTGCCGTACACAATGGCTCCATGGGCACCGACGCCGCGCCGATCCTCGACCCGGACACCTACCGAACCGCCGTGCCGCACGAGTTGCTCAAGGCCCTGCGCGACGAGTCGGCCGTTCGGTGGGTCGACGAGCCCGACGGACCCGGGTTCTGGGCGGTACTGCGCCACGCCGAGGTGCGGCACGTGCTGCGCACCCCGGACGTCTACTCCTCGCAGCTCGGCGCCACCCAGATCCGCGACCCGGCACCCGAGGCGCTGACGTATGTCCGGCGGATGATGCTCAACCAGGACCCGCCTGACCACAACCGGCTGCGTGGCCTGCTCACCAGGGCGTTCACCCCGCGCGCCATCGCCAGGCTGACCGACCGGATCGACGGCTGGGCCCGCGAGCTGGTCGGCCGGATCGACGGCGAGGTCGACTTCGCCAAGGACGTGGCCGCGGACCTGCCGCTGCTGACCCTGGCCGAGGTGTTCGGCGTGCCCGCCGAGGACCGGTGGCTGATGTTCGACTGGAGCAACCGCGTCATCGGCTTCCAGGACGACGAGTACGCCGTCAGCGACACCCCGGGCGCCGGGTCCAGCGACCTGGCCCAGCGCGCGCTGCGGCTGCGGCCCAAGCCGGACGCCGACGGCCGGATGCCCGACCCGCGCACCCGCGCGGGAATGCCGGACCTCTACGCCTACGCCCACGACCTCGGCGAGGTCAAGCGCCGCTCCCCCGGCGACGACGTGATGAGCACGCTCATGTCCCATGTGGACGACGGAGGTGGCAGGGCGTCGATCGAGGAATTCGAGAACCTGTTCTGGCTGTTCTCCGTGGCGGGCAACGAGACCCTGCGCAACGGCATCCCCGGCGGCCTGATCGCTCTAATGTCGCATGTGGACTCTTACCGCGCGCTGCGGGAGCGGCCGGACCTGGTCGATCAAGCGGTGGAGGAGATGCTGCGCTGGTGGACGCCGGTCATGCACTTCCGCCGAACGGCCACAGTGGACGCTGAACTGGCGGGCACCCGGATCGCGGTGGGCGACAAGGTGGTCGTCTGGTTCTCATCGGCCAACCGCGACGAGCGCGTCTTCGCCGACCCGGACAAGTTCGACATCACGCGCACCGCGGGCGAGCACTTGAGTTTCGGCCACGGCCCGCACTTCTGCCTCGGCGCGCACCTCGCGCGCGTGCAGCTGCGGTCGATGTTCCGCGCGGTGCTGGACCTGCCGGGCCGCCTGGCGCTCGCGGGTGCACCGGTGCGGCTGCGGTCGAACTTCCAGAACGGGATCAAGAGCCTGCCGGTCACCGTCGTCGACTGGTGACCGGCAGGTCCGCGCGTCAGTGGATCAGCAGCCGCAGCTGTAGAAGGTCACGTCCCAGTGGTTGACCTCGTCGTAGTAGATGTTGCCCGAGGCCGCCTGCCACTTGCTGCCACCGATGTAGGTGAAGTTGTTGTGGATGTAGTTGCCGATGCCCGAGTACTTGGTGAAGTCCAGCTTGTAGCCGTTCCAGTGGCTGTAGGTGCCGCTGGCGTGGCCGGTCTCGGTGCCGCCGGTGATGTTGAGCGAGCAGCCACAGGCCCGCTTGAGGGTCTCGGCGCCCTGGACCGTCGCGAGGTTGATCTGCTCGAACGAGGTGCAGGTCGAGTTGTTGCGGTTGCTGCAGTTGCCGCTGGAGGACCAGGTGATTCCCGCGTCACGGAACCGGGCGGTGGCCTGGGCGTGGGTGAGCTTGGTGACCAGGACGCTCATGGTGGTCTGGCCCGAGGTGGGCGCGAACACCGGGTCCTTCTCAGCCACGGTGGCGGCGGAAGCCGACCCGGCGCCGAGTAAGGAGCCGACGGTGATCACGGCGGCGACGATGGCCGCGCGGATCGAGGACGTACGCATGGGCAGTGTCCTTTCCAAAGGCAGCCCGAAGGGACCCGGGAGCTCCGGGCCTCGTCGGGACATACGGCTACGGCGGAAACACGTCAGCGCGGCCGGACCGTGGTGGCACGGCGGGGGACGGTCCGTGAGCGCCCGCTTCCAGAGTGGAGCGTAATGGGAACTGTCGCCACGGCCGATAGGACAAACGGATATTTCCCAACCGTCCGCCGGTTGTTATCCGTGACTGTCGTAGTACGCGTGCACCGTGTCTTGGCCCGTGTAATTGGGTCCGGCGGCCACATCGGCGCCGCGATAGGTGAACGGGAAGTGAACTGCCGCCCGGCCCCGGCAGGACACCCGCCGCCGCCTGCTGTCGTAGTCGAAGCCCGCCTCCCGCAGCGCGGTGAGCAGCGGCCGCCCCAGTGGGCGGCCATCGGGTCCGCGCACGTCGCGGGCATCGAAGTCCGCGACCAGCAAGCCGTCATCGGCAAGCCAGAGCGCCGCCTTGGCGAGCACACCGAGCCGGTCGCCCACATAGTGCAGGCCGTGCACGCAGGTGATGAGGTCGAACCGATCGTCGGTGTGGAAGTCCGGGAGCGATGACACCCGAAGATCGACGGCGGCGGGCGCGGCCCGGAAGTAGCCGACAAGGTCGACCCCGACCAGTGGCGCACCGCCAACGAGGTCAGCGGCGTCGATAAGCGCGCGGGCCTCGCCGCAGCACAGGTCGAGCCAACCGCGGTCACACACCATCGCGACCGGGTCGAACCCCAGGTGACGGCGGTAGGACGCCAACCCCCGCCCTCGGTTCATCGCGTTGTTCGCCACGACCGACGACGAGGCCAGCGCTATGTCATCGATCAAGCCGTCATCCATCAAGCCGTCAGAGTGCGACCGGGGTACCGGTCGCCGCCGACTTGATGGCGGCCTCAAGGGTGTCCACCAGGTCGATCGAGTCGGCCAGCGGCACCGGGGGCGGACCGTCGCCGCGGACGTGGGCCGCGACGGCCTGGTAGAAGGCCAGGTAGTCGCCACGCTGGGTCGGGACGGACCGGGTGCCCGCGTCGGTCACCAGCTCGCCCCACTGGTCGCCGGGGTACTCGCCGAAGCCTGGATCAGTCGGCAGCCTGCCCGCGACGGACTCCTTCTCCTGCGGGTCGAGGCCCCAGCAGCGGTACCCGGCGTCGAGCCCGGTCACCACGAAACGGGGTGCCGCCGGGGTCGTCACACTGCTCATCCGCAGGTAGGAACGCTCTCCGCCCGCGTGGGTCAGCAGGATCGTGGCGTCGTTGGCGACCGGCGACGGCGCGGACTCGGCGTAGACCGTGACGGGCCTGCCGAACAGGGCGATCGCCTGGTCGGCGACGTGGCTGCCCAGGTCGTAGCGGATGTCGGCCATGTCCGCCGGGTCCTGACTCGCCTTCCACGCGGTGCGGGCCGAGCGGGAAGCGCGTTCGAAGCGGGACTCGAAACGGCTGACCGTGCCGAGGGTGCCGTCGGCGATGAGGTCGCGCACCGTACGGAAGTCGCCGTCCCAGCGGCGGTTCTGGAAGACCGTCAGCATCCGGTCGGCCTTGGCGGACCGGTCGGCCAAGTCGCGGATCTCCGCGCCGGTCGCGGCGACGGGCTTGTCGACGACCACGTGCAGGCCCGCGGCCATGGCGGCGGCGGCCTGCTCGACGTGGTGGCGGTTGGGCGAGGCGACGACGACCAGCTCGACCCCGGAACGCCACAGCTCATCCACTGTGGACACGATCTCGACGTCGGGGTACCGCTCGGCAGCGGCGGCGGCGCGTTCGGCGGAGCCGGTCACGACCGTCGTGAGCCGCAACCCCTCGGTGGCGGCGATGAACGGGGCGTGGAACGCCCGGCCCGCCAGCCCGTACCCAATGACGCCGACCTTGGTCTCATCCACGGTCAGATCCTCCCAGCTATCGCTTCCTTACCGTCCCAACGCCACGCTTGGACGGCCTGATAGACGCATAACATCGCCCACAGCTCCTGCCGGACGCCGTGTGGGTCCTGTGAGCGCAGCGCGACCGGGCCCGCGTCGAGCGCGTCGAACACGGACTCGAACCGCCACCGCCCATCGTGCAGCGCGACGAGTTCGGCCGCCGGGGCGCGGTCCGGGTCGAGCAGCGTGGTGATCAGCACCGAGTCGCCGGAGCGGATCACCCTGACCGGGACCGACCGCGACATCGGGTCGTGCTCGGGCAGCAGTCTGGACACGTAGGACTCGTCGGGCAGCTCGCGCAGCCGGGGCAGGTCGACCGCGTCGCCTGGCCGCCACAACATGTGCACGCCCTGCTCCGCTGCCAACCGCCACAGGCCGTAGCCAAGGCCCGCCCGGTGGGCGACGACGAGCGAGTCCGACGAGACCGCACCGATGAGTTCGGCGTCGAGTTCGTCGTCGCCGGCACCGACCGCGACGTCGATCAAGGCGCCGTCGCCGTGCGCGGCCAGCGCCACCATTCGGACCTCCGCCTCGGTGAAGGCCGCCAGATTGGCCACGGTGTCCGGCACGTCCATCACGCCGCCGTCGAGGGTGCACACGCGCAGCCCCCGCCACCGCGGCGGCGCGTCGACGGCGTCGACCGCGCGGCGCAGGAACAGCCTGCGCATGACCTCCGAGCCAAGCCGCTTGCGTGCCTTGGTGATGGACCCGGTGCTCGGCTCGGCCCGTTTGCCGGTGCTGACCCCGGCCCAGCGCATGCCGGTGGTCAGCCGGGTGAGTACCGCGTCGTATCCGGCGCTGCCGAACAGCCACATGGCGAGCGAGAAATACACCATCGTGCGCGCGGGCAACGCCCTGGAACGTTGTTCTCTGACCCCGGCCGCGTCGATCGCCGCGTCCACCTCCTCCGGGGGGAACGCCTTGATCAGCATCCCGATGGCGATGCGGTCGGACAAACGGTCGCGCGGTGCTTTCGACGCGCGTGTTATCCCGCCCACTTATGGAACCTTTCCAGCCGTGTATCACTAAGGAAGTAGCGTATCCGCGCCGAAGACGACACTGATTGCCGGCGCCATGAATAGCACTCGCGGCCCACGTCGCGCGATCCCCCCCGGGGTGAAAGCGAATTCTGTTCGCCCTAGGCTCGGATTCGCGTGGCTCCCGGGTCCCCATTCGGCGCAAACGGCATCCACAGCGAAGGAGTGTTCATTCATGTTGCGAAAGTTCCTCGCAGGCGCATTCGCGTTCGCCGCGGCGACGTCGCTCGCCACCCCCGCCGAGGCGGCGCCGACCGAGTCCGCGTACCTTGTGCTCACCGTCTCCGGGTCCGACGGACCCCTCCGGGCAGGCACACTCAAGTGCGGTCCCAATGGCGGCAACCACCACTCGCCGGACGCTGCCTGCCGCACGTTGGCGCAGGTCGACGGGCGTTTCGAGAAGCTCAACGTCTCGCCGGACCGGGCGTGCACGCTGCAGTACGACCCGGTGCGGGTGACCGCGCTCGGCCGGTGGCGCGGCCACCGTGTCGACTTCGAGGCGACCTACGGAAACCCATGTCTGCTCGCGGTGACCGCGGGTCCGGTGTTCGCGATCTGAGCCGAACCGTTCACCGTACTTCGAGATCGAGTCACCCATTCACCACATCGGTATCGCTGGATCGAAGTACGTCCGGCAATCGCGTTACAGGTTGTGGCAAGAAATCCGGCGTGACCAACGCCACGTCGGATTGAAATTTCGACGTTCGGCGCCGAGCTTGATCGCTCGGCGCCGAGACAAAGCCCTGTCCGACCAAACGGTCGGAACCAACTGTCGGGGTTGGACTGGTGAATCGGGCCTAGAATCCGCCACTTGGCGTACGCCTTTCAGGTGACAGCCAAACGAGTGAGGGTAGGTCCCATCACGGTCCGCGCCCGGTAGGTTCTCGCGGGTGACAGGTGAGATCTGGTCGTTACCTAGTGGAAATGATCAGCCCGCCGCGCGCGGCGGGATTGCCGATCTCGACGAGGCCGAGGAGTTCCTCGAGCTGTTCCACGCCGAGAATCCCGGCGCGGGTCCGGTCAAGGACCGGATCCAGTGGATTCGGGCCGAGGTCGAGCTGACCGGCACCTACCGCCACTCCTTGGCCGAGCTGGAGTTCGGCGCCAGGGTCGCCTGGCGCAACAGCGCCCGCTGCATCGGCAGGCTGTACTGGCGCAGCATGCGGGTCCGCGACCTGCGAGCGGTGCGCGCACCCGCGAAGGTCGCCGCGCACTGCCTGGAGCACCTGCGGCTGGCCACCAACGGCGGGAAGATCCGCCCGCTGATCAGCATCTTCGCCCCGGACGCGCCGGACTCGCCCGCGCCGCGGATCTGGAACGAGCAGCTCATCCGGTACGCCGGATACCGCCGCCCGGACGGCACCGTGCTGGGCGATCCGCGCTACGTCGAGTTCACCTCGGCGGTGACCGACCTCGGCTGGGCCCCACCCGGCGCGCCCGGCGCGTTCGACGTGCTCCCGCTGGTGGTCTCCGCTGCCGACAAGCCCCCGCACCTGCTGCCGCTGCCCGCCGACGTCGTCTGCGAGGTGCAGCTCACCCATCCCGACCATCCCTGGTTCGCCGAACTGGGCCTGCGCTGGCACGCGGTCCCCGCGATCAGCTCGATGCGCCTGTCCATCGGCGGCGTCGACTACCCCGCCGCGCCGTTCAACGGCTGGTACATGGGCACCGAGATCGGCGCGCGCAACTTCGCCGACGCCGACCGCTACGACATCCTGTCGACGGTGGCCGACCGCCTCGGCCTCGACACGTCGACCGAGACCAGCCTGTGGCGGGACCGGGCGCTGGTCGAGGTCAACGTCGCGGTTCTGCACTCCTTCGCCGCGGCCGGGGTGACGATCACCGACCACCACACCGAGTCGAGCAGGTTCCTGACGCACGTGGCCCGCGAGGAGAAGGCCGGGCGCAAGTGCCCGGCCGACTGGAGCTGGATCGTGCCGCCGATGTCTGGCGGGATCACCCCGGTCTTCCACCGCTACTACGACACCGAGCACCTCAAGCCGGAGTTCGTCGCCGACGACAGCGCCGTGCGCACCGCGACGCTGGGCACGCCGCCGCTGTTCCCCGAGAAGATCGGCTTCCCGGACAAGAGCGACGGCGTGATCCCGTGGTCGCGGCTGCGCAAGATGGCCCGTCAGGCGAAGGGCACCCACGCGAGCTGAGTCAGCGTGGTCAGGTCCGTGGCCATCATCCCGCCGCCGGACACCGTCCACAGCGCGCCACCGGCCACCAGCGACCGGCGGATCTGCACGTCGCCGTACTCGCCGCCGGAGGTGTGGGTGACCCGGCCCGCCTCGGTGAGGCTGTCGCCAGCGAGCCGCAGCACCAGGGCACCGGGCATCGCGCGGCCGCCGTACACGTCGACCACAGGGAGCACCAGGAGCCCCTTCTCGGCCCAGTAGAGGAACGCGTGCGGGTCGAACTCGACCTCCGACGACGCGCCCTTGACCTGGAACTGGGTGACGACCTTGGCCTGCGGCGACGAGGTGTCGAACAGCGAGACCTGGGTCCCGGTCGTGCGGCCCTCCTCGGTGGCGTCCTGGCCGACGCCGAGCAGCCTGCCCGGGGCGATCGGGTGCAGATAGGCGGAGTAGCCGGTGATCTTCAGCTCACCGGTCACGTTCGGCTTCGCCGGGTTGGACAGATCGACGGT
Source organism: Actinokineospora sp. (assembly GCA_035540215.1). Classification (GTDB taxonomy): domain Bacteria; phylum Actinomycetota; class Actinomycetes; order Mycobacteriales; family Pseudonocardiaceae; genus Actinokineospora. The sequence goes on along the minus strand of DATLIA010000318.1, from coordinate 3,020 downwards.
GTAGAGCGGGTCGGTGCGGCGGAAGGTCACCACGTAGGCGGTGTCACCGACGTACCGGACCGACTGGATGCGCTCGGTCTTGCCCAGCCCGTCCACCCGGCCGATCTCGGCCAGCTCAGCGCCGCGCCGGGTCAGCACCACCAGCGAGCTCTCCGACTGCCGGGACTGGTCGCAGCAGCCGGGGTCGCCCTTGGTGGTGGCGATGCGCAGGTTGCCTTTGTGCTCCGAGAGCGAGTACTGGTTCAGCAGCGAACCCATGACCGCGCCGGAGGCCAGGTACACCGGCTTGCCCGACGCCCTGATGTCGAACTGGTGCACCGTCGTGTTCGACATCTCCGGCGCGCCCGGCAGCGGCTTCCCGCGCCCCTCCATCGGCATGATGCCCATCCGGGGCTGCCGGTCGTCGGCGACGTAGAGGCTGGCCGCGGTGCCGTAGACGGTGTCGCCGTCGGCCGCGAGCCCCACGCCGTCGCCGGTGCCCAGGTCGGCGCGCAGGTCGAAGGTGAGCACGCTCAGGATCGCGGTGCCGGTGTAGTTGGCCGAACGGCTCAGCGCGGTGCAGTCGTAGAGCTGCCCCTCGGCGCCGCCTCCCGGGTGGTAGCGCGGGATCCAGTCCTGGATCTTCGACTTGCCGATGGCTTCCTTGTTGCGCAGCAGCGCCTCGCCGGGGGTGATCTTCTCCGACGGCATCACGAACGGCAGCCGCGGCGACGAGCGGATGACCACCCTGGCGACCGAGCCGACCTGGCGGCCGTCGACGTAGGAGCCGTCGACGGTGAGCGAACTGGCCACGCGGGCGCCGCCGTTCAGGTCGACCTTGGTCAGCGTGAGGCGGCTGTTGTACTGCCCCGGGAACGCGGAGTCGTAGACGACATCGTTGGGGTAGCTGGTGATCAGGACGCTGTCGCCCTCCAACAGCATCGCCGACGGCGCGCCCATGGGCAGCACGAGAGTCGAGATCAGCTGGCGGGTCGCGGTGTCGACCACCCGCAGCTTGCCGTCGAGGATGCTGACGATCCGCTTGCCGTCCGTCTTGACGAGGTCGGGCTCATCGGCGGCCGACTCGTGGTTGTTGGTCGCCGAGTAGTCCTTGGCCGCCCCGCTGTTCTGGCGCGCGTCGGGCGCTTGGGCCACGCCACCGGAGTCGGTCGCCACGCCCCGCTCGAACACGTGCATCTCGCCCTCAAGGCCGTACGGCCCGACCTTGGCCATGGCCGCGGACTTGAGGTCGGCCAGTGCCTTGTCGCAGGAGTCGAAGGCGACCAGCCGCACCGCCGACACCGGGGGAACCGTGGCCGGACCGGGCGTCGGCGTCGCCTGGTCCTCGCCGACGAAGTAGGCCGTCGTGATGACCGCGGCCCCAGCGACCGCGATGGCCATGGCCGCCACGCCGATCCGGGGAAGTCTGTCGCTGCTCATGCCCACAGGACGTACTACCTACTCCCGTAGGTTGCACACGGGTTCGACAACTGTCAGTGTTTGACCTTGAGCGGAAAGTGGCGGATCTATGTTAGTTTCTCCCCAAATGCCGTGAGTTGAGCCACAAATGCGCACGAACCCGCACATTCGGGATAGCCTGTGCGTATGACAGCCGTGAGCGAGCTTGCGAGCGAACCATCGACACAGTGGCAAGCCGGGGACGGCCGCACAGGCTGCGCGATGGGCGGTTGGTGACAATGACGACATTGGAGACGGCGCTCGCCAAAGCCGGTCTGCGGATCAACGCGGCCGAGTTCCTTGAGCTGGTCGAGGAAGCCGCGCGGCGACTCTCCCCCGCGACCCCCGACCCGGCGGACTACTTCTCCGCCGAGCAGCGCGACACCCTCGCCGACGTCGGACTCGACCTCACCCCGCGCCGCCCCGACGAGGTCGACTCGCGGGCCCGTGCCGTCGCCGCCCAGGCCGTGCTGCGCGACTCCGCGCTCACCGTGGCCGACGCCGCCGACGCGGTGGGCGTCGACTCCAGCCGCATCCGGCACCGACTCGCCGCGGGCAGGCTCGCGGGCTGGAAGGACCGCGGCGGCTGGCGGCTGCCCGCGTGGCAGTTCGCGCCGTCCGGCGTGCTGCCCGGTCTCGACGTGGTGCTGCGCTCGGTCCCGACCGACCAGCCCCTGCTGGTCATCGCCGCGTTCATGACTACCCCGCAGAGCGACCTGCGGGTCAACGACGAACCGGCGACCCCACGGCAGTGGCTGCTCGCGGGCGGAGACCCGACCAAGGTCGCGGCGCTCGCGTCGATGCTCGGCACCCCCGCCTGACCCGCTCCCCCCGACGACTGGATCACCGCATCACATGTCACGGCTCCCCCAGCCGCCGGTACCCGCTGCGCTGAAGACCCTGCTGCGCGTCGACGAGGACGTCGTCGCCATCCACAGCGGGACCCACCTGGTCCGCGTGTTCGCCGCGGGCGGCGCGCACCGGCAGCGCTGGAACTCCTTCCGGTACACCGGCCCGCTGCCACACGCCCGCTTCGACCCGCACCCGGTGGACCGCCACGGCGGCCCGACCAGCGCCCCCGGCCACGGCGCGCTCTACTTCGGACTCACCGTGCGCACGAGCGTGGCGGAGGTCTTCCAGCAGACCTCAGTCGTCGACCGCACGACCCGACGTCCGCACCTGGTGGTGTTCCGGCCCAAGCGCACCCTGCGCCTGCTCGACCTGTGCGGATTGTGGCCGACCAGGGCGGGCGCGTCGCAGGAGATCAGCAGCGGCAACAAAGGCGTCACCCAGGCGTGGGCGCGGGCGATCCGCTCGGCACACCCGGAACTGGACGGTGTCTGGTACAGATCGTCCATGGACAGCGGCGAACCGGCGATCTGCCTGTGGGACCCGCCAGCGCGCGGCGCCATGCCGACGACCCCGGACCTACTGCTGCCACTGGACTACCCGGGCCTCGACCTCCCTCTAGCCCGAATCTGCGAAGAACTCAACTACACGCTGCTGTGAGGCCCGACCTTCGGTCGGGCGGCTCGGCCGCTTTCAGGTGATGAAACGGGGGTCTGTTTTCTGAAGGCCAACTG
>DATLIA010000317.1:0-21571 GCA_035540215.1 Actinokineospora sp. | reverse complement strand
ACCTGGGAGGGTCTGCCCGCCTTCGCGTCGCTGCGCGACATCGGCGAGCAGATCGACATCGTCGACGTGTTCCGGCGGCCGGAGTTCGTGCCGGGCGTCGCCGAGGAGGCGGTGGAGATCGGCGCGGGCGCGCTGTGGCTGCAGATGGGTGTGATCAGCGAGCCGGGCGCGACGATCGCGGCGGACGGCGGACTCGACGTGGTGATGGACCGCTGCCTGCGCGTGGAGCACCGGGAGGTCGCGGGATGGTCGTGATGTGGACCCGGCCACAGCGTTCCACGGCCGTAACCTACGGTGCCGTAGCCTCGAAGTCGTGACCGCAGCGACCATGCCCCCGGCGGGCTACAGCAAGCCGCGGATGCGCGGTGTCATCCACTTCTGGTCGTTCATCGTCTCGGTGATCACGGGCGCGACGCTGATCGCGCTGGCCGCGTCCACGGGTTCCCCCACTGCCGCGCTCGCCACCTCGGTCTACGCCGCCACGGTCATGGGCCTGTTCGGTGTGAGCGCGCTCTACCATCGGCGCTGGTGGGTCTCGGAGACCGCGCACACGTGGATGAAGCGGCTCGACCACTCGATGATCTTCGTCTTCATCGCGGGCACCTACACCCCGTTCAGCCTGCTCGCGATGAGCAAGCCGACCGGCTACATCGTGCTCGGCGTGGTCTGGGGCGGGGCGATCGCCGGGGTCGCGCTGAAGATGCTGTGGCCGCACGCGCCGCGCTGGCTGGGCACGCCGATCTACATCGCCCTCGGCTGGGTGGCGGTGTTCGTGCTGCCTGAGCTGCTGGCGAACGCCGGTGTCGCGGCTCTGGTGTTGCTGCTGGTCGGCGGCCTGTTCTACACCGTCGGCGCGGTCTTCTACGCGACGAAGTGGCCCAACCCGTGGCCGGGCACGTTCGGCCACCACGAGTTCTTCCACGCCGCGACGGTGATCGCGGCGACGTGTCACTACATCGCGGTCTGGTTCGCGCTCTACCCGTAGACCAGCTCGCCTTCGAGTAAGGTCATGATGATCAGGTCGTGCCAGCGGCCGTCCTGCCGGGCGCCGTCGCGCAGGCGGCCGTCCTCGGTGAAGCCGACCTTGCGGTAGACGGCTCTGGCCGACTCGTTCTCGGCGACCACGGACAGCTCGATCGCGTGCAGCCGCATCTTCGCGAAGCCGTATTCGCAGATCAGCCGCATCGTCTCGGTGCCGAGGCCCTGTCCCCAGACGTCGGTCTCGCCGAGGTAGGTGTCCAGCTCGGCGCGGCCGAGGTGGTGGCGGGTGTCGCGCAGCCGGACGACCCCGACGAAGCGGCCATCGGCGACGCGGTCCACGGCCAGCGTCAGGTTCTCGTACGAGTTCGGCTCCCTGCCCGCGAAGCGCTCCCGGAACTGGAACAGCGACTCCGGGAAGCCGGTGTCGAACCACCGCATGACCTCGGGGTCGCTATTCCACTTCCACAGCGTGTCGGCGTCGTCGAGTTCCAGCGGGCGCAGCCGCACCAGGTTCCCTGTCAGCACGCCGACAGGGTGGCCGAGCCCGGCGGCGCCCGCCACCGGGTTTACAGCTCCGGGCCCTTGGTGCGCAGGTCGTCGACCTTGCTCATGGCCTCGCGCAGTTCGCCCAGCCACTCCTCGGCATGGTTGCCGAGCAGGCGGACCGCCCAGGCCAGGGCCTCCGACCGGGACCGGGCCACGCCCGCGTCGACCAGGGTGTCGAGCACCAGCCGCTCCGGCTGGCGCAGGCGGGTCATGACCGGGACTGACAGGGTCGTGAACAGTTCCTCGGTGCCACCCAGGCGCGCGCCCCAGGCGACTTTGCGGACGTAGCGGTGCTCGGCCTGGCGGGCGATCTCGATGCGCGCTTCGCGGGTGTCCTCGCGCCAGCGGGAGATCCGGCCCGACTCGGCCGCGGCGCGGGCGGCGTCGTCGGCGTAGTCGCCGTCGAGGTCGGGCAGGGTGCCCACGATCAGGATCTCTTCGCGGTCCACGGTGACCGCGACATCCCCGGTGAACCAGCCGTCGGGCAGCCTGCCCGAAAGCCAGGCGGCGGCGTCGTCGGCGGAGGGGATCTCGGTCTGCTGCCAGCCGCCGCGGGGGCGGCCGCTCCAGTTCCCACGCATGTCTGGCTCCCTTGATTACATGATTACGTCCCCACTGACGTTACGCCGATACTTCAGTACCGCGCCGGTGGTTTCGCTGTCAGCGGAGCGCGGCCGCCAGGTCGGCCGGGTCGGTGCGCGGACGGTCGCAGACATACCCGCGGCACACGTAGGCCGCGGGCAGGCCGTCGACCAGGGGACGCTGGTCGAGCAGCGGGGCGCTGTCGGGCTCCCCCGCCAGGACCACCGCGCCGCCGGGTGCGTGGGCCAGGGCGGTCGCGACGAGTTCGGCCCGGGCGGACTCGGGTCCGACGATGGCGACCTGCAGAGGCCCCATCGCCAGCGCCTCGGCCACGGTCAGCCAGTGACCGGCGAACCGGGGCGCTCGGGCGGCCAGGATCCCCGCGCGCGCCACGGCGGCGTCGGCGGCGGTGCGATACGTGTCTGCCCGGTCCGGTCCCGCGAGCGCCGAAGCCTGGACCAACGCGCCCGCGAGGGCGGACGCGCCGGACGGAGAGGCGTTGTCGCCCGAGTCGGCGGGGCGCCAGACCAGCGCGTCGGCGTCGTCGGCGGTGTCGTGATAGGCGCCGGGCACGGCCGGGTCGGCGAAGTGGGTCAACGCGGTGTCGAGGAGCCCGCACGCGGCGTCGAGCCAGCGGACCGAACCCGTCGCCTGGTGCAGGGCGAGCAGCCCGTCGGCACCGCGGTCGGGGTGCTGGAGGACTACGGCTGCCTGGCCGACGGCGCCCGCGCGCGACGTCCGACGCAGCCTGCCGTCGACCAGGTGCAGGCCGAGCACGAGTTCGGCGGCCCGTTCGGCGGCGGCGACCCAGGTCGGCTCGCCCAGCGCGGCGCCCGCCTCGGCGAGTGCGGCGATGGCCAGCCCGTTCCACGCGGTGACGACCTTGTCGTCGCGTCCTGGCTGCGGCCTGGTGTCCCGGGCCGCGAGCAGCGCGGCCTTGACCCGGGCCCACCGGTCCTGGTCGTCGACCTCACGCTTGAAGCGCAGCGTGGACGCGCCGTGCTCGAACGTCCCCACCGCCGTCACGGTCAGCAACTCGGCCGCCCAGGCGCCGTCCTCGTCGCCGAGCACGGTGACCAGTTCGGCGGGCGTCCAGACATACGTCAGCCCCTCGACGCCGTCGGTGTCCGCGTCGAGGGACGAGGCGAACCCGCCCTCCGCTGTCCCCAGGTCGCGCAGCAGGAACCCGACCGTCTCGGCCGCGACCTCGCGGTAGCGCGCGGTGCCGGTGCGCCGGGCGAGATGCGCGACGTGCCGGAGCAGCAAAGCGTTGTCGTACAGCATCTTCTCGAAGTGCGGCACCACCCAGCCCGCGTCGACGCTGTATCGGGCGAAGCCGCCTGCCAGCTGGTCGTTGAGACCGCCGTCCGCCATCGCTCGGACCGAGCCCTCCACAATGGACAGCGCTTCGGCCGACCCGGTGCGCTCGTGGTGACGCAGCAGGAACTCCAGGACCATCGTCGGCGGGAACTTGGGCGCGGTGCCGAAGCCGCCGTTGACCCGGTCGTAGTCGCCCAGCAGTGACGCGGCGGCCCCGGCCAGCGCCGGTTCATCCACAGTGGACACAGCGAGCGGCGCGGTCTGCTTGCCCAGCTCCGCCACGATCCGCGCCGCCGCCTCGCGCACCTCGGTGTCGTCGGCCGCCCATGCCTCGTGCACCGCGGTCAGCAGCTGCCGGAACGACGGCATCCCGTGGCGCGGCGTCGGCGGGAAGTAGGTGCCGCAGTGGAACGGCTCGCCCTCCGGGGTCAGGAAGCAGGTCATCGGCCAGCCGCCGTGCCCGGTCATCGCCTGGGTGGCGGTCATGTAGACCGCGTCGACGTCCGGGCGTTCCTCGCGGTCGACCTTGACGTTGACGTAGTACTCGTTCATCAGGGCCGCGGTCTCGGCGTCCTCGAAGGACTCGTGGGCCATCACGTGACACCAGTGGCAGGCCGCGTAGCCGACCGACAGCAGGATCGGCACCTCGCGGCGCGCGGCCTCCGCGAAGGCCTCCGGGCCCCACTCCCACCAGTCGACCGGGTTGTCGGCGTGCTGCAGCAGGTACGGGCTGGTGGAGTGGTGAAGCCGGTTCGCCATGCCACAACCCTCTCAAATGACATGAACCGGCGCGGCGGATAAGCGACACTTCGACGGTGCTGATAACCCTGACGACCACCATGCGACCCGCGACCGACCTCGGCTTCCTGCTGTTCAAGCATCCCGACAAGGCGCAAGCGTTCACCACGTCGTCCGGCACGGCCCACGTCTTCTACCCGCGCGCCGACGAGCAGAAGTGCACCGCGGCGCTGCTGCTCGACGTCGACCCGATCGGGCTGGTCCGGGGGCGCAAGAACGACGCGTTCACCCTGGGCCAGTACGTCAACGACCGCCCGTACGCGGCCGGGTCGCTGCTCGCCGTGGCGCTGTCAACGGTATTCAAGACCGCGATGAATGGCCGCTGCGACCAGCGGCCCGAGCTGGTGGAGCAGGCGATCCCGCTGAGCGTGCGGGTGCCCGCCGCACCGTGTTCCGGCGGCCCGGAGTTAGTCGAACGCCTCTTCGCGCCGCTGGGCTGGACCGTCGACGCGCGGGCCATCCCGCTGGACCCGGAGTTCCCCGACTGGGGCGACTCGCGCTACGTCGACCTGCGGCTCGACGGCGAGCTGCGGCTGGCCGACGCGCTGCGCCACCTGTATGTCCTGCTGCCGGTCATGGACGGCGCCAAGCACTACTGGGTCGCCGAGGACGAGATCGAGAAGCTGCTGCGCGCGGGCGACGGCTGGCTGCCGACGCACCCGGAGCGGGAGCTGATCAGCCTGCGCTACCTCGCGCACCGCAAGTCGCTGGCCCGCACTGCCATGGCCCAACTCGCCGAACTGGACGGCACCGAGGCCGAGACCGTCGACAACGCCCTCGCCGAGCCCACGGTCACCCTCGCCGAGCCGCTGTCGGCTGTCCGGCGCCGCGCGGTCATCGACGCGCTGCACCAGGTCCGCGCGCACCGCGTGCTCGACCTGGGCTGCGGCGGCGGCGCGCTGCTGCGTGAACTGCTGGCCGACCCGACGTTCACCGAGATCGTCGGCTGCGACGTGTCCGCCGCCGCCCTCGACGCGGCCGAGCGGCGCCTGAACCTCGACCGGCTCTCCGACCGCGTGCGCGACCGCGTCGAACTGCGCCAGTCGTCGGTCACCTACACCGACCCGGCGCTGGCAGGCTACGACGCCGCGGTGCTGATGGAGGTCGTCGAGCACGTCGACCCGAGCAGGCTGCCCGCGCTGGAGCACGCCGTGTTCGGCGCGGCCACGCCTCGGCACGTCGTGGTGACGACCCCGAACGTCGAATACAACGTGCTCTACCCGAATCTCCCGGAAGGCAAGTTCCGGCACCCGGACCACCGGTTCGAGTGGACCCGCGCGCAGTTCCATGACTGGGCGGACGGCGTGGCGGCTCGCCGCGGCTACACCGTCCGATATGTGCCGGTCGGACCGCACGACGAGACGCACGGCTCCCCCACCCAGCTCGCCCTGTTCTCCCGGAAGGAGGCGTAATGGACCTCGCGATCCCCGATATGTCCCTGGTCGTGCTCATCGGCGCCTCGGGCTCGGGCAAGTCGACCTTCGCGCGCAAGCACTTCAAGCCGACGCAGGTGCTCTCCAGCGACTACTTCCGCGGCCTGGTCAGCGACGACGAGAACGACCAGTCGGTCTCGGCCGAGGCGTTCGACGCGCTGCACTACGTCGCGGGCAAACGCTTGCGCGCCGGGCTGGTGACCGTCATCGACGCGACAAACGTGCAGCGGGAGCCGCGCGCCGAGCTGATCAAGCTGGCCCGCGAGCACAACGTGCTGCCGGTGGCGATCGTGCTTGACCTGCCAGAGGCCGTCTGCGTGCGGCGCAACGGCGAGCGGCCCGACCGCGACTTCGGCGCGCACGTGGTCAAGCGCCACCGCGCCGAGCTGCGCCGGTCGCTGGGGTACCTGCAGAAGGAGGGCTTCCGCAAGGTCCACGTGCTGCACAGCGAGTCCGAAGTGGACGCGGCGCGGATCGTGCCGGAGCGGCTGAACAACGACCTGCGCGACCAGACCGGCCCGTTCGACGTCATCGGCGACGTGCACGGTTGCCGCGCCGAACTGGAGGAACTGCTCGGTGAGCTGAGCTACGCCGTCACGCACGACGAGCAGGGGCGCGCCGTCGGCGCGAGCCACCCCGATGGCCGTCGCGTGGTGTTCGTCGGCGACCTGGTCGACCGCGGACCGGACACGCCTGGCGTGCTGCGGCTCGCCATGGGCATGGTCGAGGCCGGGAACGCGCTTGCGGTGTGCGGAAACCACGAGCAGAAGCTGGTCCGCGCGCTGCGGGGCCGCAAAGTCAAGGTGGCGCACGGGCTGGCGGAGTCGCTGGCGCAGCTGGGCGAGGAGTCCGACGAGTTCCGCGCGCGCGTCGAGCGGTTCTGCGACAACCTCATCTCGCACTACCGGCTCGACGGCGAGAACCTCGTCGTCGCGCACGCGGGCCTGCCGCGTGAGTACCACGGGCGCGCGTCGGGTCGAGTGCGCAGTTTCGCGCTCTACGGAGACACCACCGGCGAGACCGACGAGTTCGGGCTGCCGGTGCGCTATCCGTGGGCCGAGGACTACCGGGGCCGCACGATGGTCCTCTATGGACACACGCCGGTGCTGGACGTCGAGTGGGTCAACGGGACCATGTGCCTGGACACCGGCGTCGTGTTCGGCGGCAAGCTCACCGCGCTGCGGTACCCGGAGCGCGAGATCGTCTCGGTCAAGGCCCACCAGGTCTGGTACGAGCCGACCCGGCCGCTCGCGCCGCCGGACCCGTTCAGCGGCCGGGAGCCCAGCGTCCTCGCGCTGACCGACGTCGTCGGCAAGCGCGTGATCGACACGGGTTTCAACGGCCAGATCACCGTGCGCGGCGAACAGGCCGCGGCGGCGCTGGAGGTGATGAGCCGCTTCGCCATCGACCCGCGCTGGCTGCTGTACCTGCCGCCGACGATGGCCCCGACACCGACCCACACCACTGGTGACCTGCTCGAACACCCGACGGAGGCGTTCGCGGACTACGCGAACCGAGGGGTGCGCGAGGTCCTGTGCGAAGAGAAGCACATGGGCTCGCGCGCGGTCGTCCTGGTGACCCGCGACGGCGCCGCCGACCGCTTCGGCATCGAGGGCGACGGCGTCGTGCACACCCGCACCGGCCGCCCGTTCTTCGACGACGCCCTGACCGGCTCCCTGCTGTCCAGGGTCCGCGCGGCCGTCACCGAAGCCGGGCTATGGGCTGAGTTGGGCACGGACTGGCTGCTGCTCGACGCGGAACTGCTGCCGTGGAGCGCCAAGGCGTCCGGCCTGATCCTCAACCAGTACGCGGCCGTGGGCGCCGCCGCCGAGGCGGCCCTCCCCGCAGCGGTCGACGCGCTGTCGACGGCGGCGGGCCGCGGCGTCGACCTGGGCGACCTGCTGACCAAGCAGCGCTCGAGGTCGACCAACGCGTCGGACTACCGCGCGGCGTACCGGCGCTACTGCTGGCCGACCGACGGTCTGACCGGCGTCCGCCTTGCCCCGTTCCAACTGCTGGCGGCCGAGGGCGCGATGTTCCACGACCGCCCGCACGCCTGGCACCTGGAGCTGGCCGCCCGCCTGCACATGGCCGACCCGTCCCTGTTCACCCTGACGAGGACGATCGCCGTCGACACCGCCGACCCGGCCTCGGTCGCGGCGGGGGTCGACTGGTGGACCGACCTGACGGCGGCGGGCGGCGAGGGCATGGTGGTGAAGCCCGCGGCGAACCACGTGGCGAAGGCGCTGCCGGGGGTGAAGGTCCGCGGGCGGGAATACCTGCGGATCATCTACGGGCCCGACTACACCGAGCCGTCGAACCTGACGCGGCTGCGCGACCGCAAGCTCAACCACAAGCGGTCACTGGCGATGCGGGAGTACGCGCTGGGTTTGGAGGGCCTAGCCCGACTGACGCGCGGTGAGCCGCTTTGGCGCGTGCACGAATGCGTGTTCGCGGTGCTGGCGCTGGAATCGGAACCGGTGGACCCACGACTGTGAACCTGATCCTGTCGGCGATCATGGGCTCCCACGCCTACGGCCTGGCCACGGCGTCCTCGGACGAGGACCGCCGTGGTGTCTTCGTCGCGCCGACAGAGTCGTTCTGGCGGCTGGAGAAGCCACCGTCCAGTGTGGACGGACCGGCGGCGGAACAGTTGAACTGGGAGGTCGAGCATTTCTGCCTGCTTGGCCTGCGCGGGAACCCGACGGCGCTGGAACTGCTCGTCAGTGACCTGGTGGAGATCTGCACGCCGATCGGGACGGAACTGCGGGAGCTGCTGCCCGCGTTCCTCTCCCAGCGGGTGAGTACGAGCTATGAGCGCGCCACGGCTCAGCAGCTCGCGCGCGCGACACGGGCGGCTGAGCCCAACTGGAAGCAGGTCATGCACGCCCTGCGCCTGCTGATGGTCTGCCGAACTCTGCTGACCACCGGCGAACTGCGCATCGACATGCGCGTCGAACGGGACCGGCTGCTTTTGGTGAGGGCGGGTGAGGTGCCGCTCGCGGAAGTTTCGCGCTGGTCGGAACGGCTGCGCGCGGACATCGCCCGGATTGAAAGCCCACTGCCGGTCGAGCCGGACACGCGGCGAGTCGAGGACTGGCTGGTCTCAGTACGACGGAGGTCTCTGCATGCCGATCACGGTTCCTGACCTGACCGACGTGGTCACCGCCGCGACCCCGCCACTCCTATTCGCGACCGTCTCCGGCGCGCACCTGTACGGCTTTCCATCCACCGACTCCGACGTCGACCTGCGCGGTGTCCACCTCCTCGCGGTCGAGGAGGTCATTGGGCTGCGGGTGGGCTCGGAGACGGTCGATCGCACGTGGACCCGCGACGGCGTCGAGATCGACCTGGTCACCCACGACCTGATCAAGTTCGCCCGGCTGCTGCTCAAGCCCAACGGGTACGTGTTGGAGCAGTTGCTGTCGCCATTGGTCGTGCTCACGAGCGAGGCCCACCGGGAACTCGTCGACCTTGCGCCTGGGCTGCTCACCAGCAGGCACGCCCACCACTATCAGGGCTTCGCGCGCAACCAGCTGGCCCTGTTCGAGAGCACCGGCGAGATCAAGCCCCTCCTCTACACCTTCCGCGCGCTGCTCACCGGTCTGCACCTGATGCGCACCGGCACCGTCGACGCGTGTCTGCCCAACCTCGGCGGACCGGCCTACCTGGCCGACCTGATCGCCGCCAAGCGCGAAGGCGAACACCTCGCCCTGCCTGCCGACGCTCCCTCAATGGACCGCGTCGCCGCCGACATCGCCGATCTCCACGCGGAACTGGAGGACGCGCGGTCGGCCTCCGCCCTCCCGGACCAGCCGACGGTCAGCGAACCCGTGCACGAACTCGTCGTCCGCGTCCGACTTGGTCATGCGGAGCCGCGGCGAGTCGGCGAGAGTGGAGGGGCTGACGAAAGACATCCCAGGAGCGTAGATGTCAAGCCGCAAGGTTCTCCGCGTGATGCGACCAGGCCGCGGTCGTAGAGGGTGCCGGTTTGAGGCAGCCGTGGAGGATGCCGACGAGCCGGTTGGCGAGTTGGCGCAGGGCGGGGTTGTGGCCGCTGCCGCGAGCGCGCAGCCGATCGTAGTAGGCGCGGGCGCCTGGCGAGTGCCTCAGCGCGGTGAACGCCTGGGTCATGAGAGCGTCGATGAGCCGGTCGTTGTGCACGAACCGGGCCAGAGCGACCTTCCTCTTGCCAGACGCGCGGGTGATCGGGGAGGTGCCCGCCACCCAGGCGATGATGGGCATGAAGAAGATCGACATCGCCGTGCTGGAGCGCGCGGCCGACGGCTGAGATTCGTAAAGCCCAAGGGCGGCGGCCCCGATCGGGGCCGCCGCCCTTGGCGTCAAATCAGCTGGAAGGCTTTTCCTCCGGCGGGTTGAAGCTCTCCGGGACCCGCTTGAGGTGCTTGGTCATCGAGCGGATCAGGAACGCCACCGCGACGAAGAACAGGATCAGGATCAGGAAGCCCAGCGGCGACGACTTGCCGAAGTCCTCACCCTGGCCGCCCGGGTCCGCGGGCGTCGGCGGCGCCGTCTGGGTCATGGCGATGGTCTCGATCACAGGGACACCTTCTCCGCGACCCCGGCGAACAGGTCGGTCTCCGGCAGCGTGCTGTCCACCAGCGAGCGGACGAGTTCGTAGTCCTCATACGGCCACACCGACCGCTGGATCTCCAGCGGCACGGCGAACCAGCGGCTGTCCGGATCGATCTGGGTCGCGTGCGCCAGCAGCGCGGCGTCGCGGACCTCGAAGTACTCGGCGCACGCGATCTTGGTGGTGATGCGGTCGTTGACGTCGCCCTGTTCGGGCTTCCAGCTGTCGATCCACTCGCCATACGGCGATTCGAGACCGGCCGCCAGCAGCGCCTCGTGCATCACGACCAGACGCGCGCGGGTGAAGCCGTGCATGTAGTACAGCTTCAGCGGCGCCCACGGCTCACCGGCCGACGGGTACAGCTCGGGGTCGCCCGCCGCGTCGAAGGCGGCGACGGAGACCTCGTGGTTGCGGATGTGGTCCGGGTGCGGGTAGCCGCCGTTCTCGTCATAGGTGAGGATCACGTGCGGCTTGAACTCGCGGATCACCGCGACCAGCGGCGGGACCGACTCCTCCAGCGGGACCAGGGCGAAGCAGCCATCGGGCAGCGGCGGCTTCGGGTCACCCTCCGGCAGACCCGAGTCGACGAAGCCGAGCCAGCGGTGCTGCACACCGAGGATCTCGGCGGCCTTGGCCATCTCCGCGCGGCGCACGGCCGGGATGTCGGCGAGCACCTCCGGGCGGTCCATGGCCGGGTTGAGGATGTCGCCACGCTCACCACCCGTACAGGTGACGACCATGACCTCGTGACCCTCGGCCACGTATTTCGCCATCGTGGCGGCGCCCTTGCTCGACTCGTCGTCGGGATGGGCGTGCACTGCCATCAGGCGCATCTTCTCGGCCATGACCTCTCTCTGCCCCCTCGCGTCGGGTGTCCCGCGCTTGGCGGATACTTCGACCCGGATAGTTCGAACGCGTCGCGGTGGGTCCATTGTTCCCGCCGGTCGGGAAACCGTTGACAGGAGGTCCCTCGGATGACCGTCACCGGTCGCGCACTGCCAGAGGGCCGCTACGGCAAGCCACCGGCCCGCCGGTCCCGGCGCGCCACGGCACTGCTCGTGGCCGCTGGTCTGCTGGTCGGCGGGGTGGTCGCCTACCTGGGCTACAAGAACCTCGGGAGCGCGCCGATCGAGGCGGAGCGGACATCGTTCGCGAACCAACCGGGCAACAAGATGCAGCTGGTTTTCGACGTGACCCGCAAGACGCCCGAGCGGGCGGCGGTCTGCATCGTGCGAACCCGCTCGATCGACGGCGGCGAGGGCGGCCGCAAAGAGGTCTACCTGCCGCCCGGCCCGGACCGAGTCCGTGTGACGACGGTCATCTCCAGTTCCACCGAACCGGTGACGGCCGACATCTTCGGGTGCACCTACCAGGTGCCGGAATACCTGTCCACCACACAGCCGCCAACGGGGTGAACTGCGTCCTTTCCAGCCGAAAATCGGACAAAACGGTCAGGTTAGCACGCCTGTTCGTGGTAAGCTCGTCTACCTGCACGGCCCCTAGGCGGGCCGTGTTTTTCCATTCCGGGCGCGCTCGCCAGCCCGGGGCTGCCGGCCCGTAACCACGGGCCCGGAGTACGACGAGGAGTTGGTGACCGTGAGCGACACCCAGGTGACCTGGTTGACCCAGGAGGCCTACAACCGGCTCAAGCACGAGCTCGACGAGCTGATTGAGAACCGCCCGGTCATCGCGCAGAAGATCAACACCAGCCGCGAGGAAGGTGACCTCAAGGAAAACGGGGGTTACCACGCCGCCCGCGAGGAGCAGGGCCAGCAGGAGGCTCGGATCCGCCACCTGCAGGAGCTGCTGCGCGGCGCCAAGGTCGGAGAGGCGCCGACCGTCGATGGTGTCGCACAGCCGGGCATGGTGTTGACGGTCCGCTATGGGGACGACGACGAGGAGCAGTTCCTGCTCGCCACTCGGGAAGAGGGCGGCGAGGGCGGGCTGGAGGTCTACTCGCCGGAGTCCCCGCTGGGTCGCGCCTTGCTCGGTGCCAAGGAAGGCGAGACCCGGCAGTACGCGCTGCCCAACGGCAAGATCCAGAAGGTCACGCTGATCAAGGCGGTCCCGTACAGCGACTGATCTGTCGCCCTGACGAGTCGAGGCCGCCGGTGGGAACCCCCACCGGCGGCCTCGTCGTTTTTGCCAGACCGCTCCTGCGCACAGAAGGAAGGCTGAACCGATGACCAGGTCATGGAAAGACGTGAAGGCCGCCAAAGCCGAACACGACGATTCGAGCGGTCGCGACGTGGACGCCGCGCGTGCTGAGGCACGCACCCGAACGCGGGCATACGTCCTCGGCCTTCGGCTCGCCCAACTCCGTAAGGACGCAGGCATCTCGCAAGGCGAGATCGCGGAACGCATGGGAGTGAGCCAGGCGCGGGTCAGCCAGCTTGAGAACGGTGAAATCGGCCAGATGGAGATCGACACCCTGAGCCGCTACATCAACGCCCTAGGTGGGACGTTGAAGCTCGTCGCCGACTTCGAGGACCACGGCATCACCGTCACCGCACCGGAGATCGATCGCGAGCGGCTAGCCATCTGACCTGTCGCGGCCAAGCAAGCTGCGCCCTGCGGACCAGCCGACCACGCTGCTAGGGAACGTCAGAGCCTGCATCGTCGTTGGCGGGGCATGGATCACGCGGACCTCGTCCACGCGACCGCTGCAGCGTCGTGGAACGAGTCGGTGACGGTCTCCGAGCACTTCGTCGCCAAGGTCAAGTTCGACACACCCCGCTGGTGGCACGTCAAGATCGTGCACTACTCGGCTCTCGTGGCGGCACTGACCGGCGCCGCCCTATTCAACGCCTACGTCGCGCCCTTCGG
This sequence comes from Actinokineospora sp., assembly GCA_035540215.1. Classification (GTDB taxonomy): domain Bacteria; phylum Actinomycetota; class Actinomycetes; order Mycobacteriales; family Pseudonocardiaceae; genus Actinokineospora. The sequence goes on along the minus strand of DATLIA010000317.1, from coordinate 8,491 downwards.
GCTCGAGGTCGTGGTGATCGCCAGCGTCGGCTACTTCTGTCTGCGGGTGTGGCCGCGCAACGGCGTCGAAACGACCGCCGAGTGCCTGATCACCACGGTCAAACGTGCCGCCGAAGCCATCGCGTTCGGCAAAGCACTGCTGGCCGTCGCACCGCGCCGGGTGTGGGTGGTCTGGTCGGCCTCCCAGGTCGCGGTCTTCCATGTCGACCAGGGCCTACCCCAAATCCTGTGGCGCAACAGCGAGGCCGTCGTCCACAGCGATGCGGGAACGGTCTCGCTGATCTGGCCCGACCTGTCCCGCGCCAGGTTCACGACCCGGCGGCAGTTGCTCGACGAGGTCAAATAGACCCGGCGACAGGACTTGATCAGCGCCGTTGGCCAATGGCGGCAGTGTGGCATCGCCGAGCGCGGGAAACTCAGGCCAACGATCATTCATTGGCGTACGCCAACCACGCGCAGCAACTCAGACGCTGCGTGCACCGCACGCTCGTCGCCTTGATCAAGAAGATCGGCAGCCGCGGCAGCCACAGGCACCACTGGCTTTCCTAAGATCATCGCCAAGGCAGAGACGGCGAGTTCGGCGGACAGTACCCGCACGATCACTGTGGGGTCTTCGGAGTCCCACCGGATGCCTTTGGCGCCACGCAGTTCCTCGTACACCGCTGATGAGACGTAGAGATCGACCGTTTCATCGGCTGCGCCGACCAGGTTGGAACCATGCGCAATAGCCGCGGCGACGCCCCCGGCCGCGACGCCTGGCATCTCGCGCACGCGCTTCAAGACCGCGGGCAAGATCCGCGCGGGATGCAGGTCTGCCCGACGCGCCAGCCCATGCGGCCACCTGTCCAACGGGCGCTGGACGTATCGGCGCACCCGGACCAACTCCGCTGACGACACCCAATCCGGCGAATTCCCCGACGCGGACGCCAACACCGCCCACGCCATGCGCGGCGACAACGGCCTGCCGGCTTGAGGACGCACCACATTGGCCCGACGGTGGACTGAATCAGCCCGGACCAGCAACTCGCGCCCCGGTCGCACCGCAGCCAGTTGGCCCAGTCCGACCAGCTCACGAACCCGTTCAGGAGACACTTTCAACCGCTCGGCGGCCTTCGACACCGGCATGTATCCGGGTAGCCGGTCATCAACCATCCCACCCTCCTCACCTGCTCAGGCTTACACAATACCCCCTGCGGGCGGGGGTATTAAATTGCTTCCGCGTCATTGATCTGGCCTGACCTATCCCCGCAGGTACGAGGCCGCGTAGTCAGCCGACGATCCGGTCCAATAGCGGCCGGACCCGCATCGGCACCGGGGTCGACAGCGCGATCGACGTCGATGTCCGGCCCACCCACTCCACATTGACCACCCGGTCGATCACCCGCTGCAAGTCCGCGTTGTCCCGCGCGACCATCCTGACCAGCAGGTCCCCCTGACCGGTCGTCGCGTGGACCTCGCACACCTCCGGGATCGCACTCAGCCGTCTCGCGACCTCGGTGCGTTTGCCCTGGGCGATCTCCAGGACCGCGAACGCCGTCAGGCCGTAGCCCATCGCGGCCAGGTCAAGCTTCGGCGGGAAGCCGCCGAGAATGCCCCGCCGCTCCAGTCGGTCCATCCGCGCCTGCACGGTTCCGCGCGCCACGCCGAGTCTGCGTGAGCATTCGAGCACGCCTAGGCGCGGTTCGTCGGTCAATAGCAGAAGCAGTCGCGCATCGAGTACGTCCAGCTCCGCTCCGTGATCATCAGACACGCCGCCACCTTCTGGTCACAGTGTCCAATTTGTCACTGTGAATGCTGTGAACACTGGTCAAGTTGTCCTGTGAAACAACCAACTATTGCACAGCCTGCCTCATCGACACATGCTCAGAAATACCGCACGAAAGAAGACGCAGGAGGACGCGATGACGGGGACACTCGGCCGCAGCGAACTGGGGATGGACGAGGTCAGCTACGACCAGCTGCGCCAGCTCGTCGGCCTTGTCGACTACGACGAGAGCCGGGACCCCTTCCCGGTGAACGCCATGGACGCGGTGGTCTTCGTCGTGGGCAACGCCACGCAGACCGCGCTGTTCTACCAGGCCGCTTTCGGGATGACCCTGGTCGCCTACTCGGGCCCGGAGACCGGCAACTTCGACCACAAGTCGTTCGTGCTGAAGTCCGGCTCGGCCCGCTTCGTCATCAAGGGCGGTGTGCGCCCGGACAGCCCGCTGCTCGACCACCAGCGCGAGCACGGCGACGGCGTCGTCGACCTGGCGCTGGAGGTGCCCGACGTCGACAAGTGCGTCGAGCACGCCCGCGCCACCGGCGCCACCATCCTCGAGGAGCCGCACGACGTCTCCGACGAGAACGGCACCGTGCGCACCGCCGCCATCGCCACCTACGGCGTCACCCGCCACACCCTGGTCGACCGGTCCCGCTACAGCGGGCCCTACCTGCCCGGCTACGTCGCCAAGGACGGCACGTTCGAGCGTCCGACCGACGCCCCGAAGCGCCTGTTCCAGGCCGTCGACCACTGTGTCGGCAACGTCGAGCTCGGCAAGATGGACTACTGGGTCGACTGGTACAACCGCGTCATGGGCTTCGTGAACATGGCGGAGTTCGTCGGCGACGACATCGCCACCGAATACTCCGCGCTGATGAGCAAGGTCGTGTCCAACGGCAACCACCGGGTCAAGTTCCCGCTCAACGAGCCCGCGATCGCGAAGAAGAAGTCGCAGATCGACGAGTACCTGGAGTTCTACGGCGGCCCCGGCTGCCAGCACATCGCCCTCGCCACCAACGACATCATCAAGACGGTGACGGCGATGCGCGCGGCGGGCGTGGAGTTCCTCGACATCCCGGACAGCTACTACGACGACCCGGAGCTGCGCGCCCGGATCGGCAAGGTGCGGGTGCCGATCGAACTGCTGAAGGCCAACAAGATCCTGGTCGACCGGGACGAGGACGGCTACCTGCTGCAGATCTTCACCAAGCCGATCGGCGACCGTCCCACCGTGTTCTACGAGATGATCGAGCGCCACGGCTCGCTCGGCTTCGGCAAGGGCAACTTCAAGGCTCTCTTCGAGGCCATCGAGCGCGAGCAGGACCGCCGCGGCAACCTGTAAGCGGCGCACAGTCATCGCCCCCGCCCGACACGATCGGGCGGGGGCGACGCTGTTCCCTGGGAAGTCCTAATCGGACGGGCGAAGTAGGACCTGGCGGCGGCAGAGCGTCGCGGTCTGGTCGAGGATGTCGGCGAGTTCGGCCCACGGACAGTCCGTCGGCCCCTCCACCATGGCGCGCTGGACGAGTTCACTGATCTTGTTGCGCAGCAGGACAAGCGCGGTCACCAGGTCGTGCTGGTCGACGGTGAGGAAGTCAGCCACGGACCCTGGCCGGCACCCGTGGACCGCACTTGGCCTCGACCCAGGCTTCGGCGAACCTGCGCAGAAGATCATCGTCCGTCCACTCGCCACCATGCACGGGGATGGCGTCCACAAGGGGTTGCGAGCCTTCGAGGACCGGGGACGGCAGGGTGTCGGTGAGGATGAGATACCGGCGTTGCTCGACGCAGGTGCCACGCATGACGGCGATGTAGCGGTCGCCTTTGGCCCAGCGGAAGGTGTGCCCGTGGGCGTACAGGCGAGAGCACGCGGTGACTCCCGTGTACGGGTGGGTCAGACCCTTGATCTCCATAGGACAACTCTCGCGGTAGCAAACCCATACCGGAATAAGGAACGCGGCCGACGATCATGCGGTGGCCGATTACCTCGCCGACTGCTGGAATGTCTCGCATGGACAAGAACGGCTCCGCCCGCGTGCGCGCCCTGGCGGCAGAACTCAAGGACCTGCGCGAGAAATCCGGGATGACCACTCTGCAAGTATCGCGACGGGCCGGATATTCGCCGCCGGTGCTCAATCGGATGGAAAACGCACTCCGCGAGGTGAGTCCGGAGGAAACCGCCACACTCCTTGCCATCTATGACATCAAGGGCAAGGACCGCGAGCGGCTCCTCGAACTCGCCCGCAAGTCGCAGGAACCGTGGGTGGAGATCACCGTCCCGCCTTTCGGTACGCGAACGCAGACCTTGGCGAACTTCGAGGCGACAGCCACCCGGATCGTCCACGGCTCCATGCTGCGGATACCTGGCCTGCTCCAGACGCCTGACTACATCCGAACCGTGGCCATGGTCCGCGGCACGCAGGCAGGCGAGATCGATGAACTGGTGGACACCCGCATGGCCCGCCAACTCGTCCTCACCAAGCGTGGGGCTCCGAAATATCTGGCCATCATCGATGAGCCTGCACTGCGCCGTCGAGCAGGCAGCGACCAGTTGATGGCCGATCAGATTCGCCACATCCTCGATATCGCAGGAATGCCCAACGTCGATATTCGAGTGATCCCGTTCGACCATGGGCTTCACGATGGCCTCAGCGGCACCTACATCATGATGGACTTCGCCAAGGGTGACTCAGTGGTTCGCTTCGATCACCGCCACTCGTGGATGTTCCTCGACCAACCCGCCTTGATCACCAAGTACCGCGAGATGTCGGATAAGCTGCTTCGGGTCGCCCTCACCTCAGCCGAAACGGTCAAGTTTCTGGGGCGCCTGGAAGCAGAATTCCGAGTGAAGGCGAAACGCGATGGATCTTGGTCACATGGAGTGGCGGAAGTCCAGCCGTAGCGGCGGCGGCGGAGACGACGACGAAGAGTGCGTCGAGGTCGCCTTCGCGCCGGGGCTGGTCGGTGTGCGGGACTCGAAGAACATCGGGGCGGGGGCGCTGGTCGTCACCGAGGGTGCCTGGCGGTCGGCGCTGCGCTCGCTCCTCAGCTAGTACTCAGGTAAGACCCCGGTGAGCCAGGTACTCTCATTCGCGGAAACCTCGTGGGGAGTATCGGCATGGCTTTCGGATCTCGGCGGACGGGCATCGCCTCGCTCGTGGCAGGCTTTGGTGCCGCCGCGGCGCTGGCGGGCGTGGCCGTGCTGACCGTCAACAACGCCGCCTGCGCCGACCCCGGCCACTACGTCTCCCACGGCACCGAGATCGAGCTGGTCGGTGGCTGTGTCAACCCGGCCGACCTGGTCCCGGCGCCTACGCAGGACACCCCGGCCAAGTCAGGCGACGTGGTCGACCCGATGCGTCAGGCGCCCTGAGCACAGCGCGATGACCAGCACGAGCGCCAGCCAGACGTAGGCGTTGCCCACCACCTGCTCCAGCGTCGACCACTCCAGTTCCAGCCCGTCGCGACGCGGCAGGAGCCACTGCGGGCCGACCGCGAACACCACCGCCGCGACTCCGGCGCCGATCCACCACCGCCGGCCCACCAGGTAGACCAGCGTCGGCGCGATCCACACCCAGTGGTGCGACCACGACACCGGGGACACCAGCAGCCCGACAGCGGCCAGGCCGACCAGCGCGCCCACGTTGTCGCCCGCCGCCCGCAGCCGCGCCACCAGCAGGCAGGCGACCAGCACCAACGCGACCGCCAGCACCAGCCACAGCACTGACGTGCCGGAACCGCCAGAGCTCAGGCCGAGCCGGTGCAGCACACCCGCGACCGACTGGTTGGCGGCCATCTCCGGCCGCCCGATCCGGCCGGTGTCGAACAGCGCCTCGGTCCAGTAGCGGACCGAGTCACCCGGCGACAGCGCGAAGCCCAGCGCCGCCACCGCGACCGCCGTGGCGCCCGCGACCAGTACGGGCCGCCACTCGCGGCGGGCGAGGAAGTACAGGACGAAGAACGCGGGGGTCAGTTTGATCGCGGCCGCGATCCCGATCAGCAGCCCACGCGGCCACGGGGTGCGCGGCAGCAGACAGTCGAGCGCGACCAGGCCCATGAGGATCAGGTTGATCTGCCCGAACGTGAGGGTGTCGCGCACCGGTTCCGCGACCGTCCCCGCGACCAGCCCGATGGCGACGGCCGCGCCCCGCGCGGCGTCGGGAGCGATCCTGCGGGCGGCCAGCCAGACCGCGGCGCCCATGGCCGCCAGACCGGCGACGCTGAACACGCCGATCGCCAGCCAGCGTGGGACGACGGCGAGCGCGGAGAACAGCACCGCCGAGATCGGCGGGTAGGTGAACCCGAGCGGGTTCGGCGCCACGGTCGCGCCGAACTCCGGCCCGTACAGCGACATCCCGTCGAGCCAGGCGCGACCGCCCGCCCGGTAGACGTCGATGTCCTCGAAGTGCCGATCAGTGAGGAACGCGGCGACGGTCGCCGTGGCCCACGCCAGGAGCACCACGACCACACGGCCATCGCGGTGAAGACGGTTGATGGTCATGCGGTCGTGGTGTCTCTGTCGTGGTTGTCGAATTACAGCGCGGACACCAGGTCCTGGATGAGGTCGGCGCTGTCCTCGATGCCGACCGACAGCCGGACCAGGTCGGCCGGGACCTGCAGCGGCGACCCCGCGGTGCTCGCGTGCGTCATCCGGCCAGGGTGCTCGATCAGCGACTCGATGCCGCCGAGGGACTCGGCCAGGGTGAACAGCTTGGTGCGCGCGACCAGGTCCAGCGCGGCCTGCTCGCCCGCGGCGACGGTGAAGGAGACCATGCCGCCGAAGCGGCGCATCTGCTTGGCCGCGATCTCGTGGCCGGGGTGGTCGGCCAGACCGGGGTAGAAGACCTTGCTGATCTTGTCGCTGCGCAGCAGGGTCTCCACGATGCGCTCGGCGTTGTCGCTGTGCTTCTCCATCCGCAGCGCAAGGGTCTTGGCGCCACGCAGGGTCAGCCACGAGTCGAACGGGCCGGGCACCCCGCCCGCGGAGTTCCGCAGGAACGCGAACGCCTCGTTCAGCGCACTGTCCGAGGTCACCAGCGCGCCGCCGACGACGTCGGAGTGCCCACCGAGGTACTTCGTCGTCGAGTGCAGGACGACGTCGGCGCCGAGGGCCAGCGGGGTCTGCAGGTACGGGGTGGCGAAGGTGTTGTCGATGACCAGCTTCGCGCCTGCCTCGGCGGCGATGGCCGCGAGCGCGGCGATGTCGGCGACGCCGAGCAGCGGGTTGGTCGGCGTCTCCGACCAGATGACCTTCGTGTTCGGCCGGACCGCGGCGCGGGTGGCGTCGAGGTCGGCCAGGTCGACGGCGGTGTACTCGACGCCCCAGAGCGTCATCACCTTGTCGATGAGCCGGAACGTGCCGCCGTAGGCGTCGCTGCCGAGGACGATGTGGTCCCCCGGCCTGGTCATGCTGCGCAGCGCCGTGTCGGTCGCCGCCATGCCCGACGCGAACGCCAACGCGTGCGCCCCGCCCTCCAACGCGGCCAGGGCGGCCTCGAGGGCCGTGCGGGTCGGGTTGGCGGTGCGCGAGTACTCGTAGCCCTCACGCAGCCCACCGACGCCGTCCTGGGCGAAGGTGGAGGTCTGGTAGATCGGCACGATCACCGCGCCGGTCCGCGGATCGGGGTCCTGTCCCGCATGGATCGCCCGGGTCTCGAAACCCCAGCGGGTGAAGTCGTCAGCCATGCCACCAAGGCTACGGCCGGTCTCCCCCTGCCCGCCGCGCGGACTATCGGTCCGTGCGCATCCACCTCTTCGTCGACGGCAGCGCGGCGAAGAGAATTGTGAGCAGCGCTCCGAACACGACGGTGAACAGCTGCACGGTCCCGACCTGCCTGCCGAAGCTGAACGCCGCCTCCCAGTAGAGGCCGAAGTCGACGCCGAGCAGCGCGGGCTCAAGACCGAGCAGCAAGATCGCCGCGATCGCGCCGAACAGCGCGGTCAGCCTGCCACTGTTGCGGCGGGTGAACAGCATGACGGCACCGATAAGGATCACCACGGCGAGGACGAACCGGCCGATCAGCACCACCATGGCGCCACCCGGAAGGTTGCCGAAGCCGACCGCACTGGCCAGGTCCGCCAACTCGATCCCGTTGCGCAGCAGCGAGACGGCCGCCTGCAGCCCGAAGAAGCCCGCGATGATCCCAGTGACCGCGGACGGCGCCTGCTGGGGATATCCCGGATACCCCGGCTGACCCGGTGGGTAGCCGGGTTGCCCCTGTGGATAGCCCTGCGGGCCCGGCGCGTATCCCGGCTGACCCTGTTGGTAGCCCTGCTGGCCAGGCGCGAATCCCGGCTGCCCCTGCGGGTAGCCCGCGGCTTGCGGGTAACCCGGGCCCGACTGGCCCGGATACCCCTGCGGCCCATTCGGATAACTCATCTCTCCGCGCTCCCCGACGTTGGTGGTGCCCGAACGTTATCGAACGACGACTGTGGGCAGCGGCCGAATCGACAACGTCCCCCTCCCCGCCAACGCAGTGGGCCCCAGCCGAATCGACTGGGGCCCACGTTGACGAACTAGATCACCACTGCTGCGGCGGCTGCTGCCCACCCGGGGGCGGCGGCGGCTGCTGGCCGTAGCCCTGCGGCGGGGGCTGCTGGCCGTAACCCTGCTGCGGCGGCTGGCCGAAGCCGGGCGGCGGGGTCGGCGGCTGGCCGAAGCCCGGCTGCGGCTGACCGTAACCCTGCTGCGGCGGCTGCTGGCCGAAGCCCTGCTGCTGCCCGAAACCC
>DATLIA010000316.1:0-104301 GCA_035540215.1 Actinokineospora sp. | reverse complement strand
CCATCGGGCAGATCACGAACAGCGCGTAGGTGCTCATCGGGACGAACCCCACCGCGGTGAAGAACAGGACCAGCGCGACGGCGATGAAGATCGCCCCGTGTCGACGGTCGTCGGTGAGCATCGCCTTCGGCGCGCTGCACGTGTTCTACGGCAGGCCGAAGGCGATGCTCACCGACGACCGTCGACACGGGGCGATCTTCATCGCCGTCGCGCTGGTCCTGTTCTTCACCGCGGTGGGGTTCGTCCCGATGAGCACCTACGCGCTGTTCGTGATCTGCCCGATGGTGTTCATGAGCGTCAGCTTCGCCGTCGCGGCGCCGATCGTCGGCGCGCTCAACGTCATCCCGCCCTTCATCAGCGCGTGGCGGGCCGACGCGATGGGCGAGATCCACGGGCTGCTCCCGGCGTCGTTCCTCGGCTTCGCCTTCTCGGTGCTGATCGGCTTCTACATCACCAGGATCACCGACGAGAGCGCCGAGCGGGCCGCGCTGATCACCGAGTTGGAACGCAGCCGCGCCGAGGTCGCCCGGCTGTCCCACGAGGCCGGGGTCGGCGCCGAGCGAACCCGGCTGGCCGGGGAGATCCACGACACCCTGGCCCAGGGCTTCACCAGCATCGTCACCCTGGTCCAGGCGGCGGAATCCGCTGTGGACCGCGACAGCGACCAAGTCCGCCGCAGTCTTGAACTGGCCGCCCGCACGGCCCGCGAGAACCTCGCCGAGGCCCGTGCCTTGGTCGCCGCGCTCGCGCCCACCGCGCTGGCCGACGGGTCGCTGGCCGAGGCGCTGCGCAGGCAGGTCGAGCGGCTGACCGCGGAAAGTGGGGTGCGCGCGGAGTTCCGGGTGGACGGCGACGGCGAGATCCCCACCGCGGTCGAGGTGCTGCTGCTGCGGGCCGCGCAGGAGGCCGTGGCCAACATCCGCAAACACGCGCGGGCGAGCGCGGTCACCGTCCACCTCAGCCACACCGACGAAGGAGTCACCTTGCGGATCACCGACGACGGCGTCGGCTTCGACCCCGCCGCCGACAGCGACGGCTACGGCCTGCGCGGGATGCGCGCCAGGGCAGAGCAGGTCTGCGCCGCCCTGGACATCGCCAGCTCCCCCGGCGCGGGGACGACGGTCACCCTGGCGGTGCCCCGGTGATCACCGTGCTGCTGGTGGACGACCACCCGGTGGTCCGCGCGGGCCTGCGCGGGATGCTGGAGGCCGAGCCGGACCTGACGGTCGTCGGCGAGGCCGGGTCCGGCGACGAGGCGGTCACCGTGGCCCGCGCGCTGCGTCCGAACGTCACGCTGATGGACCTGCGGATGCCCGGACTCGACGGTGTCGGCGCCACCGAGCGCATTGTCGCCGAGTCGATCTCCGCGGTCGTCGTGCTCACCACCTACGAGACCGACTCGGATATCTTGCGGGCGGTCGAGGCGGGCGCATCTGGTTATATGTTGAAAGACGCCTCAAGGTCCGAATTGGCCGGTGCCGTACGGGCGGCCAGCCGAGGTGAGACGGTGCTGGCGCCGTCGGTCGCGGGCAAGTTGATGCGCAGCGTCCGCACCCCGGCCAAGCAGGCACTTTCCGCCCGCGAGACCGATGTGCTCCGATTGGTCGCACAGGGTGCGACGAACGCCGAGATCGGCCGCGCGCTACACATCACCGAAGCGACTGTAAAGACCCATTTGGTCCGTTCTTTCGATAAGCTCGGGGTGTCCGATCGGACCGCCGCGGTCACCACAGCCATGTCCCAGGGGTTATTGGGTTGATTTATGACCCACAATTCCTTTCATGCTGCAGACCACTGAGTTCGCGCTGCTCCGCCGGATCGCGGCGGTGCAGGCCGACAGCCGCGCCCCATCCCTGGTCGCGGCCGTCATCCGCGACGGCGCCGTCGCCTGGACGGGCGTCCGGGGAAAGGTGGCGGGCACGGCCCCCACCACCGACGTCCAGTACCGGATCGGGTCGATCACCAAGACGTTCATCGCGGTGCTCGTCATGCGGCTGCGGGACGAGGGCAGACTCGACCTGAACGACCCGCTGGACAAGCACGTGCCCGGCACGTCGTTCGGCGAGGTCACCATCGCCCAGCTGCTGTCGCACACCGGCGGCCTCACCTCGGAGTCACCCGGCGCCTGGTGGGAGCGTGCCGAGGGTGACGACTGGGCGGCCCTGGAGAGCAGCCTGGCCACCGACGCGGTGCGGCACCGCCCCGGCGCCCGGTTCCACTACACCAACGTCGGCTACGGCGTCCTCGGCGAACTCGTCGCCCGCGCCCGCGGCGCGAGCTGGCTCGACGTGCTGACCGCCGAGATCCTCACGCCGCTGGAGATGGCCCGCACCAGCCCGCAGCCGCAGGCCCCCGCCGCGCTCGGATGGGCGGTCCACCCGTTCGCCGATGTGCTGCTCAACGAGCCCACGCCCGACTCGGGCGCGATGGCCCCCGCGGGCCAGCTCTGGTCGACGGTCACCGACCTGGCCCGCTGGGCCCGCTTCATCACCGGGGACACGGGGGACGTGCTGCACCCCGACACCGTCGCGGAGATGCGCACGCCGATCCACGTCGACGACAACGACGCCTGGACCATGGGCTACGGCCTTGGCTTCGAGGCCATCCGCCTCGGCGGTCGCAGGCTTTCCGGCCACAGCGGCTCGATGCCCGGCTTCCTGGCCAGCGTCCTGGTCGACTGGCGCACCGGCACGGGCGCGCTGGCGATGGCCAACTCGACGTCCGGCGTGCCGATCGTGACGATGGCCAGCGAGCTGATCAACATCGTCGAGGAGCACGAGCCGAGCCTCCCGGCCGAGTGGGAGCCGATGGCGGAGGCCGACCCGGCACTTCTCGCGCTGACCGGCCTGTGGCACTGGGGGCCGACGCCGTACCTGCTGCGGCTGCTGCCGGAGGGCTGGCTGCGGCTGGCACCGGTGAGCGGGATCGGCAGGCAGTCGCGGTTCCGGCCCGCGGGCAAGGACTCGTGGACGGGCCTGGACGGGTACTACGCGGGCGAGACCCTGAGCCTGCGACGGCACGCGGACGGGTCGCCGAGCCACTTCGACCTCGCGACGTTCGTGTTCACGCGGGAGCCGTACGGGACCCCGGAGGCGATTCCGGGTGGAGTGGACGACCAGGGCTGGCGCACGCTCTGACATGGCGTCCCTCCGGGACGCGCGCTCAGCCGCTTGAAGGTGACGTCTCGGGCGCACGAACACGCCAGACTTCGTCGGCGCGTTCGCACACCCGAGACGTCACCGCGGCTGAGCGGTGGTCGTCATGCCGGCCTGCGCCGAGGCGGCACGGCCCGTCGAGGTTCGACGTCAGTGCTCGACGTCGTGGAACCGGTCGAGCAGCGCCACGAACGCGGCGCGGTCGAACACGAGTGCCGGACCGGTCGCGTTCTTGGAATCACGCACGGCCGTGTGGCTGCGAAGGTCGGCGACCTCGACACAGTTCGCTGACCCGTTCTGGCTGCGGCTGCTCTTGCGCCACTTGGCGCGCAGCGTCGACGCACGAACTCGTCGACGACGTCGAGGAACTCGGCGCGTATGCCCGCTGTTCCTGCGCGGCCGAGGACGACGTTCCTTATTAGTGAAATCCGGGGGCCGAGCGCGTCGCGCGCTCGGCCCCCGCTCGGTTGTTAGCCTGCCCGTGAGTGTCGGGCACACGGAAACCGCGAGAGGACTCATGCTGAACCGCACCGAGTGGCTCGACCTCCCCGAGCCCCTGCGCGACGCGATCCGCGCTCGTACCGGCCACATCCTGACGGCACGAACAGCGTCGGAGGGGCGGAACTCGGCACTCGCCGCGATCGTCGACACCACCGACGGCACGATCTTCCTGAAAGGCATTCGCAACGACCACCGCGGCGTGGTCACCCAAGGGCGGGAAGCCCTGATCAACCCTTACGTTCGTCCCGTGGCGCCCGCCCTGCTGTGGCACCTCGACGACGTAGCCGGGTGGAACGTGCTCGCCTTCGAGTACATCGAGGGCCGTCACCCGAGCTACGCCCCCGACTCGCCGGATCTGCCCGCCGTTGTCGCCGCAATCGACGCGCTCGGCGCTCTGCCTTGTCCCGCAATCCCGATCAAGGACGCTGCTCGGTGGCGTACTTACCTCGACGACCACGACACGGCCGTGCTCGCGGGCGACACCCTGTCGCACACCGACTACAACCCCGCGAATCTGATCATCACCGGCGACGGGTCGGTACGCCTGATCGACTGGGCCTGGCCGACCCGCGCCGCCGCATGGATCGACCCGTGCTGTCTGGTGCTCTGGCTCATCGCATCCGGTCACACCCCCGTCCAGGCCGAGGAATGGGCCGCTCGCACCCGCGCGTGGGCGAGTGCCCCACCCGCTTCGCTCGACGTGTTCGCGCGGGTCAACGTCCGGGTGTGGAACGAAATCGCAGGCAACAGCGCCGACCAGTGGAAACAGCGCATGGCCGAGGCCGCCCGCCAATGGGCAGACCTGCGGCTCGCGACCGTCTCCCGCTAGGCCATTCGGGGCACATTCCGACCGACCACGAACCCAGGCGCACTGTCGGCGCATCCTGAGACGCTCGCGGATACGCGGCTCGAAGACGCCACCGGCCCGATGATCGTGTTCAGCCATGTGGGTGGTGGGCGAATCGAGCGCCAGTGACGCCCGAGGTCAGCGCGTTGTCGCCGCTCAGCGCCCCTATGGGAGACTGGAAGCGCCCGTCACCGTCGCCGGGGACCTCCATTCTCGTACCCGCGAAAGGCGCCGAGCATGACCCAGACCGTCGACCCGAGCACTCTTGTGCTGCCCGCCGACCTGCAGCCATCCGACGGCCGCTTCGGCTGCGGACCGTCGAAGGTTCGACCGGAGCAGGTCGCCGCTCTCGCGGCGCAGGGTGCCGAGCTGCTGGGCACCTCGCACCGGCAGAAGCCGGTCAAGTCGCTCGTCGGGCGGGTCCGCACCGGCCTGCGCGAGCTGTTCTCGATCCCCGACGACTACGAGGTCGTCCTCGGCAACGGCGGTGCGACCGCGTTCTGGGACATCGCCGCCTTTGGCCTGGTCCGCGAGCGTTCGCAGCACTTCACCAACGGCGAGTTCTCCTCGAAGTTCGCCTCCGCCACCAAGGGCGCGCCGTTCCTGGCCGACCCGATCGTGGTCAAGGCCGAGCCGGGCACCGCGCCCGAGATCGTCTACGCCGAGGGCGCCGACCTGGTCGGCTGGGCGCAGAACGAGACCTCGACCGGCGTGCAGATGCCCGTCGTGCGGCCCGCGGGCTCGGGTGACGCGCTGATCGCCGTCGACGCCACCTCCGGCGCGGGCGGCCTGCCCGTCAACGCCGCCGATGTCGACGTCTACTACTTCGGCCCGCAGAAGTGCTTCGCCGCCGACGGTGGTCTCTGGCTGGCGCTGATGAGCCCGGCCGCGCTGGCCCGCGCCGCCGAGATCGGCGGCTCGGACCGGTGGATCCCCGAGTTCCTGTCGCTGACCACCGCGATCGACAACTCGACCAAGGACCAGACCTACAACACCCCGGCGATCTCCACTCTTTTCCTGCTCGCCGAGCAGATCGACTGGATGCTGGGCAACGGCGGCCTCGACTGGACCGTCGCGCGCACCAAGGACTCGTCGAGCAGGCTCTACTCGTGGGCCGAGGAGCGGGACTTCACCACCCCGTACGTCGCCGAGCCCGCGCACCGCTCGCAGGTGGTCGGCACGATCGACTTCGCCGACTCGATCGACGCCGCCGTGGTGGCCAAGGTCCTGCGCGCCAACGGGATCGTCGACGTGGAGCCCTACCGCAAGCTGGGCCGCAACCAGCTGCGGGTGGCGATGTTCCCGGCGATCGAGCCCGACGACATCTCCAAGCTGACCGGCGCCATCGACTGGGTCGTCGATCAGCTGGGCTGAGCAACTGAACGGGTGAACGCGTCGAACCCGCGTGCGGATCTCCTTCCGGATACGGCAAGATCACGAGGGATATCCCCCGTGGGTCCGGCGCGCCTCGCTCGTCAAGGCGACTCGCCGATCTACCGTGGGACGCTGGCGAGTGAAGTCTGCTCAGATCGTATGGAGGTGCACGATGCGCGCGCTGCGGGTCGTCGGGCTCGGCGATGACGGCAAGACCGTCATCTGCGAGGACCTGGCGCGTGGCGAGCGTTTCACCCTTCCCGCGGACGACCGGCTGCGTGCGGCCGCTCGAGGAGACGTCACCCGACTCGGCCAGATCGAAATCGAGCTGGAGAGCCAGATGCGTCCTCGTGAGATCCAGACCCGTATCCGTGCCGGAGAGTCCGTGGAGCAAGTCGCCGAGGCGGCGGGCATCCCGGCTCACAAGGTCGAGCGATTCGCCTACCCCGTTTTACTGGAGCGTTCCCGGACCGCTGATCTCGCCCAGCGCGCCCACCCGCTCCGCGAGGACGGCCCCGACCTGCAGACCCTCGGCGAGGTCGTGGCGCATGCCTTCGGCCTGCGCGGCCAGGACTACGCCGCGGCCAACTGGGACTCGTGGCGCGGCGAGGACGGCAAGTGGGTGGTCCAGCTCGCCTGGACCGCGGGCCGTTCGCTGAACCGCGCCCACTGGTCGTTCCACCCCGGCGCGCACGGCGGCACCGTCGGCGCGCTGGACGACCACGCCCGCGACCTGCTGGACCCGCAGCCCAACCGGCCGCTGCGCACGGTGCGTCCGGTGACCGAGCTGGCCCAGGCCGCACTCAACCTGGACACCAGCGCGGTCGAGGCGATCGAGGTGGTGGACACCTTCGAGCCGCCGGTCGCCCCGGTCGCGCCCCCGGTGCCGCAGACGCCCCCGGCCACACCGCCGAGCGTCCCGGCGCCGGTCGCGCCCGCGGCGCAGGCCACGCCGGTGCCCGCTGCCGACCGCGACTTCGTGGAGGACTTCGAGCTCGCACCTGAGCCCGAGGCCGCCGCCACGATGGACGAGGCCGTCGACGAGGCCGAACAGCCCGCCGCCGTGGTCGAGTTCCCCGACGAGGAGCCAGACCCGCGCGAACGGGACGAACAGGACGCGTTGATCGACGAGCCCGCCCGAAAGGCTGAACCTGCCCGACGGCCGAAGCCCACCAAGAAGGCACGTCCGATAGTCCCGTCCTGGGAGGACGTGCTGCTCGGCACCCGGTCCAACCGGGGATAGATCCGAACTGAACCTCCCGGTCGGCCGCTGACGAGCGCCGACCGGGAGGTTTCGTTTTGGGCGGGGACTGCCTCTGAGCCCGGACCTATCTAGTGGTCGTCGGGACGCCATCGAGCAGGTGCAGGTCCCAGCCCTCCCGCTCGCACCAGTCCTCCGCCGCTTCCCGCGGCAGCCAGACCGCCGTCGACGGCCGCTCGCGCCCCAGGCGGGTCCACCCGTCAGGTGCCAGCACGTGGACCACGCCGTCGCGCAGCGCCAAGAGTCTGCCCTCGGGGAAGGCCATGCTCGCCTCCGTACGCAGGAAGCGGACCGGTTCCGGTCGAGTCATGCCCTCATCCAAGCACCCACCAGGAAATTCGGATGACCGAGTCACCCGCTGTGGCTACCGTCGACAAGACGACAGGGGGCGGCATGGACGACTCACCCGGCACCCGGATATCGGTGCTGCGCAGACTCGCGCCTTATCTGAGACCGGTGCGGTGGCGGATGATCGGTTCGGGGTCCGCGGTGCTCGGCTCGATGGCCTGCGGTCTGGCCATCCCGCTGATCATCCAGAGCATCCTCGACGGTCCCGTCGCCGCGAAGGACACCGGCCCGCTGCCCTGGCTGGTTCTCGCCATCGCCGTGCTCGGTGCGACCGAGGCGACCCTGTTCTACGTGCGCCGCAGGCTGATCTCCCGCCCGAGCACCGAGGTCGAGGCCGCGCTGCGCGCCGATCTCTACCACCACCTGCAGCGGCTGCCGGTCAGCTTCCACGACCGGTGGCAGTCCGGCCAGTTGCTCTCCCGCGCGGTGTCCGACCTGTCGACGCTGCGCCGGTTCATCGCCTTCGCCGGGATCTTCCTGATCGTCAACACAATGACGCTCGTCGGCGGGCTCGTGGTGCTGTTCATCCTCTCCCCCACGCTCGGCCTGATCACCTTCGTCTGCGCGGCCCCGCTTGTCCTGATCTCGACCCTCTACGAGTCGAAGTACTCCGTGCTGTCGCGCCGGTCGCAGGACCAGGCGGGCGACCTCGCCACCAGGGTCGAGGAGTCGATCCTCGGCATCCGCGTGCTCAAGGCCTTCGGCCGCGGCCCGCACCTGGCCAAGCGGTTCGCCGCCGAGGCCGCCGAGCTGCGCACCACCGAGCTGCGCAAGATCCGCGTGCTGGCGCTGCTGTGGAGCGCGATCATCCTGCTGCCCGAGCTGGGCATCGCCGCGCAGCTGCTGTTCGGCGCGCGCGGGTTGGTCGACGGGTCGATGACCGTCGGCACGCTGGTCGCCGGGATCACCGTGGCGACCTACCTGCGCTGGCCGACCGACTCGATCGGTTGGCTGCTCGCCGAGACCAACCATGCCGCGACCGCGTGCGAGCGCTACTGGGAAGTGCGTGACGAGCAGGTCACCATCACCGACCCGGAGAACCCGCGCCCGCTGCCCGCCGACGGCGTGGGCAGGCTGCGGTTCGAGGGGGTCGACTTCCGCCACCAAGGCACTGAGAACGCGGTGCTGCGCGGGATCGATCTCGACGTCGAGCCCGGTGAGACGGTCGCCCTGGTCGGGCCGACCGGGTCGGGCAAGACGACGCTGACCGCGCTGGTCCCCCGGCTCGCCGACGTCACCGCGGGCCGGGTGACCGTCGACGGCGTCGACGTGCGCGAGGTCGGGCTCACCGAGTTGCGGACCGTGGTGGCGACCGCGTTCGAGGAGCCGGTGCTGTTCTCGGCCAGCGTGCGGGAGAACGTGGCGCTTGGCGCGGAGGACGTGACCGACGAGCAGGTCCGGGTGGCGCTGCGGATCGCGCAGGCCGAGGAGTTCGTCGACAAGCTGCCATGGGGCCTGGACACCCGCATCGGGGAGCAGGGCCTTTCGCTGTCCGGTGGGCAGCGGCAGCGGCTCGCGCTGGCCCGCGCGGTGGTCGGCGGACCGCAGGTGCTGGTGCTCGACGACCCGCTGTCCGCACTCGACGTGCACACCGAGGCCGAGGTCGAACGCGCGCTGCGCAGCGTGCTGTCCGGGGTGACCGCGCTGGTCGTGGCGCACCGGCCGAGCACGGTGCAGCTCGCCGACCGGGTCGCGATGCTCGACGGCGGCCGGATCGTCGCGATCGGCACGCACACGGAACTGTTGGCCACCAACCCTGACTACCGAGCCCTGCTGTCC
The DNA here is from genome assembly GCA_035540215.1 of Actinokineospora sp. Classification (GTDB taxonomy): domain Bacteria; phylum Actinomycetota; class Actinomycetes; order Mycobacteriales; family Pseudonocardiaceae; genus Actinokineospora. Next base: position 95,036 of record DATLIA010000316.1, on the reverse strand, counting down.
ACTATGGACCGCGAGGAGGTGACGACGTGAGTACCGTCCAAGACGCTTCCGATCACGCCAAGGACCGGGTAGAGAACCCGCGCGAAGCTGAGGCGTGGCGCGGGGTGGCCGCCGAGGACACCGAAGAGGTCGCGCACGCGGTCGGCCTCAAGCTCAAGGCTCGTTCTCGCAAGCTCCTCGGCTCGCTGATCCGCCCGCACGTCTGGCCCGCCCTGCTCGCGCTGCTGTTCGTGGTGGCGGACAACGCCGCCACGCTGGCCGGTCCGCTGATCATCGCCATCGCGATCGACTCGGGCATCCCGGCCGCCATCGACGGCGACGCGTCGATCATCACGTGGTGCGTCGTCGGCTACATCGGCACCGCGATCGGCTCGTCCGGGCTGCGCTACCTGTTCCTGCGACTGTCCGGGCGCATCGGCCAGGACGTGCTGCTCGACCTGCGGCTGCGGATCTTCCGGCACGCGCAGAAGCTGTCGCTGGGCTTCCACGAGTCCTACACCTCCGGCAAAGTCATCTCCCGGCTGACCAGCGATGTCGACGCGCTCGACGACCTGCTCGAGGACGGCCTGGACAACCTGCTGTCCGCGGTGCTGTCCGTCACCGGGATCGCGGTGCTGCTGCTCGTGCTCGACACCCCGATGGCGCTGCTGGTGCTGGTCGGATTCGTGCCACTCCTGTTGGTCACCAGGTGGTTCTACAAGACGTCCGGGCAGGCGTACCGCAACACCCGCGGCGCCATCGCCAAGATCATCGTCCAGTTCATCGAGTCGATGAACGGCATCCGCGCGGTGCAGGCGTTCCGCCGCGAGAGCCGCAACGAGTCCATTATGGATGAACTGAACGACAGCTTCCGCGAGGCCAACCGCCAGGCCCTCAACGTCGTCGCCCGCTTCACCATGACCGTCCGCCTGGTCGGCAACCTGTCGCTGGCCCTGATCCTCTTCATCGGCGCGTGGCGGGTCGCGCACGGCGGCCTGGAACTCGGCGTGCTGACCGCGTTCACGCTTTACCTGCGCCGCTTCTACGACCCACTCGACGATCTCGCGATGGTCGCCAACTCCTACACCTCAGCGACGGCCGCGCTGGAGAAGATCTCCGGCCTGCTGCAGGAGGAGCCGGACGTCATCGACCCGACCGACCCACGCCTACTGCCGCCGCACGCGGGCGGCCGCTCACTCGACTTCGCAGGCGTCGAGTTCCGGTACTCGGCAGCGGGACCGGTGGTGCTGCCCGCCTTCGACCTGTCGATCCCGGCAGGCCAGACGGTCGCCCTGGTCGGCGCGACCGGCGCGGGCAAGTCCACCATCGCCAAACTCGTCGCGCGCTTCTACGACCCGAGCGCGGGAACCGTCGCGCTGGACGACATCGACATTCGCTCAGTGTCCGATGTGGACTTGCGACGATCGGTGGTGATGGTGACCCAGGAGAACTTCCTGTTCGCGGGCTCGGTAGCCGACAACATCGCCCTCGGCCGCCCGGACGCGACCCGCGCGGAGATCGAGGCCGCGGCGTCGGCCGTCGGGGCCAACGGATTCATCACGGCGCTCCCGGAGGGCTACGACACCGACGTCCGCAAGCGAGGCGGCAGACTCTCGGCCGGACAACGCCAGATGGTCGCCTTCGCCCGCGCGTTCTTGGCCGACCCCGCGATCCTGGTCCTGGACGAGGCGACGTCGAGCCTGGACGTGCCGACGGAGCGGGCGGTGCAGCGGGCACTCGAGTCGGTCCTGGCCGACCGGACGGCCCTGATCATCGCCCACCGCCTCTCCACGGTCCTGATCGCCGACCGGGTGCTCGTGGTCGAGGACGGCCGCATAGTCGAGGACGGCACCCCCGCCGACCTGATCACCGGCGAAGGCCACTTCGCCACCCTCCACACCGCCTGGCGCGACTCCCTGGCCTGACGTCAGGAGAGGTTGGCGCCGAGTTGGCGCAGCGTCTGGAAGACGCGCTCCACATCGCGATCGGCGTCATCGAGCGCTGTGCGCAGTCTGCGGTTGGCGGCCTCGATGGGCCGGGTGACCTCGTCGCGGTAGGCGATGCCGCGGCGGTCGCGCCACACCTCCGCGAGCGCGCGGTTGGCGGCGTCGACCGCCGCCGCCGACCCGGCCAGCCGCGACGCGCACCTCGCCAGGGCGCTCATGGCACGTCCCGCACTTCGGCGGGCAGCCGCTCGACGCCGATCCGCCTGGCCAGCCAGATCCGGTGGTAGCCGTTGATCACGGTCAGGCCGCCGTCAGCGGCGCGCGCCAGCTTGATCGCCGAGTCGCCGAAGAACGCCTCGTAGACCCGGACATGGTCGGCGGATCCACCCGCCGCACGGGCCGCGGTGTCGCGGGCTCGCATGTCCTCAATGCCCTCACCACGACTCACGGCGGGCAGGATCACCCGCTCCAGCAGGAGCAGACCCGCGCGCATCTCCTCGGCCGACACCTTGGTGAAGTCCTCGGGCCCGCGCACACCGGAGTCGGACGCGTCGATCGCGCTGACGTCGACCATGCGGTGCTGGGCCGAGCCGACCCTGGTCAGCTCGGCGGGGGCGGCGGGCGTCGGCGCCGGGGAAGAACTCGGCGGCATGTGGAACGTGCTGAGGGTTCGGCCCAGCCCCGCCCACAGCGCCATCAGCCTGCCCACCCCGGTGGCGATGATCCGGTCGGCCCCGCGCGTCTCCGCCGTGACAGACCGAGTGACGGTCGTCAGCGTCCGCCGCAGGATGCCCTGCTGGATGAGCGCGGCGTCGAGCTTGCGTTCGGCCAAGGCCAGCGCGGCCGCCGCCGCGGCGCGGGCGGCCCGGTCCTCCGGGTCCACCGCGGCCAATGCCGCCTTGGCCTGGTCCACCCCGGCACGCAGACCGGAGAGCACCCGTTCGACCTGGTCTTCGAGCTTCGCCGAGGTCGACGCGAGTTCCGAGACGACGCCGCGCAGTTCGGCCGAGTGCGCCGTCAGCGCCGTCGCGGTACGCGGCAGCGCGTCCACGTCGGTGATGTCGATGACGTCACCGGCCATCAGTGCCTGCCGAGCGCGCGGACGTTCTGCGCGAGGGAACGCAGGTGCTTGGCCCGCTGGGAGATGTCCTCGGCCTGTCGGGCCACCGAGTTCGCGATCGTCTCCACCTCCCGGCGGAACCGCTGGTCCGACGGTCCGTTGAACCGCTGCATCTGCATGGCCGACCGGATCGCCTTCGCCTGGGTGAGCAGCGCCTCGTGGCTGCGCATCAGCGACTGCGCCGCCCGGTCGAGTTCGTCTGGGTCATAGTTCACCGCGGTCATGGGTCTCCCTCACAGGCTCGTCACGGTGGCGATCCACTTGGCGTCCGGCGGCGGGAACGGCCGGATCGTCTCCTGCCGTCCGTCGTCCGGCTCATCGAGCAACGCGTAGGCGGCACCCAGGTGGCTGGCCGCGGCCGAACCCAGCACCCGCTGCGAGACGTCCGCGGAGCACTGCCCGATCAGCCGGGCGCCGAAGGACGTCAGCGCCGATCTCCCCAGCCGCCGCTCGATTGTGTCGACGGAATCCGCGGTGACCACGAGGTGCACACCGACATCGGAGCCGTCCTCAAGAATCGTCCGCAGGTCGGCCTGTGGCTCGTCGAGCGACCCGTCATCCACCAGTTCCCGCGCGCGGTGCAGAGCGTTTACCACGATGACGAGCGGCGGCGAGCTGTAGTCGTCGGCGTCGATGCGCCTGCGGACCTCGGCGGCGGCCGCGGCCAGTTCGGGCAGCAGCAGCTTGCGGCGCCTGCCCCACCGCACCCCGCGCCATCCGGCCAGGTCACGAAGGTCCTGTGCGTGGTCCTCGTCGTCGCCGAGGCACTCGATCAGCACGACCTGCGGCTCGGCGGTCGTGGCGAGCACGGCAGTCGCCACGGCGACAAACACGGCGCCGCCGCGCACCGCCGCGTCGCGGTGGATGACCGCCAGGTGCCTGCCCGCCCGGCGGGCGAAGTCGACCCGGCCCGACCCGCCGATGGCGACCGGGAGACCGAGGTGCAGCGGCATGGCCCGCCCCGCGGGTGTGACCTCGCCACCGACGATGGCCGCGACATCGTCGTCGTCGGCGACGGTGAGCACGCGGGTGCCGTCGAAGACGATGGGACGGCGGGTGAACCCAGCCGCGTCGGCGTCGCGCCGGGCCTGGCCGATCGCGGCGTCCCTGGCGTCGTCGCTGGTGAGCGCGACCTGGAACTCCACGTTGCCCTCGGGCTGCCCGTTGTCGGCGTTGAAGATCGCCTCTCCGGGACGGGTCAGCCGGGCACCGGCCGGGTTGTCCTCGGCGAGGAACATCCGCGAGTCCATCTCGCCGGTCTTGAGCACGACGCGGACCGCGATCTGGTCCAAGGTGCCCCGCAGCAGGCTCATGGATCCGTGACCGCGCAGGGTCTGGGTCCCGAGGACCGTGTGCAGTCCGAAGGCCCGCCCCTGCCGGACGACGTGGTCGAGCAGCTGTGCGCACTCATGGGCGATGCGGTCGTCGTCGGAGAACATCACCTGGAACTCGTCGACCACCACGAGGATCCGGGGCAGGTCGGCACCGGTCCGCTCGCGGTACTCGGCGATCGAGTCGGATCCCGCGCCGGACGAGCCGCGGAAGAGGTCGGCGCGGCGGTCGATCTCGTCGCGGAGTCCGCGCAGCACCGACAGGCCGAAGTCCCGCTGGCTCTGGACCGCGACGACTCGCGCGTGCGGGAGCGCACCGTCCGCGTAGGGCTGGAACTCGACGCCCTGCTTGAAGTCCAGCAGGTACAGCTCCAGTTCGGCCGGCGAGTACCGGCGGGCGGCGGTGGTGATCAGCGTGTGCAGCAGCGTCGACTTGCCCGATCCCGGCAGCCCGCCGACCAGCACGTTCTGCGACAGCCCTTTGCCGAGCCGCAGCTCGACGGTGGTGCCCCGGCCGCGGATGCCCAGCGGGATGTCCAAAGAGGACATTGAAGACGCCGGACCACCGTCGACGTCGATGAGAGAACCCGCGTCGATGACCACGTCGGCGGCGGCGACGGACGCGTTGGCGTATCCGGTGACGATGGCCGAGGACGCCTCCGGCGTGAACCCGTGGAAGGAGCATGGCGCCCACACCGTGGTCTTGTCGTCGATGTTCATCGGCGCGTGTGGGACCTTGTTGTGCCCCACCACCCAGCGGGCGAGCGGAAGCACCGGATCGTTCCACCACGACGGAAGCCCGCGGCGCTGGGAGACACCACTGTCCAGTGTCACGGTCGGGTACGGATGAGCCTTCGACGGCCGCACGGTCAGATGCTGTGACAGCGACGGATCCGACACCATCACCACCGACACGCCGAGCCTGCCGCCGTGCTCGGTGATCGTCTTCAGCCGGGCGGCGGTGTCCTCGCTGAATCCGTTCGGATAGCCGGTGACCACGACGACGTGGAACGGCTCGGCCAGGCTGCCCGCCTGGTGGTTGTACGCGTCGAGGTCGGCGTAGGTGTCCTTGAGACAGCGCTGCTCCAGGTACGCCATCCGGTCGCTGACCCGCCGCAGGGCCTTCGCGACCTCGTCCGGCTCGGACCAGACGTGCTCGTCCAGCAGGGACTTGTCGATCTCCAGCAACTCCAGGAACGCACCCGCGCTGTTGCCCCGGCCCGCCGGGTCGATCCAGGTCAGCAGCATCCGCCGGGGTCCGACCCGGGACATCTTGTCCAACACGATGTCCCGGGCCGCGGCGCAGGCGTCGGCGTACGGGAAGTCGGCCGTGTCGCTGGCGAGCACGATGTTCGGGTGGGTGTAGGTGAGTTCCGGCAGGCGCCAGTCGCGGTCGGCGATCGGGTGGAAGTCCCACAGGGTGTGCAGTTGGACTCGCTGGTCACCGTTCGCGGCGCGGTCGGCGGCGAGCTGGTCACCCAGGTATGTCTGAAGTGGACGGAGATGTGGCGGGTACTGGGACTCGGGTCCCGGCATGAACGCCTCGACCGCGGGCGCCAGTTCGTTGATCTTCCGGTCGCGACGCTCCACGGCGGCGGTGAGCGACGCCCGCGCCTGCTTGACCCTGGCCGCCCACCGCTTGGTGATCCGGGTGCCGACCTCGGCGAGTTCGTCCCGCACGTCGCCCATCATCAGGCGCTTCATCATCCCGGCACGGTCGTACTCCACCTTGTGAGCCATCAGGACATCCCACTCGACGGTCTCGATGCCCGCGCCGCGCAACCACTCCCTGGCCTGCCCGCCGATGGCACCGCCGCTCAGGTCATCGCGGATGACCTTGTCCGCCTCGGTCAACCGGTGCAGCGAGTCCCGGGCCGCGGCGATCGCGGACTGGTGGCGGATCTCGGTGTCGACGACGATGCGCGAGGTGCCGATCGGATTCTCGGTCGTGTTCGTCTCCCGGGCCGCGGTGCTGTGGACCGGGGCACGCGCGGTCAGTTCGGTCCACACGCGCTCTGGCGCGCTGAGCGCCTGCGCGGCGAGGCCGATCACCATCAGATCCCGCAGGCGGTCGTCGGTGAGCATGCCGCCTCGGCGCCGGTGCAGTGCCTGGATCGCCACCACAGCCCCGAAAACCGCCGCGGCGAGCCCGTCCGGGGAGGTGTCCGGTTCCGGGACCGGCACTTCGGCCGCGTTGAACGAGCTGACCAACAGATCGCACAGCGAACCCGAGTCGTGCCTGCCGAGCGAGAGCATGGCGAACCACCACTCACTCGCCGCGGCGTCGATGAAAGACGCCCGCCTGCTGGGCTCGCAGTTGGCCAGGAGGTCATAGTAGAAGACGACCGCCTGCGAGACGACGAAGTAGCCGCGCCCGTCGCCCAGCCACGGCGCGCTGTCGCCGAAGGACGCGCGCCACTCGGTCGCCAGGGTCCGCTCGGACAGGTCCCGATGTTCGCCGCGCAGCACGCGAAGCGCGGTGACCAGCGACGACATGACGTTGCCGACCGCGGCCTCGGACAGCTTGGTCGACATCGATATCTCGCGCTCGGCGGACATCGATTTCCTTGGCACGTGGTCCTCCCACTGCGGGCGCGAATCATCCCCGGGCTCGGAGCCGAAACCCTGACCGGCACATCGACCGCCGAGGGCAAAGTGTTAGTCATGAAAGTGATCGGTAACGACAATGACCAAGGGGTCGATGCATTAGCCGCCAAGAGTCCCGAAAGATCAGCAGGGCGGAGGTCCCGGGTGGCCCGGTACTGCGACACCTGTGGTGCCCGCCTGCTCGCCGATCAAACCGATTGCGCGTGCGGTGCGGTGATGGTGATCCTCACCGAGCCAAGCTTGCCCGCCGACGAGCCAATGTCGTTCGATCCCCAGCGGCGCAGGGAAATTCGGACGCTGTCGGTCTTCGCTGTCGTGGCGGTCGCCGTGGTCGCGTTGTTGGCGTTCCTCATGCGCCCCGACTCGGAGGCTCAGGAACCGGCCATCGACCCGGCGATGACCCCGGACCGCGTCGCCGCGGGCGACTGGTCACCGAGTCCGCCCGCCGCGACGTCCGCGGGCGGTGGTGGCACACCGATCGTCTCCTCCGCCACGGCGACGTGCAGTTCACCGCCCGGCCAGGACGCGTCCGGCGCGATGTTCTCGTATGACGCGGAGAAGGTGTTGGACGGCAGGCCCGACACAGCGTGGCGGTGCGATGGCGACGGTTCGGGCCAGACGCTGACACTCCGGTTCGTCGCGACCGCGACGGTCACCGAGTTGAGTGTGATCCCCGGGTTCGCGAAGGTCGATCCGTATGACGGGACCGACCGCTACACCCAGGGGCGGCGGATCGCCGTCGTCGCCATCGGTTTCGATGACGGCACGACCTTCCAGGTGCCGCTCGACGCGGGCGCGGGCAGCCGCGCTCCACAAATCGTCCGGTTCGAACCGCGGCGGACGGGTTCGATCACGGTGACCGTCGTCAGCAGCGTGCCCGGATCGCCGGTCGGCGGGAAGCCGCCGACCGACAAGATCGCGATCTCCGAACTGGTCGTCGGATAACCGACGTCAGGCGCGGAGGGTGGATTCGGCGCCGGTCACGGCCGTGAGGAACGCGCGTTGGTCGGCGTTGGTGGGGTCGACCAGCATCAGGAGCGCGCGGTGATCTGCTGGACCGCCCAGCTGTTGCCGTCAGGGTCGTCGAAGAAGCAGAAGCCCGAGTTGTTCAGGTCGTCGTCCTCGGTGGCGGGCCGGAAGCCCTCCGGGCTCGCGAACCTGACCTCGCTGACGTCGACCCCGCGCTCGGCCAGCTGGGCGCGGCCTGCGCGGATGTCGCGCACGACAAGCTGCAGGCCCTTGAGCGAGCCGGGCACCATCTCGCCGACGCCCTTGCCGATCACGATCGAGCAGCCCGACCCCGGCGGGGTGAGCTGCACCATCCGCATCTCCTCGCTGAAGCGGGAGTCGTGGTCGACGGCGAAGCCGAGGCGGTCGGCGTAGAACTCCTTGGCCCGGTCGACATCGGTGACCGGGACGACGACGACTTCCAGGGTCCAGTCCATCGGTGATCCTTACGCGAAGAGGATGAAGGGCAGGCTGATCCATCCAACCGCAATGCCCGCCGCGGTGCCGTATGCGAGCCACCGCAGCGTCGGGGTGCGCCGGGCCAGCCACACCGACGGCAGCAGGCCCGCGGTGATGACCACGTTCGACGCCACCGCCAGCAGGGTGCTCGTCTCCAGCAGCGTCGCGGCGAGCGCGTTGATGGCGACCGCGACGAAGACGAAGACGAACGCGGCGACGGTCAGCCCGGTCAGCCACGGCGTCGGCTCGGCCGGTCGGGGCGCGGGCGGTTCCGAACGGTCCACGACAGGTGGCTCGATCAGTGAGACCTCGCCGGAGAGCGGGTCGATGTAGCTGATCGGCTGACCCATCGCGTCGGCGACGCGGGTCGCGAGCTGCCTGCCCCGCTGCGACACCACGATCCCCGCCGTGTCGTCGGCCGCGTCGCTGCGCCGCAGGGCGCCCACGACCTTGGCCCACTCGTGCAGTGCGTCGGACAGGTCGGTGCCCAGCGCGAGGCTGTGCGGGTCGACCTCCCGTTCGTCGGCGCCGTCGTGCCCCACGAGCACCGCCCGCTCATCCCTGGCGTGCAGTTCCACCGATCTCCCCTTCGCTGAGCCCTTGCGCGTAGAAGGCGACCGCCCCAGCGGTGGCCACGTTGAGTGAGTCGACCCCGCCCGCCATCGGGATACGCACCGCCACATCCGCCGCGGCGATGGCCTCCTCGGTCAGCCCCGGCCCCTCCGAGCCGAGCAGCACCGCCACCCGTTCGCCGGGTCGGACCGCCTCGGACAGCGGTACCGATCCGGCCGCCGGAGTGAGCGCGATGACCCGAAATCCACTGTCGCGCAACCATTTCAGCCCGTCCGGCCACGGCTCCAGCGGCGCGAACGGCACCGCGAGCACGTGTCCCATCGACACCCGGACGCTGCGCCGGTAGAGCGGGTCGCTGCATCCGGGCCCGAGCAGCACGCCACCGACGCCGAGCGCGGCGGCGTTGCGGAACAGGGCGCCGAGGTTCTCGTGGTCGCCGACGCCCTCCAGGACCGCCAGGGTCCGGGTGTTCGCGGCCAGTTCAGCGAGGTCGGGCGGCGCCGCCCGATCGGCGGCGGCGAGTACGCCGCGGTTTAGGTGGAAGCCGACCGTCTCGGCCATGACCTCCGCTGTTGCGACGTAGGCGGGCGCGTCCACGCCGTCGAGATCGGCCGCCATCGCCTCGATCCGACGGCGCACGCCGAGCAGCGCGCGCACGGGATAGCGCGAGGCGAGCAGCCGCTGCACCACGACGACACCCTCGGCGATCACCAGCCCGCGGCCACCTGGCCGGTCCGGGCGGCGGTCGGCCGTCGACAGGTCACGGAAGTCGTCGAGTCGGGGATCCGACGGGTCCGTCACCTCAATCACCTGCGCCACACCGCGCAGTTTCGCACGCTCCGGGCGCGCGTGAGCACCGACCGACACTGTTCGCTCAGCGTTACCTCGACATAACTCACGGCACCAATTTGGCCGCTAGCAAGGGAGTCGACGCTGTGAAACCGTTGTCCTCCCGCACGGTTGCCGGACGCAGATCCGGCCGGACGGGAGGGCGGCATGGGGCACAAAGTGACGAGCGAGGCATTCAGCCGCGAGGACCGACAGCGCTATCGCCAGAAGGTACAGCGCTGCCTCGACGCGTTGGAGCGCATGCTCAACGAGGGCGGCTTCGCGAAGTCCCCGCCGTGGATGGGCCTGGAGATCGAACTGAGCCTGGTCGACGATCACCTGCAGCCCGCGATGCTCAACGACACGGTGCTGGAGAAGATCGATGACCCTTGCTACACCACGGAACTCGGTCAGCAGAACCTGGAACTCAACGTCCGCCCAAGACCCCTGCGCGGCAGGCAGTCGGCGGACCTGGAGACCGAACTGCGGGAGTCCCTGACCGAGGCGGGCCACGCCGCACAGGCCGCGGGCGCGACCCTGGTCATGATCGGCACCCTGCCGACACTGCGCACGGAACACTTCCAGGCGAAGTGGCTCTCCCACAGCCCGCGCTACCGGAAGCTGAACGACCAGATCTTCGCCGCCCGCGGCGAGGAGATGCTGCTCAACATGGAGGGCGCGGCGATGCCGGGCCAGCGCCCGGAACGGCTGCGCAGCCTGCAGGACTCGATCCTGTCGGAGTCGGCGTGCACGTCGGCGCAGCTGCACCTGCAGGTCCCCCCGGAGAAGTTCGCCGCGAACTGGAACGCCGCGCAGTGCCTGGCCGGGGTGCAGGTCGCCCTCGCCGCGAACTCACCATTCCTGCTGCGGAAGGCACTGTGGCACGAGACCAGGATCCCGCTGTTCGAGCAGGCCACGGACACCCGGCCGCAGGAACTGAAGAACCAGGGCGTCCGGCCGCGGGTGTGGTTCGGCGAGCGGTGGATCACCTCGATCTTCGACCTGTTCGAGGAGAACGTCAGATACTTCCCCGGCCTGCTGCCCGAGGTCGACGACGAGGACCCGTTCGAGGCCCTCGACTCCGGCCGGGCGCCGAAGCTGGCGGAACTACGTCTGCACAACGGCACGATCTGGCGCTGGAACCGCCCGGTCTACGACGTCATGGACGATGTCCCCCACTTGCGGGTGGAGAACCGGGTTCTTCCCTCCGGCCCGACGATCATCGACCTGATGGCCAACGCCGCGTTCTTCTACGGAGCACAGCGGGCGCTCACCAAGGAAGACCGTCCCGTGTGGACACAGATGTCCTTCCAGGCGGCGGAGGAGAACCTCTATTCGGGCGCCCGCCACGCCTTTGACGCGCAGCTGTACTGGCCAGGCATCGGCTGGGTGCCGCCGGACGAGCTGGTGCTGCGCAGGCTGCTGCCGATGGCACACGAGGGTCTGATCGACTGCGGAGTGTCCGACCAGTCCCGAGAACGCTACCTCGGCGTGATCGAACAACGCTGCCTCGCGAGACGAACCGGCTCGACCTGGCAACGGGCGACGGTTGCCCGACTAGAGGCCAGAGGCCTGGACCGTGACGCCGCCCTCGCGGAGATGTTGCGTCGGTACATAGAGCTGAGCGACGCGGGCGAGCCGGTACACACGTGGCCTGACTACTAGGAAAGCCGCTGGATAGGCCGTAGCCGACGTGGCCCGCGCGGGACAAGACCCGCCGGGCCACAACAGCCTGCGGCGGCGATCAGCGGTAACGACAGACTGCGGACCACGAAACATCAGATCTATGTCTTGCGCGCCACCCAGAACAACCAGAAGTGGACGTACAACACCAACGGCACCATCACCGGCAGCAGCGGCAAGTGCGTCGCCGCCGCTGGCGGCGGGACCACCGCCGGGACCAAGCTGGAACTGCGCACCTGCGACGGGAGCGCGGCCCAGAAGTGGATCCTGTGACCGACTGACCAGGCACCGAACGCAGTGCGGCCCCGCTCCGGACGCTTGGAGCGGGGCCGCACTCGTTCCCGAACTGACTGCCGCTCCCACCACGAAGCGACGTGACTTAGGTTAGCCTAACTTCACTTCACCGGCAAGCCGGTCCGCCGCCGCAGGACATGGGCCCGCCCCCACTTCGTGACCGGCAGCTTCACCCCGCCGCGCCGGATCAGCACGATCCCGCAGACCACCGCCGTCAGCGCCGCCACGGACCCGCCGACATAGATCGGCGACCTCGCTCCCCACTCGGCCGCCATCCACCCGACCATCGGCGCCCCGATCGGGTTCCCGCCGAGGAAGACCAGCATGTAGAGCCCCATGACCCGGCCGCGCATCTCCGGCGCGACCGCCAGCTGGACCGTCGAGTTCGCCGTGGTCATGAACGTCATCAGGGCCACGCCGACCGGGACCAGCGCGAGGGCGAACGAGGTGTAGGTCGGCATCAGCCCCACCGTGACCTCCAGCACACCGAACGAGAACGCCGCTCCCAGCAGCACCCTGGTCCGAGGCCGCAGACCGTTGCGGCTGCGCCGGGCGGCGAGCAGCGCGCCGCCCAGGGTCCCGATGGCGAGCGCGGTCGACAGCAGCCCGTAGCCGTCCGCGTCCCGCCCGAAGACCTTGGACGCCACCACCGCCAGTGTCACGAAGAACGTCATGCCGAACGTGCTGACGAAGAACACCAGGACCAGCACCACGATGATGTCCGGCCGTTTGCGCACGTAGCGAAGGCCCTCGACCAACTGCCCTCGGCGCCGGGGAATCTTCGGCGACGGGTACAGCTCGGCGGCTCGCATCATCAGGAGCCCGACGACGACGGCCAAGGTCATCACACCGTTGGCGATGAACAGCCAGCCCGTGCCGATCAGCACGATCATGATGCCCGCGACGGCGGGCCCGATCACCCGCGCCAGATTGAAGCCGGTGGCGTTGAGCGCGACGGCGTTGGTCACCTGCGACCGGCCGACGATCTCGGCGACGAACGCCTGGCGGACCGGCACCTCGATGGAGAAGAACACCCCGACCGCGACGCAGAGCACGTAGACGTGCCACACCTCGACCAGGCCGGTGATGTCGAGCGCGCCCAGCACCAGCGCGCACGACGCGAGGCCGATCTGGACCGCGATCAGCAGTTTGCGCTTGTCGAGCCGGTCGGCGAGCACCCCGGCCCACAGCGACAGCAGGATCGTCGGCGCGAACTGCAGCGCCGCCGCGATGCCCAATGCGACCGGGTCATGGTCGGTGAGGACCAGCACCAGCCAGTCCTGGGCGATGCGCTGCATCCACGTACCCAGGTTGGACACCAGATTGCCCGCCGCGTACGTCCGGTAGTTGCGCACGCGCAGGGAAGAGAACATGCCACCCTTGACCTGAGTGTCCGAAGTGGACTCACGGGGTGGGGCGTGGTCAGGCCGCGAGGGCGGCGCGGGTAGTCGATCGGACCGCTGTTCTCGGGTACCACCCGCTGGCGCCTGCACTAGTGCCCGTTCCCTGCCATTCTGTCGATGATCTCGACCGCGCGAGCGAGGACCTCCCGCTCACCGTCGTCCAGTTCGGCCAACTGTCGGTCCAGCCAAGCCTCGCGGGCGGTGATGTCGGCGTCGACGTAGGTCCGACCGGCATCGGTGATCGCCACGATCGCCTGCCTGCCATCGCTGGGGTGCGGGCTGCGGCTGAGGTAGCCCAGTTCTTCCAGCGCGGCGATCACCCGCGTCATCGAGGGTGGCTGCACACCTTCCCGTGCGGCGAGTTCCCCAGGGGACAACGGGCCGCCCTTGTAGAGACACGACAGGGCCGACAGCTGGGTCAGCGTGACCGACGCGTTCGAACGCTGGGCACGGAGCCTGCGGTTAAGTCGCACCACAGCCAGCCGCAACCGGCTGGTCAGCGCCCGTTCGGTCGATCCCGAACCCTCCGACGACACATTGTTAGCATACCTCACTAATCCTCCATACGCAGCTGAGATCTTGCGGACCGGGACTAGTGGCGGTCTCGAAGCCCGCTCCATCCGAGCGCGGAGAGGCGGACTAGTAGCCTCCGGGATGTGGCCGAACCCGACAAGCCCCTACGCCCCCCGCCGCCGCTTCCCGCGCGGCTGCTGGCGCTGGCGCCCATCGTCTACGTCGGCACCGGCGTGTGGTTGCTCGCGGCTCTCGCCCTGCTCGTGCTGGACACGGTGGATCGCGTGTGGCTGTGGACCGCGGTGTCCGGGACCACCTTGGGCATCGTGGGCACGCTGATCATTTTCTGGCAGCGGCAGGCCGCTCGACGCGGATCCAAGGGCGCCCAGAAAGTCAGCTAGATCAGGTGGTTGGCCGGGTCCTCGATGAGCTCGGCCAGCGTGTGCCGGTCTTCCCAGCGGTCGGTCGTCCACGCCAGCGCGCGGGCCAGGGCCTGCGGGGTGTCCTCACAGTGGGCGATGTCGTCCTTGACCCACCACGGCGCCGGGCGGTCGCCGCCCGCGCAGTGGATGACCAGCTTGTCGTGGACCATCGGCCCGCCGTCGGGCACCGCGACCCCGAGCAGCTCACAGGCCGCCGCGACCGCGCCGAGGTCGGCCCACGGGACGAACTCGCCGACGGACGACGGTTCGCCCGCCACTTCCTCCGAGGCCAACGGCAGGTCCAGCAGGTCGGCCAGTGGTTCGGCAAGGGCGAAGTCCGGGCCCGCCGACACGACGGCGTCCTCGGTGACCACGGCGAGCAGCCATGGCGCGTCGAGGACCGAGCAGTCCTGCGCGACCGTGCCCGCCAGGGTGCGGGCACCCGCGGGCGGACGCACGTCGGAGGGGTCGAACACCTCGTCAAGCACGGCTTCGGCCAACGCGGCGTGCGCGCGCAGGACAGCGCCCGTGCCGATGCCGCGGTCGAGGTCGCCGAGACGGCCTAGGAGTTCCTCGGCGTCGTCCGGGGTGTCCAGGACCAGGGCCGCGCGGACGCCGATGGCGGTCAGCACGCGCGGGTCCAGACCGAGGTCAGGGACCACGTCGTAGAGACCCGCGAGTTCGGACGCGTCCGGCATGCGCCACTCGGCGGGGGCGACGCCGCCCAGAACACCGTGGCGGGCGATCCACCAGCCCGTGTAGCCGCCGGGTTCCTGCAGCGCGCGCCAGGTCTCGGGTTCGGCGGCGAGCAGGCGCAGGGCACGCGGCCAGGCGTCAGGGGTGACCAGGTCGAGGTCGCGGACGGCGAGCAGCCGGTGCGGCGGCTCGGGCATCTCGTCCCACCACTGGGCCTCGTCGGCCAGGTCGTGGTCGGGGCCTGTCGGCGCGTCGTCCACCACGAGGGCGAAGGCGTCCAGGACACCGAGGGCGATGAGGACCGACTCCGGCCAGTCGAACGACGCGGAGAGCACGCCGATGGGCGAGTCCTCGTCGAGCACGTCGAGCAGCGGCGACCCGGGCAGCGCGAGTTCGTCGGCGCGGCGCCAGTCGCCGACCGAGTCCGGCAGCGCGAGCGCGCCGAGCCACTGCCGTTCGCCGAGGCGGATCCCCGCGTCGCGGACGAGGCGCAGGACGACCTGCACCAGGCTGTCGATGTCCACACCGGACTCGACGTCGTCCAGGCTGCGCTCGACGGCCTCCTGAAGGCCGTCCAACACGTCGAGTGCACCGCCGCGCTGGGCACCGAGGCGCTCCAGCATCGGGTGCGCGGCCTCGGGGTGCACGACCCGTAGCGAGCCGACCTCGGTGTGCGCCAACAGGTCCAGCAGGTCGGCGTCGCCGTCCATCAGCACGGTTCCGCGCGGGCCGGGCAGGGTGCGGCCGTCGGCCAGCGGCACCGGCAGGCCGCCGAGTTCGGAAGGCGCCGTCGGGTCGGTGTCGAGCACCGGGGCGAGGGCGGCGTACAGGTCGCGCCACCACGACGGCGGGCGGGTGATGCCGGTGATCGACTCGACCACGTCGGCCAGGCCGATCCGCTCGACGTCGAGCGCGGCCAGGGCGGCGGCGTGGCGCTGGTCGGACATGTCCGCCAGGTCGGGCAGGACCTGGGAGAGCAGCTCGGCCAGGCCGTCGGCGTCGAGGACCCGGCACCGGGCGGGGGCGATCAGCTTGGTCGTCCCGGCGCGCGGCAGCCACTTGGCCTGCCGCAGCCCGGCGAGGACGAGCTCACGCAGCCGGTCGTCCACTTCGGACAGCGGGAAGCCCGCCTTGGGCACCAGCAGGGTCCGGTGTTCGACCGGGATCTCGGTCATCAGCGCGGAATAGGTCCGTCCCGCCTCGGCCAGCACCGCGTCGGCCGCCGGGCCGGGACGCAGGCGCCGTCGGGACGGCTCGATCGGCAGGCTCGCGATCAGCCGCGCGGGCAGCGACAGCCGGTCGTCGGTGGGGGTCGGCGCGTGCAGGACGTCGGCGCCCAGCGGCTGGGGAACGTTCTGCTCGTCGACCGGCAGCGCCCAACAGACCGTCCACTGTGGCCTGGCCTCGACGCCGAGGGTGTCGGCGATCTCCGGCGAGAACTCGCCCGAGGTGCGGTGCACCAGCCAGGTGGAGACGCCTTCTGGACCGCGCACCCTGACCCGGTCGCCGTCGGTGCGCTCCCAGACCTGCTCGGCGATCTCGATCCGCCGCAGCCCGGGCAGGGCGAGCAGCAGGTCGACGGCCTGGGCGGCGAAGTTCGCCAGCAGCCGCGCGCCGTCCACATCGGACCGCAGCGGCAGTCGGACCTCGGTGGCGTAGCCCGGGGGCGGCGCCTCGTCGGCGGGCCAGGCCAGCCGGAGGACGGGAACGCGGCCGGATCGCTCGGCGACCCGTGCGTTGAGATCGGGGTGCCCGGCGACGGCCGCGCGGGTGTCCTCGGCGGAGAACCGGACACCGCCGTTGACGGAAAGGACTACGGGGTCGTCGGTCACCGCGAGCACGGCGGCGAACCCGATGCCGAACTGGCCGACGCCTGCCCCGCGCTTGGCCGAGGCCCGCAGCGAGGTCAGCGCGGCGACGCCCGCGGCGTCGAGCGCGTGTCCGGTGTTGGCCGCGCGGAGTTCGTCACCCACGAGGGACACCCGCAGGGTCCCGGGGCCTTCGGCGGCGTCGGCTGCGTTCTGGGCGAGTTCGACCAGCAGTCGGTCGCGGTAGCCGCCGAGGTAGAGGTCTTCCTCGGCGTTGGCGTCCTCACGGAACCGGGTGGGCGAGGACTCCCAGGCTCCCAGCACCGCCGCCCGCAACGCGGCGGTGTCGAACGGGTCGGTGTCGTTCACCCGATCTGGTCACTACTACCGGTCAGCGAAGGATCCGCTTGATCCACCGGATCAGTGCTCTCACCAGCATCAGCGTCACCAGTACCAGTACCGCTGACCGCCACCTCGTCGCTATCGGCCGAAGATTGACCTACCGGGAGATCATCGCCAGGGGTCTCGTCCTCGACGGTGTCGGCCACGGGCTCGGGCACGGCCTTGGGCTCGTAGTCCAGCGTCGCGTCGTCATAGATGAGGTCGGCGACCAGGACGGGCGAGATCTGCTCGACCTCGGCCTCCGAGTGCGCCCCACAGCCGTACTCGACGTGCACGACCCGTCCGTCGGCGGGCGCCAGCTCATTGGCGCACACACCGAAGGCCGCGCCGAACGATCCGGCGATCCGCGCGTAGAAGCCACAGCTCCCGCAGTGCGCGGGGGCGCTGCGGGCCATGTCCGCGGCGGGGCCGAAGTCACTGGCGAACCAGCGGTCGGCCGCTTCGATACGACCGAGGCGCGAGAGCACCCGGAGCCGACCGAGGCCCAGCTCAAGAGCCGCTTCCTCGATCGACGGGTCGTCGCTGCCCAGGTAGCCGGGCGCGAGCCGGTCGTCGTCCGGGGCGGTCGGCAGCAGATCGCCGACGCCGAGGTCACCGGCCTGGACGCGGTCCTCCCACGGCACCCACGCCGGGGCGGTGAGCGCGTCGGGGCCGGGCAGTAGGACGACCTCGCTGACCGTCACCGGGGTGCCGGGGCCCGCGTGGGACACCGTCACCGCCCAGCGCCAGCCGTAGTAGCCAGGTTTGTCGGCGTCGAAGAGGTGGGTGACGGCCGCGGCGTCCTCCGGCTGGGCCGCCACATGCCTGCCGACCTCCGCGCCGGCCTGCGTCATCGCTGCGGCGCGCGCGAAGTCGACCGCCGACAGCAAGTCGGGGTCGGTGGCGGCTTCTGGTACGGGCGTCGGGCTCATCACCGCAGATTGTGCCCCACGCCGCTCAGAGGTCCGACAGCCGTGCCACGCTTGCCCCGTGTCACTCCGCCGCACCGCCGCGCTGGCCATGCTGGCCTGCCTCGCCGCCGCCTGTTCCACGCCGGGTCAATCCGGTCCCACCAGCCAATCCAGCCCCACCAGCCCCGTCGGGACGACGAGTGCCGCGCCCGCGGGCGTCGCCGAGTTGACCGCGAAGGTCCTTGAGGAGCGCCCGCACGACCACGCCGCGTTCACCCAGGGGCTCGAACTCGTCGACGGCGTCCTCTATGAGGGCACCGGGCTCGTCGGCCAGTCCGAGATCCGCGCGACCGACCCGACGACCGGCGCCGTCAGCAGGCGCACCCCTCTTCCGAGTGAGTTCTTCGGCGAGGGCATCACCCTTGTCGGGGACCGTGTCTGGCAGATCACCTGGCAGGACGGCGTGGCCATCGAGCGGGACAAGGCCACCTTCGAGGAGAAGCGCCGGGTCCAGTACCAAGGTGAGGGCTGGGGCATCTGCCACGACGCGAAGAACAAGCGCCTGGTCATGAGCGACGGCTCGGACAAGCTCACCTTCCGCGACCCGGACACCTTCGAGGCCACCGGCCAGGTCTCCGTCACCGCCGACACCGGGCCCGTGACCAGGCTCAATGAGCTGGAATGCGTCGACGGGACGGTCTACGCCAACGTCTGGCAGACCGACCTGATCATGCGGATCGACCCGTCGTCCGGCGCCGTCACCGGCCGCGCCGACCTCGCAGGGCTGCTGCAGCCGCAGGACAAGACCGGCGCCGACGTCCTCAATGGCATCGCCAACGTCCCCGGAACGGACGAATTCCTGGTCACCGGCAAGCTGTGGCCCAAGCTGTTCCGGATTCGGTTCGAGGGCCATCCCTGACCGTCCTCGCACGTCTTCATACGAGGAAGCACCCCAGTACGGCAGGATGGATGATGTGATGCGCTCCGGGTCCGACCAGCCACCGTCCGGCCGCCGCCGCGACGGTGGGGGCGGCAAGCGCTGGGGCTATCAGCCCGCCGACCCGAACCGGCCCGACCCACGTCAGCCGGTCGATCCGCACCGCCAGCCCGAGCCCCGGCGCAGGCCGGTCGACCCGCCGTCGACCCGGTCGTCGTCGCGGTCGGAGCCGCCGCCGTGGCGTCGCGACCCCGAGCCGCCGCCGTGGCGCCGCGAGGAGCCCGAGACCGACGCGATCCGGGCGCAGCGTCCGCCGACCCGCCGGATCGAGCCCGGCTACGAGACCTACGGCGACGTCGGCGACTACCCGCCGCCCCGTGACGACCGGCGCCCTCATGACGACCGCTACGACCAGCACGAGCGCCCGCACCAGGACGAGCGGCCAGGGCAGCCGTACCCGAAGAAGCTGACCGTCACCCGGGTCGCGGCGCTGCGCAGCAGGCAGCTCACCCACCAGGCCGTGACCGCGTTCAAGCGCGCCGCCAACGCCGACGGCGCCGACAAGTCCGGCCTGTCCTCGCTCACCTACGCCACGATGCTCAACTACGCGGGCGACGCGGCACTGGCCGTCGCGCTGGCGAACACCCTGTTCTTCTCGGCGGCCAGCGGCGAGAGCAAGGGCAAGGTCGCCCTCTACCTGCTGATCACCGTCGCCCCGTTCGCCGTGCTCGCCCCGGTGATCGGCCCGCTGCTCGACCGGATGCAGCGCGGCCGCCGGTTCGCGATGTGCGCCGCGTCGGCTGGCCAGGCGCTGATGTGCCTGATCATGGCGATGCACTTCGACGACTGGGGCCTCTACCCGGCGGCGCTGGGCAAGATGGTGCTGTCCAAATCGTTCACGGTCCTCAAGGCCGCGATCACGCCGAGAGTGCTGCCACCTGAGATAACCCTGGCCAAGACAAACGCCCGGCTGACGGTGTTCGGGCTTGCCGCGGGCGCTGTCTTCGGCGGCATAGCCGCGCTCTTCGCCAACATCTTCGGCTCCCCCGGCGCTCTGTGGTTCACCGTCGTCATCTGCCTGGTCGGCGCCGCGCAGGCGCTGCGCATCCCGGCGTGGGTCGAGGTCACCGAGGGCGAGGTGCCCGCGTCGATCAGCGCCCGGCTGCCGGTGCAGGCCAAACGCAGGCCGATGGGCCGACACATCGTGGTATCGCTGTGGGGCAACGGCACGATCCGCGTGCTGACCGGCTTCCTGATGATGTTCGCCGCGTTCGCGGTGCGCGCCCAGAACGAGACCGAGCCGGTGCAGCAGCTGCTGCTGCTCGGCCTGATCGCGGCCGCGGCCGGGCTGGGCAGCTTCGGCGGCAACATGATCGGCGCGCGCATCCACGTCGGCAACCCTGAGCAGGTCGTGATCGGCTGCATCATCGGGGCGCTGACCGCCACGATCGTCGCCACGTTCGCCGCGGGCATCGTCACCGCGGCCTTGGTCGGCCTGGTCGGCGCGGTGGCGAGTGCCCTGGCCAAGAACAGCCTCGACGCGGTGATCCAGGACGACCTGCCGGAGGAGTCGCGCGCGTCGGCGTTCGGCCGGTCGGAGACGGTCCTGCAGCTCGGCTGGGTCTTCGGCGGCGCGATCGGCGTGCTGCTGCCGCCGATCTGGTGGGTCGGCTTCCTCGTCGTGTCGGTGCTGCTGGCCGCCGGTCTCACGCAAACGCTGCTGGCCCGACGCGGCCAGTCCCTGATCCCCGGCTTCGGCGGCAGCAGGCCACTGCGGTTCTCCATGCCGGGACTGCGGGCCGCGTCACTGCACGAGGGCCCACCGCCGCCGGTCGGGCCGAGCGGGCCGTAGGGTCTGAGCTGTGCGTCGTCTCCTGATCGCTGTCGTTGCCGTTATCGGTGTCGGTGTCGTGCTGACCGGCTGCTCAGCCACCCCGCCGCAGCCGGACGTGACCTTCTACTCCGACGGCGAGAGCGTGCGGGCCACCCCGTTCGTCCTCTTCGACATCGAGTCGCGGACACAGGAACAGCACCGCGAGGCGATCGTCCGGCTCGACATGCGGCCGGGCCAGCCGGTCCAGGTGTCGGTGTCCAACGAGATCGCCAAAGAACCCTGGGGCGTCGCGTTCTCCTACATCAACCGCGACGGCCGGCGGGTCGACGCGAGCAGCAAGGTGTTCCTGCCCAAGGACAAGCGGCACGCGTACACGCTGGAACTGCCGAACGCGGACGACCGCCTCGAGCTCGCGGCCGTCCAGCGCATGGCCATCGTCAACGGCGACAAACTGGTCCAGACCGGTTACTGGGTACTGGCGGCCCAGGACGTCGTGTGACCTGAGCCGCCTGCCCGCGGTTTAGGGGTCGAGCTCGCGCGCGACGGCGCGCATGACCTCGGCGATGCGCTTGGAGAGCTTCTTCTCCGGGTACCGGCTGCGCGCGAGGTCGGGTTGGACGGCCGACTCCAGCATCTTGATCATGTCTTCGACCAGCCCGTGCAGCTCCTCAGCGGGCCTGCGCCGAGCCTCGACCACCGACGGCGGCGCGTCGATCAGCCGGACCGAGAGGGCTTGCGGGCCGCGGCGGCCGTCGGCCACCCCGAACTCGATGCGTTGGCCCGCCTTCAGGCCCGCCACCCCTGGGGGCAGCGCGGAGGCGCGGACGTAGACGTCCTCGCCACCGTCCTGCGTGACGAACCCGAAGCCCTTCTCCGAGTCGTACCACTTGACCTTGCCGGTCGGCACTGATCTCACCGTTCCCTTGTCGATTGTCCCCGTCCGCGCACACGGACCCTCGTCGTACGCAAGACGAACGCGCCCCGGGCGTGCCGGGGCGCGTCCCACCAGAGTAGGCCACCCCGGGACGCTCGGGTTACTTCGTATCGATACCCACCCGGCGTTACGCGCGGGGCTTCGCTGACGGCGAACTATCCTTGGCGCATGACCGAACCCGCCCGCGGCAACGGAATGCTCACCGCCGCGTTCGTCCTGTTCGCCGTCGGCCTGCTGGCGGTGGTCGCCATCTTCGTGCTGGCCGCGGCCGACCGGCACGCGTCCTGGCTGTGGATCCTGATCATGGGACTGCCCGTCGGGCTGCTGCTCGGCGTCGGGCACGTGGTGCGGGCGCGCAGGTCCTGAGATCCGGCTCTCAGATCAGACTCTCGACGTGGGGGCCGAAGATCGCCGCCACCGACGCCGCGGTCTCGCTGACCGATTTCGACGGTGAGGCCGCGTAGCTGACCGCCAGCCGCACCATCAGTTCGGCGACCGTCCGCACCGCGGCCGGGTCCGCCGTCGGCCAGGTCGACGAGAGGAACACCGACAGCCGGTCGGTGGCCAGCGACAGGACCGGGCCCGCGTGGTTGGTCACCAGTTCCAGCAGGCCGTCACTGTCGTCGCCCGCGACGATCGCCTTGATCAGCGGCTCCTCCGCCGCGCCGGTCAGGAAGACCTCGAAAGCCCCGGTGACCGCCGCGCGCGGGTTTTCGACGTTCGCGCCGATAGCGGCCTCGACCTCGCGCAGGAAGCGGTCGGTCTCCCGCAGGATGTACACCTGCGCGAAGCCCTGACGGGAGCCGAACTCCTTGTAGAGGGTCTGCCTGCTGACCCCGGCGGCCTTGGCGACCTCGGCCATCGTCAGCTCGGGCCAAGGGCGTTCGCGCAGCAGGTCGCTCGCCGCGGTCAGCAAGGTGTCCCGCAGCAACGCTTTGGCGGCCTCGGCGTACGGCACGCGCACGGTCACGTCAATCACGCTACCCCGGCCCAAAGCGTGTCCAAAGACTGGACAACCTGCCCCCGACCCGCAACCAACAGCGATTTTCACCGTTGACTTGGCCAAGTGGTTGACACATGAACTAGCTGTGTCAAGCTCGATGGACTAGCGAGAGGGGGCCGGGTGGCTGCCGTCGTCCCCCGCGCGCGGGCCGGTGTCCCGCTGCTGGGCCCTGGGTTCGTCGCCGCGATCGCTTACGTGGACCCGGGAAACGTGGCCACGAGCACGGCCGCGGGCGCCCAGTACGGGTCGACGCTGCTGTGGGTCGTCATCGCCACGACCGGGATGGCTGGGCTCGTGCAGTATCTGGCCGCCAAGCTGGGCCTGGTCACGGGCAAATCCCTCACCGAGGTGATGCGCGACCGGCTGAGCACCCCCGCTCGGCTGGCGTACTGGGCCCAGGCCGAGGTCGTGGCCATCACCACCGGCCTCGCCGAGGTCCTCGGCGGCGCGATCGCGCTGAACCTGCTGTTCGGGCTGCCGGTGATGGCGGGCGGGCTCATCACCGGAGTGGTCTCCACGGTGCTGCTCATCCTGCGCGACCAGGCGGGCCAGCGGATCTTCGAACATGTGGTGATCGCGCTGCTGGTGATCATCGGAGTGGGCTTCATCGCGGGCAT
This sequence comes from Actinokineospora sp., assembly GCA_035540215.1. Taxonomy (GTDB): domain Bacteria; phylum Actinomycetota; class Actinomycetes; order Mycobacteriales; family Pseudonocardiaceae; genus Actinokineospora. The sequence goes on along the minus strand of DATLIA010000316.1, from coordinate 71,749 downwards.
GTTCGCCGCGCCGCCCACCGACGCCGACATCCTGTCCGGGGTGACCCCGGACTTCGCGGGCGTCGACAGCCTCTGGCTGGTCGTGGCGATGTTCGGCGCCACGGTCATGCCGCACGCGGTCTACCTGCACTCGTCGCTGGCCAAGGACAGAGGGCCGCGCACGAGCCCCGACGGCCTGGCCAGGATGCTGCGCACGACGCGCGCCGACGTGACCATCGCGATGACGCTCGCGGGCGCCGTCAACGTCGCCCTGCTGCTCATGGCCGCCGGGACCCTGTCCGACTCCGACCCGAGCACCCTCAACGGCGCCCACGACGCCATCGCGGGCAGGCTCGGCGACGACTTCGCGCTGCTGTTCGCCATCGGGCTGCTCGCCTCCGGCCTGGCCGCGACCGCCGTCGGCACGCACGCGGGCGCCGAGGTCATGGCCGGGCTGCTGGTCCGCACGGTCCCGATGGCCGCGCGCAGGCTGATCACTCTGGTGCCCGCCATCGCGCTGCTGTCGCTGGCGGGCGACCCGACCACGACGCTGGTCGGCAGTCAGGTGGTGCTGGCCTTCGGCCTGCCGTTCGCGCTGATCCCGCTCATCGTGCTCACCTCATGCCGGGAGGTGATGGGCGCGCGCGTCAACCACCGGGCGACCACCGTGGCGGCGTGGAGCATCGCCGCGGTGGCGCTCAGCCTCGACGCGGTGCTGATCTGGGGGATCTTCAGCGGCTAGCGTCCTGGTGCAGGCAGAGGATGTTGCCCTCGGTGTCAGTGAACCAGGCCGCCATGTCGCCGTTGAACTCGGCGATGTGGTCGACGGTGCGCAGGTTGGGCAGGTCGTAGTCCTCGAAGTGGACGCCGCGGCCCTCAAGGTCGCGGATCTCGGCCTTGACGTCGGCGACCTCGAAGGTCAGCACGGTGTGCTTGCTGCGCTCGCCGTCCTCGGTCGGCATCAGGCCGATCGCGTCGCCCATCCCGGCGGCGAAGATCCGGGTGCCGTCGGGGGCGGTGGCGCTGTGGCTGAGCCCCAGGCATTCGGCGTAGAACCGGCTGGCACGGTCCACGTCGGACACCGGGAGGATGGTGGTTATCGCTGATTTGGTGAGCATGCGGTCTCCCTGGGTCCAAGCCGCGTGACGCGGCTCACCCATGCTGCGCCCGATACCCCGGCCGCACAACGAGTCCAACGGCCCGTCCGCAGGCAAGGCGCAACTGGGCCGGTGGTCTCCCCGTTGCTGTCTGTCAGAACGGCGCGGGTTCGAGTACGGCCGTCGATACCGAGTGCGAGCCCCGCGCGTTTGGTCGGGGAATTGGCGGCGGGTAGTCGAACTCGACGAGTGGGTCTTGGTTGACGGTGTGTCGCTCGCCGGTCGGCGTGGTCCATACGAGTCGCCCGGGGCATGGCTGGCGCAGGGACCAGCCGGGTTGATCTTTGACCTTGTGGTGAAGCAGGCACAGGCTGGCGAGGTTGCCGTGCTCGGTTATACCGCCGCGGCTGTGTTCGACCGTGTGGTCCAGTTCGCAGGACACAGCCGGGCGGTGACACCCAGGGAACCGGCAAGTGCGGTCCCGCAACCGGATATGCCGGGCCAGATCCGCACCGGGGTGACGGCGATGGCTGACCTCGAGGACCTTGCCGACCGGGTCGGTCACCACCCGCCGCCACGAGGTGCCGTGGTCGGTGATCAGTTCCTTGATCGCGAGGTTCGACACCGGCCCATAGCCGTCCAGCACGCCGCCCACGTGCGCTCCCAGCAACACCGTGTACGGCACCGCCACCTGCAACTCCACGGTGACCGCCCGCTGCGACCCCACACCGAACACCACATCGAACAACGCATCCGCCCGCAACGCCCCCAACGGCTCCGCCGATCCATTTGCTCGAGCGGTCCGCGCCATCCGATCCAGCACCAGATACACCGCCCGCATCCGCTCCCCAGTGTCATAGACATCGAGGTGCGCCATCCCGTCATCAGCGGCGTAGACATCCACCCGACGCTCCCGACAGCGCTGTTCGCGGCGGCGGTCAGCACCCTCAGGGTCGAGCCGGTCCTTCTTCCCCCGCAACGCCTGCCGCCACCGCTCGATCGTCTTGTGCTCGGCGCGCCCCAAGATCCACCGCTCCAACTCCCCGGCACGCCCATCATCCATAGTGGACGTCACCTCGGCCAGAAAGGCCGCCTTCGGAAGGTCGACCACGCCATTGGCCAGCGCTTGAACCGTGTCCGGGAACTTGCCCACCAGCCGGGCCGCCACCGCCACCCTGGTCGCGGCCTGCCCAGGCGTCCACATCAACGCCGCACCCACCTCGGCCCCAGCGAACCGATGGCCGCCGGCGTCCCGATCCGGCCGCAACTCGGCCATCCGCGCCAGCGCGCGGACCGAGACCGCATCCAACGCCGCCCGCTGCCGCTCCACCCGCCGCAACAGACCAAGCACCTCGACATCACCCATGGTGGCGATATCGAGGCCTGATCCGACGACTACAGGTTCGCACATATGTTCAGAATACCGGCCAGATCACACCCCTGACCTGCCCAAACCAACATCCACCCGATCGAGTGACGGTGATCGAAATTGGTAACCGGCGGCCCGTCCGTCAGGCGTGCTTGACCTCGGTGTTCAGGCCAAGCAGACGCACGGCCTCCGCGCGCATCTCGACCTTGCGGACCTTTCCGGTGACAGTCATCGGGAACTCGGTCACCACGTGCACGTAGCGCGGGATCTTGTAGTGGGCGAGCTTGCCCGCGCAGAACTCGCGCACGGACTCGGCCGTCACCGGGTCCTGGCCGTCCTTCATCCGTACCCACGCCATCAGTTCCTCGCCGTACTTGTCATCAGGTACCCCGATGACCTGGGCGTCGAGGATGGCCGGGTGGGTATAGAGGAACTCCTCGATCTCGCGCGGATAGATGTTCTCGCCGCCGCGGATGACCATGTCCTTGATCCGGCCGGTGATGTTGAGGTAGCCCTCCTCGTCCATGACCGCGAGGTCGCCGGTGTGCATCCAGCGCGCCGCGTCGATCGCCTCGGCTGTCTTGTCCGGCTGCTCCCAGTAGCCGAGCATCACCGAGTAGCCGCGGGTGCAGAACTCCCCCGCCGCGCCGCGCGGGACCGTCTGCCCGGTGACCGGGTCGACGATCTTGACCTCGATGTGCGGATGGACGCGGCCGACCGTGGAGACCCGCCGGTCGACCGAGTCGTCGGCGCGGGTCTGGGTGGACACCGGGGAGGTCTCGGTCATGCCGTAGCAGATGGTCACCTCCGCCATGCCCATCCGCTCGATGACCTGCTTCATAACCTCGACCGGGCAGGGCGACCCGGCCATGATCCCGGTCCGCAGGGCGCTGAGGTCGACGTCGTCCACGTCGGGCTCGGCGAGGATGGCGATGAACATTGTCGGGACGCCGTAGAGAGAGGTGCACTTCTCCTCGGCGACCGCGGCCAGAGTCGCTTTCGGATCGAACGCGGGCGCCGGGATGACGACACAGGCGCCGTGGGTGGTGGCCGCGAGGTTGCCCATGACCATGCCGAAGCAGTGGTAGGAAGGTGCATACCTGTCATGAGCCGTCGGCCCGGGTCGAACAACAAGTACGCTGGTCAAGTGCGTCAACCAAGGGAGATGGGCGGGATCGGAGTCGGCGCAATCCGGCTGTCGAGCCTGACCGACAACACGTCCAGCCCAGAGCGGCAACGCGAGATCATCACGGGCGAAGCTGGGCTCATCAAGGTGGATGAGCTGATCTTCACCGAGGAATTGGACATCTCGGCCACCAACGTTGCGGTCTGGGACCGGCCGGACCTCAAGTACTGGCTTGAGAACCCGCTCAAGCTCGATCACCTGATCTTTTGGAAGCTGGACCGCGTTTGCCGCAACGTCCTTGAGACCGCGTGGTTGATCGGATGGGCACTTGAGAACGGTGTGAACCTCATTTGTCATAGCCCCCGCCTGGACCTGTCGTCCCCCCTCGGGCGCGGCATCGCTCTGTTCATCGGGTCCATCGCCGAGATGGAATCCGTCAACATCAAAGAGCGGATCAACGATGCCCGCGCCTACATGGCCAAAGTCGCACGGTGGCCAGCGGCCAAGCCCGCGTACGGCTACCGCAAGGCTCCCCACTCAAGCGGCAAGGGCTACATGCTTGAGCCGGACCCTGAGACGGCTCCCATCGTCATCAAGTGCGTTACCGAGTATTTGGCGGGCGACTCATACGAGACCATCGCGCAACGCAGAGAAACCGAGGGTGCCCTTCCACCCGCGCGGACTGCCGAGAAGGGCCGGAAGCGCCGAGAGGCCACGACGTGGCACGCCACCGCAGTACAGAAGATGCTGAACGCGGAACGCCTGCGGAACGTCGTGATCATCAACGACGAGATCCACCGTGACGAGGACGGGGCGCCGCTGCGCTACGGACCGCCGCTGATTGACGATGACACGTTCTACGCCCTAAAGGCTGTGATCAAGCGTCGATCCAAGGGCGGCGGGGAGTACAAGCGTCGCCGCAAGGACGCCAGCGGCCTACTCGGAGTTGTCCGGCACGCCGTTTGCGAAGGGCCGATGTACCACGGCGGGTCACGCGAGAGGCCGTCATATTCGTGCACAGCCCGGGGCTGTCCAGACCACGGCATCTTGGCCACCTACGTTGAGGAATACGCGGCCGAGGAGTTCCTAGCTCGGGTCGGAAGCCTTGAGTACACCTACACAGAGGAAGACCCCGGGGAAGACCACTCGGCCGAGCTGGCCGACGCCATCGCCGCGATGGAACGTCTAGAGGCTGACCGCTACGAACGCAACCTGTTTCAAGGCGAGTCGGGCAACCTACGATTTGCCGATCTCTACGCCAAACTTGAGAAGCGTCGGACCCACCTCGCGAGTCTCCCGAGTCGACCCCCGACCAAGCGAACCATCCACACAGGAATCACGTTCGCGGCACGCTGGGACGTCGCGGACAAGGCCGAGAAGGGCCAAATGCTCAAGGATGCCGGGGCCGTGGTGTGGGTCGGCCCTGCGGAGCGGCGCGGCTCCCCAAACTGGCGTGCCCGCGTCTCGTTTGATCTACGCGGGCCGGACTGGCTTCTAGACCAGGGCCACGACGACCCCGACGCCACCGAGAACTACGCCTAGCGGGCGCCTAGGACGGCCCTCGGACCCTCTTCGGAGCGGTTCGGGGGCCGTTCCCGTCTGCGGACGCGGTGGCGAGGCGGAAGCCCGAGGGGTGCAATGGTGCTGAGATGTAGGCGTTTCCTATTCTCCTATACATTCCTTCCTTCCTTCTAATGGCCAGAGAATAGAAATCCCTACACCTCTTCATCTTCTGCACCCTGGCGCTACAGGCTCCGACCGTCCTCACGCGGACGTATCGCGCGACGCGGGATCAGTTGATCGTGGACCACGATCCGGTGGGGACGGCCGTCCGCATAGCCGAGTGAGTAGTTGGCCACGGCAAGCCACTGGCCCGTGGCGCTGCGGAACCACCCGGAGCGCAGCGCGCGGGCTGGCCCGGTGAGGTCCAAGCCATCCGGCACCACTGTCACGGGGTCCTCGGGGTGCTGCGGAAACAGCACGTCTAGGGAGACCCAAGCGGGTGCGAGGGCAGGCGTGCGCCCGTGGTTCTTGTCACCAGTCCAGCGGGTGTAGGGAGAGTCCAGCGTCACCGCCGCATCGTAGAACAAACGTTCGATGATCGGCAGTGGTGCGCTTGCCCGTACCCGCGTCTGTTGTGGTGCGCACCCCAAGATCACACGTTGGTCACAGCATCCGGCAACGGCCGTTTTCGCCCCGGATCGGGTTGCGGGGCATGGGGTGTATTAGGTGAGGGGGTAGCGCAGTCCGCCCCTGCGATCGGGGGTGCGGTGTGGCGCGTGCCTGTCGCACTTGTCCCGGCCTAGCGGTCCCTGGTTCAAGCCAGTGTGCGCGCTGCGGGGGTCAGACTCGGCAGCCCGGTAGCGAGACAGCTCGGCGCAGGATGCGGGCCGAGGTGAATCGGGCGGGCTCGGCGATGTGTGCCACGTGCTGCACCCGCCACGCTGCCAAGCGCATCCGTGTTGACCACGTCGTCCCGCTTTCGGCGGGCGGCAGGGACCACCCCACGAACCTACAAACGCTGTGTGTCGAGTGCCATTCGGACAAGTCCCTTGAGGACGCGGTTGCGCGGTATGCGAACCGGCTCGGCGGTAGGGCGGGGTGAAAGTTGGGGCGCCTAGGGGGGTCGGGACAGCCCGGCCCCTCTTCTCACGCGCCCTGAGTGCGGCCCCGATTTTTGTGGATCATGCCGTGCCCGCTGACCAGCGGGTCAGTGGGATATGGCCCCGCAATGGGGAATGAGAACGGCTCCATTAAGGGGTCGGTAACGGCCGCTACTGGCCCTTAAGACTGCCGAACCGGCCGGGTTGATCCGGGTAATGCGCGTCCCTCTCTCCGCGCCCTGCCCGATGTCCCCGGCCGGTTCGGCACGCCAACGCAAGGAGGTGGTCCGCGTGGCCCTGCCCCCGAGCATCACGACCGGCACCGTGCGAGGTCGGTACTTCACCCCGGACGGTGGCGCTGCCGAGGGCGCCGTGTTCTTCACCGCGCTTGCCCTCATCACCGTTCCGTCCGCGGCTGACGCCGTGGTCCCGGAGCCGGTATCGGTCGCCCTTGATACTGCGGGCGCGTTCTCGATCACGCTGCCCGCTGGTGACTACCGCGCCGAGGTCCGCGTTACCGCGCACGCCACGACCAAGGTTGTCCGCGTCCTCACCGGTACCACTCTCGATCTGCCCACGGCGGCCCCGTTGGTACCGGCCGCGTCACTGCGGTATCCGGTGGCGACCGTGCTCGGCAAGTTCCCCGACGCCGTGGGCAACGTGGTCATCACGGCCGAGGACTTGAACACCACCGTCATTGGGGTTCCCGGTCCGCCTGGTCCCAAGGGCGATACCGGGGCGCCTGGCGCTCAAGGCGGTACCGGATCGGCCGGGCCGAAAGGCGATACCGGCGCGGTCGGCCCCAAGGGCGATACCGGTCCCCCTGGTGCGGTACCGACGAACGCGCTTCACGCGTACCGGTGGGATGGCTCGGGCTACGTGCCTGCGGTGAACGCGGGCCACTACGTCGGCCCCACTGATCCCGGTTCGGTACCGGATGGCTCGGTCTGGGACGACACCAGTGGGTAGGCGTGTGCGGGTCGGTACCGCGTGGGTGCCTGTTCGCCGCAAGCTCCGTATCGGCTCGGCGTGGGTGCCGGTTCGGCCTGAGTTTCAAACGCTCATGGACGGGTTGGTACCCGCCGTGGCGAACGTCGCGGACCCGGCCACGTACACCCTCGGGACGGTATTCACCTCGGCGGTTCCGGGCTACGTCCACGGCGTCCGGTTCATGGCGTCCACGACGCTCCCGGACGGCCCGCCGATCGGACTTCTGTACCGCGTGACCGGTGCCGAGTCCGGGACCGAGTTGGCGCGCGCGACGGTCGGCGCGATGACTCCGGGCGAGTGGGCGGTGTGCCTGTTCCCCACGCCGGTCCCGATCGCGGCCGATGTCCCGCACGTCGCGGCGTACTGGGTTGCGCGCGGCTACGCGTTCACCACTGGCGGACTCGCTGCGGGCATCTCGCGCGGGGACCTCACCGCAGTCCCGGATGGATGGGCGATGCCCGGCGTCGGCCCGATTCCGAACGGCCGCTACGTCGACGTGCCCGGCCCCTCGCTGCCGTTCAAGGCAGCCAACGGAAACAACTACTTCGCGGACGTCCTGTTCAGCCGGACGCCGTGACTCCCCCAAGTCGTCGCGCACTGCCCGCGCGGCGGTTGCCGACGACAAAGGAGACACACCCATGACATGGCGCCTTGCCAGCTCTTTGGTCAAGCTGCGGGATCAGGTCAACGCCCGGCATCCGAACCGGAGCAAGGCCAGTGACGGCACGATCGGCGACGCGGCGCACGCGTCCCGATCCAGCGATCACAACCCGTGGGTCGGCCCCGGTGTGGTGACCGCGATCGACCTCACGCACGACCCGGTGAACGGCATCGACATCGACAAGTTCACCGATGAACTTGCCGCGTCGCGCGACCCCCGGATCAAGTACATCATCGCCAACGGCCTGATCCTGGACAGCCGCCCCGGCATGAACCCGTGGAAGTGGGTCAAGTACTACGGCCCCAACCAGCACACACGGCACGTCCACATCTCGGTCATGCCCTCGGCGAACCTGTACGACTCGAACGCGCCGTGGAACATCCCGAGCCTCGGCGCTGCGGCCCCGGCCCCGGCTCCCGCTCCCGCTCCCCCGCCTGCGCCCGCGCCTCGGCCCTCGGCACCGCCCTTCCCGCTGCCGCGTGACCACTACTTCGGTCTGATCACCGGTCCGGCCCGATCGCACGGCGGTTTCTACGCGTCCGAGCGTCCGGCCGTGCGGCTGATTCAGCAGGCCCTACAGCGCAAGGGCTTCGCGCCGAACTACCCGGCTTGGGCGGACGGCAAGTACGAGATGCCGACCAAGAACGCAGTCGCGGCGTGGCAGCGGGCGCACATGCCGCACACCACCCGGTTCGGCGAGGTCTGGTGGGACGACTGGGCCGCGCTTCTCGCGTGACCTAGCCACGCAAGCACACTCGCGTGACTCCGAGGGGGTGGCGATGTCTCGCAACGTCGCCAACCCCTCGGGGAACCCGCGCGGACCGAGCGCCAACGACGCGCCCGTGGTTCACGCTGGCCGCGCACCTCGCGTGCCCGCCTCGCTCGGCTCAGACGGCAAGGCGGTGTGGCGCAAGGTATGGGAAGCCGGACAGGGCGCATACAACCCGCGCACGGACTCTTTCGCGATCCAGCGGTACGCCGAGCTGCATGACCGCCGCGCCGAGCTGTTGGCCGTGATCGACGCGGACGGGCTCACCACCGAGGGCAGCATGGGCCAAGTCGTCATGCACCCCGCGTTGAGGTTTGTCGAGTCGACAGAGCGGGAGATGCGCGCGATTGAGGCTGTTCTTGGCCTCTCGCTTGAGGCCCGCTTGAGGCTCGGCCTTGCGGCGTCCTCTTTGGACAAGACCACGCTCGCGGATCTTCTCGGCGGCGGCGGGGACGACGCGTACGACGAATGACCCGGGGGTGGTCCTCATGCGTTGGCGCACCGAGGGCGGCCGGGTCATCCGGTTCATCGAACACTTGACGCTCGGCGGTTCCTACCTCGGTTTGCCGTTCCGTTTGCTGCTCTGGCAACGCGAGGTGATCCGGGACCTGTACCGGACTTACCCGGACGGCCGCCGCAAGCACCGAACCGCGGTCCTTGGCATCGCCAGAAAGAACGGCAAGACGCAGCTCGCGGCGGCTCTCGCCCTGTACCACCTGTGTGCGGACACCCGCGACGCGGCGCCCGAGGTGGTGTGTGCGGCGAACACGCGTGATCAAGCGCGCCTGTTGTTCCGCGAGGCCGCGCGCATGGTCCGCATGTCCCCGCTGCTGCGGGAGATATGCACCGTGCACCGGGACCGGATCACGTGCCACGCCACGGGCGGGACGTTCTTCACCGTGTCGGCCGATGCCGGGCTACAGCAGGGCCTCAACCCCACGTTCGTGGTCGTTGACGAGTATGCGCAAGCCAAGCACTCGGACTTGTTCGACGCGCTCACCCTCGGCTCGGCGCAGCGCCGCGAACCGCTGTTCTTGGTGATCTCCACTGCCGGGCCGTACCCGGATGGACCGTTCGCCGCGCTGGTCGACTACGGCCACCGCGTGAACTCCGGTGAGGAAGACGACCCGTCGTTCTTCTGCAAGTGGTTCGGGGTTCAGCCGGGGGAAGAGGTCGACCACACCGACCCGGATGTGTGGCAGCGGTGTAACCCGTCCTGGGAAATCATGAACCACGCGGACTTCGCGTCCGCTGTGAAGCGCACGCCCGAGGCGAACTGGCGCATGTACCGCCTCAACCAGTTTGTTCGCGGCGGTAGCGCGTGGCTTCCGCACGGCGCGTGGGAAGGACTTCGGGCGCCCGACAACGGGTTCCGCCCGGGTGACTTGATCGTGGTCGGGCTGGACGCGGCATATCGCAACGACTCAACCGCGATCGTCGGTGTCCGGCTCTCGGACCTTCACGTTGAGGTGTTGGGGCACTGGGAGGCCGACCCGAAAGACCCGCATTGGCGGACGCCGATCGCCGAGGTCATGGACCGGGTACGCGAGGTGTGCGCTGAATACGTGGTCGCCGAGGTTGCCTATGACCCGGCCTGGTTCGCGGTGCAAGCGCAGATGCTCACAGACGACGGCTTGCCGCTGGTCGAGTTCCCGAACTCGGTAGCGCGCATGGTCCCGGCCACGGCCGGTGCTTACACCGCCGTTGTGGATGGACTGCTGACGCACTCCGATCAGCCCGCCCTCGCGCGGCACATCGGCAACTGCGTCCTCAAGTCCGATGCCCGGGGTGAGCGGATCACCAAAGAGTTCCCGTCTTCCAAGCGGCACATCGACCTTGCCGTTGCGTGGGTGATGGCGCTTCACCGCGCACAACTGTTCCGCGAGGCGGACACATCGGACGACTTCCTGACGGACGGAAACGCCTACGGGGCGGACGGTTTCGAGACCGACGACGAATGGTGAGGGGGCGGTCATGCGCGAGTCACTGATGGGCTGGCTGCCAGCTTTCCTCGGCCGCATCGGTCACGGCCTAGTGTCCGCGTGGGGTGGCTTCCGAGCCGCGTTGGCCGAGTGGACCGCCGTTGCCGGTGCCGCGCTGGTCGCGTTCGGCGTGGGCGACATCTACGGGCCTGCGGGCCTGATCACGGGCGGGGCACTGCTGATCCTCGGCGCCATCGCGGCCAAGCGATCGGGGGTGTAACCGTTGGGATTCCTGGACTTCGTGGGCACCGAGTCGCGCGCCGAGCCCGTTGACGCCACGGCGGTGACCGACACGTCCGGCCTCATGGGCTGGACCACGGGTGACGAACCCACGGCCGCGCTCACGCCCGAGGCCGCGCTTGCGCTGTCCACGGTCTACGCCTGTGTGCGCCTGATCTCCGACAGCATCGCGACCACCCCGTGGGACGTGTTCCGGCCCGGCCCGGACGACACCCGAGTTCCGGCCACTCGGCCCGCGTGGATGGACAAGCCGAACCCGGACCGGCTCAAGATCCGGTTTGTCACCGAGGTCATGACGTCGCTGTTGCTTGAGGGCAACGCCTACATCCTGGTGACCCGCAACCGTGCGACCGGGACCGTCGTCGCCTTGGACGTCCTGCCCGCGAACGCCGTTGAACCCAAGTACGTCAAGCACCGCAACGGTAAGCGTGAGCTGGTCTATGAGCTGACCGTTGTCGGCGAGGGTGGCACCGTCGAAGTGGTGGGCGCGTTCAGCTCGGCCGAGGTGTTGCACATCGCTGGTCTGACGCTGGCCGGGGAACTCAAGGGCGTGAGTCCGGTTTCGGCGCAGCGGCGGACGTTCGCGCTTAGCTTGGATGCGCAGGACTACGGCGCCGAGTTCTTCCACAATGGAGCGACCCCGGCCGCCGTGATCAGCGTGCCCGGACCGATGACCCCGGATGGCTTGGCCAATGCGCGCCGAACGTGGCGGCGCATCCACGGCGGCAAGGGCAACCGGCATGGACTCGCGATCCTCACCGAGGACGCCAAGTTTCAGAAGATCAGCGTCACCCCGGATGAGGCGCAATTCCTACAGACACGTCAGTTCCAAGTCCCCGAGGTGACTCGGATCTTCGGTGTCCCACCACATCTGGTGTCCGACGCCACGAACTCGACTTCGTGGGGCAGCGGCCTCGCCGAGCAAAACACGGCGTTCGTTCAGCACACCCTCACCACGTGGGTGGCCCGGCTTGAGGAAGCGTTCTCAACCCTGGTCGCTCCCGGCCGCGCGTTCGTCAAGTTCAACCTCGGCGCGCTCTTGCGGGGTTCGCTCAAGGAACGCCTTGAGGCGTACCGCGTGGGCCTGCAAACCGGCGTGTACTCGCGCAACGAGGTACGCGCGTGGGAAGACCTCACGCCCGATCCGAGCGGCCTCGGCGACTGGCTCATGGTGCCGATGAATCTCGCCCTGCTCACCCCGGACGGCCCTCTTGTGCTGTCCAAGAACACCGCCCCCGCAACCGATCCGGCCGAGCTGGACGCCGAGGGCACCGACGAGTCCGAGCCCCCCGAGTCCGAGGGGGATGACAAGGGGGCCTGATGCACACCACTGAGCGGCGCGACTTCGCGACCGCGGTTGAGGTCCGCGCCAAAGCGGATGGAACCGGCAAGACGATTCGCGGCTACGCCTACGTGTTCAACCGGTTGTCGCTGGATCTCGGCGGCTTCCGTGAGCGGATCGAGGCAGGAGCAGGCCGCGAGGACATGGAACGCGGCGAACTACTCGCCACGTTCAATCACGATTTCGGATCGCCCCTCGGCCGCACCGGATACGGGCTGCGGACCGGTGTGGACGACACCGGGGGCTGGTACGAGATCGACCTACCGGACACCACGGCCGGGCGCGACGTCGCCGAACTGGTGGACAAGGGCATCGTGCGGGGGTCGTCGTTCATGTTCATCCTTCGCGACGTCCGCGCGGACCAGGAGTGGACCCGCGACCCCGAGACCGGGGACCTCATTCGGACCGTCAAGGACTTCCGCGTCCGCGAACTCGGTCCTGTCACCAATCCGGCTTACCCGGACACCACCGTTGCCAAGCGCTCGATTCCGGCTGCGCTGGCCAATCCCGCCAAGGGGGACACCACTGTGACCGCATCCGTTACCGAGGGCACGACCACCGCCGAACAGCGGGCGCACGCTGAAAACGCCTTGCAGCGCGCAGCCGATGAGGGCCGCTCGGAGCTTGAGCGGCTGATCCTCGCGCGCCTGGACGCCATCGACGCGCGGTTTGACGCCGAGCTGGGCGAGGCCCGCGCGACCGAGACCCGTGACGCGCTGCTGGCCGCGCTCGACGAACGCGCCAACCGCGGCCCCGTGGGCGCCGAGGCCGATGACAACGCGACGCTCCGCGCGCTCGGTGAGGGCGACTCGGCGGAGTTCCGCGCCGTTCTGGGCGTGGGCATCGACGTGGACAACAAGCAGGGCGGCAAGACCGCCGCGCGGCCCTCGCTGTACTCCGAACTGCTCAAGGTCATTCAGGAGCGGTCCAGCATCATCGCGGCCGGTGCGCGAGTCATCCGCACGACCGGTGGCGGGGCGATCGACTTCCCCCGCGTCGTGCCCAAGGCACACCGGGGCAAGACCGCCGAGGGCAACGCGCTGCCGGAGAACTACCCGGCCACGGACCTGGTGCCCCTGGATGTGGCCAAGACCGGTTACGTCTCGCACATCTCGGCCGAGCTGGTCGAGGACGACCTTGTCGACCTGATTGGTTTTCTGGTCGCGGACGCCGGTCCCAACCTCGCGGACACCATGGGTGTGGATTTCGTCGCGGCGCTGCTGTCGACCACCACGGGCATCCTGCCCGCGCTGCGGAAGACGATCGCGGCGGCCCCGGCTGCGGACAACGGCTACACCGACGCGGTTATTGACGTGCACTACTCGATCCCGGAGTTCTACGCGGCCCGTGCCCGCTGGATCATGGGTCGCCTCACGCTGGCCCGCGCCCGCAAGTGGAAGGACGCGGACGGCCGCTACCTGCTCAAGTCGGTGGCGGACGGCGGCGCACTGACCCTCATGGATCGCCCCGTGTCCGTCGACCCGGGTTTCGGCGCCACCAACGAGGGCAAGATTGCGTTCACCGACCTCGGCGGTTTCACCGTCCGGTTCGCCGGTCCGCTGCGCGTTGCCCGGTCCACCGAGGTCAAGTTCCTTGAGGACCTGGTGTCGTACAAGTTCGTCCAGCGCTACGGCGGCGCCCTGATCGACACCTCGGGTTCGGCCCTGCTGACCCTGCCCGCCGCGTAACCACAACGCCATGCCCGAGTCACGCAAGCACACTTGCCCGACTCGGGCATGGCTTCCACCTAAGGAGAGTGCGAGAGGTGGACCTGTTCGCCACCCTCGCCGAACTTCGCAGGCTTGACGGGTTGGACAACACGGACCGGTTCGAGGACGCGACATTGCTTGAGGCCCGCGACTACGCGGTTGAGCGCGTCACCGAATACACCGGGCAGTCCTGGTCCATGGACAACCCGCCCCCGGTCGCCATCCGTTGGGCCGTGCGCACGATCGCGCGGCAGTGGGTCACCGACCTGGACGCGCGACTACCGGATCGGGCTACGTCCGTCATCTCGGAGTTCGGCACACAGAACCTCGCCCAAGCGGGTGGCTCGTGGCGGCCCGTGTCGCTGCCCGAGGTCAACGCAGTCCTCAACGCGCATCGCATCCGCGCGCCGTTCGGCTAGGGGGTGGGTCCTGGTTGACGTCGTGTTTGCCACCAAGGAAGCCCTTTACGCGGTGCTCAAGGCCGCGTTCGCCGGAACCAAGACCATCACGACGTGGGCCGACCCCGGGGCCGATCAGAGCCGCCGCGCGGTGTGGTTCACCGAGACGGTGGAGCCCGAGCTTGAGCCGGTCGCCATGGTCGCGGGCCGCCGCAAGCCCACCAACGTCACGGCCGAGATCACCATCCGCGCCGTGGCCGCTGAGTCCGGCGACCCGATCCACGCCGAGCGCGCCGTGACCGGCCTCAAGACGGCCGTGTGTGACGCGGTCCTGGCGTTCGAGCCGACCGCGGTTCCGGGCCTGATCGACGTCCGCCCGGTCCGCTCTCTCACCACCAACGGCGAACACGCCACCCTCGGCACCGCGTCCCAAGTGGACGTCACGGTCCGGGTGCGCGGTCGCGTCCAGTCCTAGGAGGTTCACCGTGGCGCTTGACGCTGCAATCTCGATCGGCGCCGAGTCCGCCTATGGCGTGGCCGCGACGACCACCGAGGGGTACGAGGGGCAGGCCGACTCGTTCAAGGCCGCGCCCGAGTTCATGGAGAGCAAGGGGTTTCGCGCTGGTTTGCAGACCGTGCGGGCCGACCGTCGCCGGATCGTGGACATGGGCGGCGAGGGCGAGATTGAGCTTGACCTACTGGACAACGGCGCACGGTCCCTGTTGCGCGCCGCGTTCGACACGATGGCCACCGCGGACGACGTCCACACCTTCACTACGTCCACGGACTCGGCGTCGCCGAGCTACACCGTGCAAGTGGTTCGCCCCAAGGTGGACGGGGGCACGGTGCCGTACAAGCACACCGGGGCCGTCGTCACCGAGTGGGAGCTTGAACAGGAGGTTGACAGCCCGCTCAAGTTCAAGGCCACGTTCGACTTTCAGACCGTGACGCACATCGGTCCGGCCCTGCCGATCGCCTACCCCGCCGAGGCTGTGGCCTATGACTGGACCCGCGCGACGGTGTACCTGACTCGGGGTGGCGTTGAGACGGCCGTACCGGTGTCCAAGTGGTCCGCCAAGGGATCGCGGGGGTTCAAGACCGATCGGCGGTTCGTGCGGTCCTCGGCGCTCAAGGCCAAGCCGGTGCGGGCCGAGATGCCCGCGTACGAGGGTGAGCTTGAAGTTGAGTTCGACTCGGCCACGCTGCCCCTGTACGAGTCATTCGTTGCCGGGGCCGTCCTCGGTTTCCGCGTCGTCTACGACGGTGTGGTGGGCGCGTCCGCGTTCGAGCTGAAATGTCCTGCGATCCAGTTCACGGGCGAGTCTCCCGAGGCAAGCCTTGACGATCTGTCGCGGATGACGCTGCCGTTCGTGGTCCTGGACCCGGGCACGCTCCCGGCTGTCACTGCCATCTACACCGAGCCGGGCGACTGATCGACCCTCGCGCCTGTTGTGCGCACCACAACGCAGATGGTCCGGCCTCTCGGGGGTGCGCGTGAAATTTCAGGTCCGGGTTGAGGGACACGCCGAGCTGCGCAAGGCGATCCGCACGGCGAAAGACAAGGACACGGCCAAGGGACTACGCGAGGCCCACAAGGAAACCGCCGCGATCGTCGTCCCCCCGGCCCGCTCATTGACTCCGCAGGTGTCCGGGGCGCTGGCGTCCTCGGTGGCCCCGTCGTCCTCGCTCAAGGGGGCCGTCGTCCGCGCTGGTTCCGGCCGAGGCCGCAGCAAGCACTACGCGGGGCCGGTGCACTTCGGGTGGCCGCGTCGCGGGATCAAGGCCGTTCCGTTCCTGTTCAAGGCCGCGTACGAGCGCCGCGAACAGTACGCAGCTCGGTTCCGCGAACTCATGTCCGCCCTTGTGGGCAAACGCATTGGTAGCTAAGGAGAGTGGCACGTGTTCGAGCTGTCCACCGACGTCAACGGTCTGACCCTCGGCGAAATCGAGAAGGTGGAAGACCTCATTGACGCAAGCATTGACAGCGTCGCGGAGAAGGGCGCCCGCAAGGGCCGGTTCCTTCGCGCGGTCGCGTTCGTCGTGATGCTGCGCGACAACCCGGATGCCACGTGGGAAGACGCGGGCAACGTCCGCTTGTCCCCGGGCAAGCCGGACGCCGAGGGAAACGCCGAGGCCGTCACGCCCAATCGGGCCGCGCGGCGCGCGCAGTCACGAAAGCCCGCCTAGTCAACCACTTCCGGGGCCTCACGTGGTCCGACGTCCAGTCACTACGGCTGGACGAGTACCGCGCCCTGGTCAAGCAGATGGACGCGGACGTCAAGGCGCAGCACAAGCGCAACCAGGGCGGGCCGCGTGGTGGGAGGGACCACCGAGAACCCGTGATGAGGTAGGGGGGTTCGACGGTGGCCAAGCCGATCAAGGTCACGATCCTCGGTGACGTCAAGGATCTGATCGACAAGCTCACCGATGGTGAAAGCGGCGTTGCCGCGTTCGCATCCAAAGTGGGCGCGTCCGCAAAGGACGTTGCCGCGTCTGCGGCCGGGTTCGTGGCGGCAGGGGTGGCGGCCGGTGGCCTCGGCGGCGCGCTGGTCGAATCGCTCGACCGAGGCAAGATCCTCGGAGCGATGGAAGGCGCGCTAGGCGCCACCGCGCAGGAAGCCGAGCGCTACGGGCAGGCTGCCGGTTCGCTGTACGCCAAGGGCTACGGGGACACCTTCACCGACGTCACGGGCACGATCGAGGCCGTGGTGTCCACGCTCGGCAAGCTGGACACCCCGACCCTTGAGTCCGCGACCGGCAAGGCCCTGGACCTCGCGCAGGCGTTCCAAGTCGACGTTCAAGGCGCGATTGCGTCCGTGGGAATCCTGCTCAAGACCGGCATGGCCAAGGACGCCAACGAAGCGTTCGACCTCATCACCAAGGGCCTACAGAACGTGCCCGCTGCCGTCCGGGGTGACTTCCTAGAGATCGCCGATGAGTACACGGTGTTCTTTCAGGCCCTCGGGTTCACCGGTCAAGAGGCGTTCGGTGTCCTCGCGACCGCTGCCAAGGGCGGCAAGATCCAGCTCGACAAGGCCGGGGACGCGCTCAAGGAATTCCGCATCCGCAGCGTGGACATGTCCGTCACATCGGTTGACGCGTACAAGGCGATCGGCCTCAACGCCAAGGACATGGCCAAGGCGATCCTCGGTGGTGGCGAGGGCGCCAAGATGGCGTTTCAGAAGATCCTTGACGGCATCGTGTCCATCAAGGACCCGATCAAGCGGGAGACCGCCGCAGTCGGCTTGTTCGGTACTCAGTTCGAGGACTTGGGCAACATCGACGCACTCGCGGCGCTGCGCCCGATGACCAACGCACTGACCGGTGTCGGTGGCGCGGCCGATCAACTCGGCAAGTCGTTGCACGACAACGCCTCATCGAACATCGACGCGTTCGGCCGGATGCTGTCAACGGTCTTCGTGGACTTCATCGGCGGCAAGGTCATCCCCAAGATCAACGAACTGGTGACCTACCTACAGGCCAATTTCGGTCCCGCGCTGGACGCGGTCGGCGCGTTCGTCACGGGCGTGGTCCTGCCCGCCCTCGGCGCCATGGCCAAGTTCCTAGGCGACAACGCCGTTGAGATCGGCATTGTGGCGGGCCTGATCGGCGCGGTCCTGCTGCCTGCCCTCATCGCGTCGGGAGTCACGGCGACGATCGCGGGCGCCAAGCAGGCCGCAGCGTGGTTCAAGGCGCAGCTCGCCGCGTCCCGCTCGGCGCTGGCACAGGTCGGCGCGGCCGGTAAGACCGTCGCGTCATGGGTGCTCATGGGCGCACGGGCCACGGTGTCGGCAGCAACGACGGCCGCAGCGTGGGCCATGTCCGCCGCGCGCACCGTCGCCTCACTCACCCTCACCGCCGCGTCGTTCATCGCTCAAGGCGCGGTGATGGCCGGGTCCATGGCGCTCACGGCGGCCCGTGTGGTCGCGGGATGGGTCGTGATGGGTACGCAGTCCCTCATCCGGGGCGCGCAGATGGCCGCAGCGTGGGTCATGGCGATGGGGCCGGTCGGCTGGATCATCGCGGCCGTCGTGGGCCTGGTGGCGCTGATCGTGGCCAACTGGGACACCGTCGTCGCGTGGACCCGGCAGGCGTGGGATTGGGTCGTCGGCGCGGTCAAGGGCGCGGCCGAATGGATCTGGAATCTGTTCCTGAATTGGACACTGCCCGGCTTGATCATCAAGCACTGGGACACGATCGTTGGCGCGGTCCGCGCCGCTGTCAATTGGGTCATAGACGCCGTGTCGTGGCTCGGCCAGTTGCCCGGCCGTGTCGGTGCGTGGTTCCGGGGTGTCTACGACGGGGCCGTGTCCAAACTCGGTGAACTGGTCTCTTGGCTGACCGGCTTACCGGGTCGCGTCCTAAGCGGGATCGGCGACTTCGGTTCGCTCTTGCTGAACGCTGGAAAGGATCTGCTATCGGGTCTGTGGCGCGGTATCCAGAATGCGGCCGGTTGGCTCAAGGACAAGATCCTTTCGTTCTTCGGTTCCCTGATACCAGACTGGGTCAAGGACGTTCTCGGTATCCATTCTCCCTCGCGGGTGTTCGCGGAGATCGGCCGTTGGCTGCCTCCCGGTCTCGCGGTCGGTATCGAGGACAACGCAGGTGTCGCGCTGTCGGCCGTGGGTGGTCTCGCGTCCGCGATGGCGGGCGAGATGGCCGGGGCTGACCTCGGCAAGCCTGCGGTATCAGCCCTGATCGGCAGCGGTACCGGACACACCTACGGCGCACAGGGCGGAACCGGAAGCGGTACCGCGCGCCTCGGCGGCCCCGACTCACCGGGTCCGGGAAATACCACGGTGAACGTCTACGCGAATACCAATGCCGACCCGCACGCAATCGGCGCGGAAGTGGCTTGGGCGGTTCGCACCACTGGGAGGTGATGACCGGTGTCGGTCGATACCACGGCGATGCCGGTCACTCTCTCCGTGGACTGGACGGCGGAATACCGAGGACTCACCATCGGGTCCTCGGATTCCCCGTTCACGTTCACCGAGATTGCCGGACTGTTGGACGCGCCCGCGATCCGCGCCAATGACAGGACATCGTTGCGTCGCCACGGCGAACAAAGCGGCGACGACTGGTTCGGGGCGCGCGCGATCACGCTCACAATCGAGATCAACGCAGGCGATCCCGCCGAGTTCGGCGCGGCAATGGCGGCCGTGGCTGACGCGTTCATTCCGGGGCGGATCGCCCCGTTCTCGTTCAAGTTCCCGGGTGTCGCTGGTGGCGGGCCGCGCGTCGTGTGGGGCAAGGTGCGTAAGCGCTCGGTTCCGGTGACGTGGGAGTACGCGCACGGGTATGCGACCGTCGCGGTAGAGCTGTACTGCCCGGACCCGTTCGTCTACGCGACGACCACCGGTACGGGTCGGGCGACGTTGCCAACCAGCTCGGCTACGCCTGGCGCAGGCATCCGGTTCCCACTGCGCTTTCCCGCGAGGTTCGGTCAGTCCGAGGTGGCCGAGGTCATCCGGGTCACCAACGACGGCAACACGCCCGTCCCGATGCGGTTCACCTTGCGTGGCCCGATCGTCAACCCGCGCATCGTCGATCTCGCGACCGGCGCGCAACTCGCCATCGCCTACACGCTGCTGTCGGGGCAGTGGCTCGACATCAACACCGCGAACGGTGACGTCCTCATGGATGGCGTCGCACCGCGGTTCCTCACACCCGGCCGCGCCAACACGTGGCTCACAGCCCCACCCGGGGTGTCCGAGTTCGGCCTACGCGGTACCCGGCTTCCCGGGGCTGCGCCGGAACCCGAGCTGATCGCGCAGTGGCGCGCGGCTTGGGTCTGACCCTTCAGGAGGTGGCCCGTGGCCGTCCAGACGATGACCCTTCCACCGCTGTTTGTCGACAACACCGAATTCAACGCGGACCCGGTCCGCCGCGTTCTGTCCGAGCTGGTCAACGGCAAGCCCGGGTTCTTCGGGGACTCCGTGTTCGGCGCGACCGTTAACGCGGACCGCACGGTCACCGTGTCCCCGGGGGTGGTCGCCCTGCCTGCGCCTACCGAGTCTTTCAAGGGCGTGTTCCTCGCAGAGCTGGCCGCGTCGGTCACGCTGCCGATCGCGCCCCCGCACGCTACGCAAGCCCGCCGTGATGCCCTGGTGGCCTACGTCGTTCCCCCTGCGGGCGCCAACCCCGGGACCTGGGTATTGGAGGTACGGACCGGCACCCCGGCAACCTCGCCCGTGGCCCCCTCGGTTCCCGGGTCGCTACTCATTCACGAGATCGCAGTTCCGCCCGAGGCGGCTTCCACGCTGCCCACGCTCACCGACAAGCGACAGACCAACGGTCAGGTCATCCACGCGGGAACCGCGATCGTGTCCGCCGTTCGCCCCTCGGGTGTGCGGGCCGGAACGCTGTGGCTGGACGTCGTCAACGGCAACGTGTGGTTGTGGTCGGGGACCAGGTGGGCACCGGTCGGTGTCCCCACATTCCCCACCGAGACAGCGAGAAACACCGCGTTTGACGCGCCGGTTGCCGGTCAGATGTCGCTGACCACTGCGCCCCACACGGTCTGGTGCTACACGGGAGCGGCGAAGGGATGGCTGCCGGTCGCGGACACCGACCGGGCGCACCACCACTTCGTCTCTACCGGAAGTTCGGCCGGTGCCGGTACGGCGGTGATGAGTTCCACGGGCATGGTGACCGGGCATGACGGCGGCATCGCGACCGTGAGCGGCCAGACGTTCAAGTTGAATCGTCCCGGCCGGTGGCATATCGGCGTGATGGCGTACTCCGACTGTCTCAACGTGGGTCTCTCAAGTGTTCGTCTTGAGTGCATTGACGGTCCATTTGGTACGGCCGACATCACCAACACCGGTTGGCGCGGCGGTGGCATGAGTGGCGGTGGTCAGCTCCACCAAAACATCGCCTGGACCGGCACTGTGAACACGGCGCAGGCCGCCCTTCCGTTCAAGCTCTATTTCGGCTGGACCCCGCAAACGGGGTCGTCCACCGTCACATACACCGCGTTCGTCGTACTCGAATACCTCGGCCGGTAAGGGGGTTCTGTGAGCGCGTCCTATCGCGTTCTGTTTCAGGATGTCCTGAGCGGTTACGTGCATGGCGAACTTCCCGCCGAGTCGGTGAGCTACACGACCACCCGCAACGCTCCCGGCTCGGCCAGCATCGTCGTTGCGCTTGAACCCGGGGTGTCGCGAGTCAACCCGCAGTCGCTCATCCCGGGCGCGGCCACGGCCGTCTACGTCGAACGCAACGGCCGGTTCGTGTGGTCGGGCCTGTACTGGGACGCGGACGTTGACTACGCGGCCGGGACGCTCACCTTGCAGTGTGAGGGGTGGCTGTCCTACTACCGGTTGCGTGGTGTGCACACCACAAGGCAGTACGTCGGATGGGATCAGGCAGCCATTGCCCGGGACCTCTTGCAGCACGCCGCGACCTACGGGCCGGGGTCGAACCTCGGCATGATCCAGTTCGGTTCCGAGACGACCGGCGTCGTGCGGGACCGCACGTACAAGGAATCCGACCACAAGTCCATCGGCGAGGCCGTGGAACAACTGGCCGACGTCATCGACGGATTCGACTTCTCGTTTGACGCCGAGTGGTCCGGCCCGGCCGAGGACACCCTTGCCGTGTGGTTCCGCGTTCGCTACCCGGTGACCGGCCGCAGACGTGAACTCGTCCTTGAGGACCGGGTGAACTGTGACGTCCGAACGGCCAAGCTCGGCGGCAAGTCGGTCCGCAACTTCGTGGTCGTGACCGGTGCGGGTGACGGCCCGGAACAGTTGTGGGCCACTGCGTCCGAGCCGTCCACGGTGTTTCCTCGCCTTGAGGAAGTGGTGTCCGCGTCCGACGTCAAGGAATACGCCACCCTCAAGAGCAAGGCGGACAACGTCGTCCGCGGTCAGGCCACGCCAATCCTGCTCCCGACAGTGGAGTTGTACCCGGACGCGGCCCTTGGCGTCGCCGAGGTGGCCGTTGGGGACGTCGTCGCGGTGATCGGCGGCTACGGCCTGGTGGCCATCTCCGGTGAGTGGATGGTGACCGAGGTAGCGGTGTCGGTCGATCCGGCCGGGGCCGAGACCGTGAACGTGACGGTTGCGCCGTTGGGGGTGTTCGCCGATGCCTAGCAACCCGACGTTGCCGCCCTCGCTCGGCGCGCTGTTCCGCGACACCGAGGAACGCCTGAACGTCCTTGAGCGCGGCGAAAAGTCGTTGAGCTACCGGCAGATGCTCACCACCAACGACGCGTCCAACGCGCGCGAACTGCACATGACCAAGTCGGGTTCAACGTGGGTCGCCGCTGAGCGAGAGGCGTACTCGGCCGCCCTGGTCAACCCCAAGTACCCGGTCCTGGTGGCCCGATTCCACGTGATCTTGTGGCAGGGGTCTGCGTGCGAAGTGTGGTTGCGCGCGGGCATGGGCGGGTCCTCGCGCATCACGCAAAAGTGGAACGTGACCGGTGGGACCGGGGCCGCTGGCACCTACCGATGGCATCAGTTCGAGGTTGCCTGGTTGCACGGGATGCCGACCGGGCAGTGGGACGACACGATCACGCAGTCAGTAGTCAAGCGCGGCAACATTCAGTTCCTCGCGAACATCACCGCGCAGTCCGACCGGTTCCCCCGCAACGCCGATTACGGCGCGGACGCCTCGGCGAAAGGGTTCACACCTCAGCAGGCCGAGTTCATGGCCGCGTGGTTCGAGACGTTCAGCGCCCGCAACGCGGTCAGCTTCCGCGAACCCGAATATGCGTTCCTCGCTCCGCTGTCCGCGTTCCCCACCGCGTCCGCCGAGGGAACGCTGATCCCCGGTTCGGACGTGGGCGGCTACCCGGTTACGTCCGCCCTTGCGGTCATGGGCTTTGCCGCCATGGCTGAGGAACGGGCGTCACCGGCCCCGAGTGGCGCGGACCCGCTGTGGCCCAACGAGATCGGCGAGTGGCCGGTAAGGAGACGTACGGATGACTGACGCGGTCCTGGTGGCCCTGATCAGCTTTGGCGGTGTGCTGGTCACCACCGGCCCCAACTACCTCGCACACCGCAAGACGCGGCGGCAGCAAGCCGAAACGGTGGACTCGGCGGTGACAGCCGCCATCGCGCCTGTGTCCAACCGCGTATCGCACATCGCCGCGCGGCTGGACGAGATGGCGGGGGACGTCGCGGACATCCGGGTTTCCGTGGCCGTCCACGAGGACCGCTGGACCAGGCCCACGATCTTGCGGCCCGTCACCGAGGGACGCATACCGCCCGAGATCCGCGGCTGAGCGCCAGGCGCAGAGAGGCAGGCCCGTGCATCCCAACATCGGCATCGTCGGGCGACTTCGCACCGGCAAGGACACCATCGCCGGATACCTGACGCGGGAGCGGGGCTACGCGCGTGTTGCGCTGGCCGATCCGCTGCGCGCGCTGGCTCTCAAGCTCGATCCCATCGTCTCGGACGGCTCGGTCCGCCTATCCGCGGTCGTTGACCGGATCGGTTGGGAGCAAGCCAAGGACACCGTGCCCGAGGTACGGCGGACCTTGCAGCGCCTCGGTACCGACGTCATCCGCCACGGGATCGCCCCGGACACATGGGTGTCCCTCGCGGTCGCGCAGATCACCCGGCACAACGCCGAGGGACGACCGGTGGTCATCCCCGACGTCCGATTCCCCAACGAGGTGCGCGGCCTCGCGGAGCTGGTGGACGCCGAGATGTGGCGCGTCACCAGAGCGAGTGCACCCAAGACCACAACCCATGAGAGCGAGTCCCACGCGGACACGCTCCCGGTCACTCGAACCATCGCCAACGACGGCGAGGTCTCCGACCTGTTCCGCGCGGTTGATTCCGTGCTCATCCCCGAGAAAGTAGGTGCACTGTGAAGACCCGCATTGCCGCCCTGGTGGCCGCGTACCCCGTCCTCGCCTGGTCGCTGGTCGCCCTGGTCGCCAGTGCCGTTGTCCGCTACGTGCCCGGCCTCGCCGGTTTCGACGTGGACGCGGTCGGCGAGATCATCGCAACCGTGATCGCGGGCGCCACCGGCATCGTCATCCACCGGATGGTGACCCCGGTTCAGCCCGACCAGCGCGGCATCTAAGCCGACCGGCCCCGGCCCTGTCCCTCGCGACAGGTGTCGGGGCCGTTCGTCATGTGGTGTGCACAACAGAAGCTTGCGCAAGCACACTTGCGTCACTAAACCTTGAGTCACGCAAGCACACTTGCATGACACCGAGGGGTAGGCACACATGACCAGCACCGGAACCGGCTCCCGCATCGTCGCCGCGATCGAAGCGGCATGGACGGTGATCCGCGAGTGCAACCCGGACGTGCCCGAGGTCGTGGTTGTCACGGGTTCGGGGTTCGCTCAGCGCGGCGGGGACCGGTGGGCGCACTTCTGGGCGGAGCGGTGGACGGTTGACACCGAGACCGAGGCGCCGCGCGTCCCTGAACTCTTTGTCGCAGGTGAATTGCTGGGCTTGCCGGGCGCCCGAATCATGCAAACCTTGTTGCACGAGGCGGCGCATGGCCTCGCCCGAATTCGTGGCATTCAAGACACCAACGTGAATGGTCGCCACAACCTGAAGTTTGTCGAACTGGCAACGGAACTCGGGGATGAGTGGCCGGACGGAAAGACCCCGCACAAGACGCACGGATTCTCGGCCGTAGAGATCACCGAGGCCGCAAAGGTCAATTACGCGACCGTCATTGCCGAGTTGGAAACCGCGCGCCTCGCGCACCTTCGCGACATCACCATTGCGGCCACGGGTGGCGCTGGTGGAACAGGCGATGACGGCGACGATGACGGCGAGACGATCAAGCGCGGCCGGGGCAGCCGGGGCGGCCGTACGGGCAGCAAGCGGCCGAACGCGGTGTGCGCTTGCGTGACTCCCGATCCGTTCCCGATCAGCCCGGGGCGACTCGCTAGGCGGCCGATCCTGTGCGGTGACTGCGGGAGCGAGTTCCGTCACCCGGAGGATTCCGCCTTGGCGGCTTGAGTCACGCAAGGGCTCCGTGTGCTACGGTCGCGCACGGAGCCTTTCGCATTGCATCGAATCGGCAAAAGGGGAATGTCCGTGGCGGCAGTGCCAATCGCGAAGCGACACAAAGCGCGAACCGAGCTAGTCGACGCGTTTCGCGATCTCATGCGGTCCGATTCGACCGAGAATCGACGGGCGGTCTCGGCCGCGATTGTCGAATTTCGCCGTACGTTCCTGAACCACAAAGGTCTACCAGACCTCGCAGGCCGGTCGAAAGACTACAAGATCGAACTTGAGGAAGCGCGCGAGACTGCGGGAGCGTCCGGGTCTGCAACTGACAAGCTACTCAACTCCATCCGGTGGCACACGGCGGACGCGGTGAGGGACGCCATTCGCAAATTCGCCAAAGGCGATGATGCGGAGTACCGGCGATTGTGTCAGCAGTACGCGATCAAGCCCGAGAGGGCTACTGAACGACATGCGCAGAAGACGCGCGTTCAGCGCAGCCTTGCGGGCGGGCGCATTCACGGCGGGACGGTCCTCGCGCTCATGAGCGCGGCGCGCGATCAGGTACAGCGCGAGGCTGACGAGATGGCGGCCGGCCGTTGGCGCCCGCCGCACAACGCAACCCCGGACGTCCTAGCTGAGATGGTCGCCACAGCCGACGCGCTAGCCGAGCTGCTGCCGCGCGTGGTTGATGGCTGGCGGAACGAACTAGCCGAGTAGAAGCATTCCGCCGAGTCCCCGGATTGCCGCTCACCCGGGGACTTTGTTGTGTGCACCACGACTTATCGACGCAAGCACACTTACGTGAGTGGCGTCACACGGGGTTGCGGGTGGCGCGGTCTCGGGGGGTGTCCCGGTTGTCAGCGAGGGCCGACGACGGGAGACCGGATGGCGAAACTTCAAACGATCAAGCGCGGCGGTAGTCGGTACTACGTCGATCCCGAATCCCGCGTGAAGTACCCGGGCGTGACGTCCATCTTGGACATGGAACCGAAACCGTTCCTCCCGCCCTGGTACGCCAAGCAGGCGGCCGAGTGGGTGGCGGACAACGCGGGCAGCGTCGTTCAGCTCTTGATCAGTGGGCAGCGCACGGCGGCCGTGGACATGATCAAGAATGCGGCGCGGCGGTTCGTCGCCGAGGCGGCCGAGACGGGAACCGCGGTGCACGACATGTTCGAGAAGCGTGCCCTCGGGCAGCCGATCGGCCGCGTACACCCCGAGTTGGCCGAGTACCTGCGGCACATTGACGCGTTTCTGGACAAGTACCAACCGCGCTTTCTGCATGTCGAGGACGCGGTGTGGTCCGACACCCACCAGTACGCGGGATCGTTCGACTGGATCGCCGAGGTTGACGGCGAGATCGTCATGGGCGACACCAAGTCCACCAGGTCCGGCATTCACGACACGGTGGCCTACCAACTGTCCGCCTACGCGAACGCGGACAAGATCGTCACGCAGGCCGGGGACGCTGCTCCCATGCCCGCGATCACCGCACACGCCGTGTTCCACGTCCGGCCCGAGGGGTGGAAGTTGGTCCCCACCTCGGCCGACCCGGCCGTGTTCGCGGGCTTCCTGGATCTGCGCCGAGTCTTCCACCGCGTGGCCGAGGACCCGCCGCGCGTGATCGGCGACCCGCTTCACGACTCGGCCGCGTCCACTGGGGCGACGCGGCGCAAGTCCAAGTAGGACAGTACTGAGAGAGGGAATCGTCATGCCCAAGTGGGAAGTCAAGTACTCGACCACGAGCGAACCCAACCGGGATCTCCTGCCCAAGGACGCAGAGGTCTCGGTGGTATCGGAATACCCGCTCACCGTCCGGCGCGGTGGCGCACGCCTGGACTTGCACAAGGTGCCCGCGACGGCCGGAGCACTCGCCTCGGACCTGGTGGCGTCGATCAAGGTCGGCGGCCGGTCGGTGCATCTCGACGCGACCGAGGCGGCCGTGATCGCGGCCGAGCTGAACAGCCTTGTCCACCAGCGCAACCAGGGCAAGGCCAAGGCCGAGGCCGACCGCAAGGCCGCCGAGGACAAGCGTCGTCGCGAGGCCAGCGCGAGACAGCTCGGTGACATCTTCGCCGCGCGCCGCGTCCGCCTCGGCAACCCGTTCTTCCCCCCGGACCCCCTCGCGTCGCAGCCAGGGATGTTCGGCCTTTAGCCGTGCCCGAGTCACGCAAGCACACTTGCGCTACTCGGTCCCTCGGTATTCATCGCCACTGATCGGAGGATCACCCTTGGCACTGCGCATTTTCGACACCGACCCCGACGCCAAACCCCGTCCGCGCAACCCGTTTCTGAACGATGTCGTCGGCAAATTCAAGGGCGGCAAGGTGATTGGCCGTCGCCCCTTGGCACTCTCGGAATGGCGCGTCGTCTCCG
This sequence comes from Actinokineospora sp., assembly GCA_035540215.1. Taxonomy (GTDB): domain Bacteria; phylum Actinomycetota; class Actinomycetes; order Mycobacteriales; family Pseudonocardiaceae; genus Actinokineospora. The sequence continues at coordinate 44,177 of DATLIA010000316.1, read as the reverse complement.
ACGATGAGGACGTGGCCGATCGCATCGCCGGTCTGTACGGCGGCGAGGTGGTGACCAACGCCGATGAGGAAGCGCGCGACCGGTTCGACGTCGAGACCACCACGGCTTCGGTCGGCATCGTGATCGAGCGGGCGGGCGATCTGCGGTCCCGCATGGCCCTGTACGGCAACAACGGCCCGATCCACGTGTGCGATGGCGCGTACTTCGTGTCCGGGCACCCGGCAGAGGACAAGGTTGGCGCCGAGTGCGGGTGCCCGATGTCGCTGGCCGACCGCAAGGCCGAGGCCAAGGCGGGGACCGGCCCCAAGCCGGACATCACCCTCAAGTTCCGCCTCGCCGATGAACCGGATCTCGGGTACTTCCTGTTCACCACGGGTTCGTGGTCGCTGGTCAACGACCTCGGCGAGATCGAGAAGGCCCTTGAGGACGCTCCGGTGACCGCGGAGCTGCGCCTTGAGCTGGTCGAGTACACGACCAAGAAGGGTAAGGACGTCTCGTACACCCGGCCCGTGATCGACGTGACCGGCAAGCCTGCCTGAGCTGACATCCCCCGCCGCTGTCCTGTGTGGATGGCGGCGGGGTCGTTGTCGTGATCGGAGGAACGACGGATTGAATCCGCGTGATCAGTTGTACGTGATCTTGGCGTTCGCGGCGGTGTTGGCCGTTCTGGCTTACGGCCTGGTGGTCTTTCTCGCGGCGGTGTACGGGTGACCGCCCGGCTTGGTTCCCTGTGTTCCGGTTACGGCGGTTTGGACATGGCCGTTGCCGAGGTGCTGGACGTGGAACAGCGCTGGTTCGCCGATGTCGAGCCCGCCGCAATCGCCACGCACGCGCACCACTGGCCGGGTCTGGTCAACCTCGGCGACATCACCACGGCCGCGTGGTCGTCCGCCGAACCAGTCGACATCATGACCGCAGGCTACCCGTGTCAGCCGTTTTCTCTTGCAGGGCAACGAATGGGGGCCGACGATTCACGTCACCTGTGGCCGCACGTCGCTGCGGCCGTTCGCCATCTACGACCCGGACTCGTCATCCTGGAAAACGTCGCGGGCCACCGGTCCAAAGGGTTCGGCGCCGTTCTCGCGGACTTGGCCGCGTTGGGGTATCGCACAGCGTGGGGAAGCGTTCGAGCTTCCGACGTCGGCGCTCCCCACGCACGCGAACGTGTATTCGTCGCTGCTACCGACGCCCGACACGGGTGTGTCCCCGAATGGGCACGGTGTGCGCGGGGGAAGGTGGGGCAACGGCAGGCAGTCGGGGAAGACGTTGCACGCTGCGGCCAAGTACCTAGCGGCGGACTGACCCTGTTGCCGACCCCGGCCGCCCGCGACTACCGGTCCGGCCGGTCGCACCTGATCGGGCAGAACGCTCGCCCGTTGAACGAAATTGCCGTGATGCGGCTGACCGGCGACGGTGACCCATGGCGGGAGTTCGGCCCCGCCGTGCGGCACTGGGAACGCCTGAGCGGACGTCTGGCACCCGCCCCGGCAGTACAGGGCGCGCGGGGTGCGCGGGTGCTGAATCCGGCGCTGCCCGAGTGGATGATGGGGCTGCCCTTGGGGTTCGTGACCGCGGTTCCCGGCCTGACCCGCACTGATCAAATCAAGTTGCTCGGCAACGGCGTGTGTCCGCCCCAAGGCGCTTGGGCTGTGCGCGCGTTGCTGTCGATCCTGGTCCCGAGGAGGTGCCCGAGTTGCACATTGACGCATTGATTGCCCGGCTCGGCGGCGGCCCGGTCATCGACGAGCGCGGCGGGGTGCTGGTCGGTTGCCCCGCGCACAACGACGGCAAGCCGTCCCTGTTCGTCTCGCTCAAGCCGGACGGCCGGGCGCTGCTCTACTGCCGGGCCGGGTGCGCCACGCCGGACGTGCTCACCGCCGCGAACCTGACCGAGGCCGAGCTGTTCGGCGTCACCGGGACACCAACGTTGTCCTCGGCCCCGGTCGCCGAGCTGAGCCCCGGGGACCTCGCGGCCCTCGGCCTGTACGTGCGCGCGGCGGCCGAGCGGTTCGCCGGATCTCGGGCAGCGGTCTATGCGGCCGAGCGGTTCGGCGTCACCGAGGACGTGGGCCGGGCGCTTCACCTCGGCGATGATGACGGGACCGTGGATGTCGGCAAGGCCCGCGACTTCCGCACGTCGGGCTATCTGGCGCATCCCCGGTTGGTGGTGCCGTTCCTGGACACGGCGGGCCGCCCGCACGGCTTGCAGGGCCGCGACCTCGGCAACGGGTGTCCGGCCCGGTGGCTGACGCTGGCCAATCCCGAGGGTTCACGGTGGGGTGCGACCGCTGTCATGCGGACGGCGGACAGCTTCACCACGGTCATCGTGACCGAGGGGCCGGGCGATGGGCTGACCGTGGTTGCGGCCGGGTACACGGCGGTTGTCGTGCGTGGGTCCGGTCTCGCGCGGGCCGAGCGGACGGCGGCCGAGATCGCCGAGTTGGTGGCGCAGACGGGCGGGGACGTCGTCCTTGCCGGGGACAACGACGTGTCCGGCCGGGCGTTCAACGCGGCGCTCGGCGCGAACCTCGCGGCCCTCGGCGTGACCGCGCGGGTGCTGGTGATCCCGCCCGATGCCGAGGACGTGGCCGACTGGCGCAAGCGGGCCGGGGACCTGTTCGCAGCGGCGTTGCACCGCGCCGTTCGGGATTCCCCGGCATGGGTTCCCGCGGTCGCACCGACCGACCCGGACGCACCTGCCGAGCCGCCCCGACCCAAGGTCAAGGCCACGGCCGGGACGGACATCGAGAACGCCCGGTTGGCGTTGACGATCGTCGGGGAGGACACCGCGCACGTGGACGGGGTCGGGTTCCTGACGTGGGACGGCCGGGTGTGGCGCGTGCTGTCTCCGACCCAGGAACGCGCCATCGGCCACCGGGTTGCCGACGCGATGGCACGGGAGCTGGCCGAGTTGCCGCGCGGGGACAAGGACGGTTCCCGGGAGGAACAGCGGCAGGCCGAGGCGTACACCGAGGCGGTCAAGCGGACGCGGCGGATGCACATGGACGCCGGGATTCGCGCCGCGTTGGAACATCTGCGGACGATCACCGGGGCCGAGGTGGATGCGTTCGACGTCCGGCACGACCTGTTGACGTTCCGCAACGGCACGGTCGATCTCCGCACGGGCATCCTCGGGGAGCACCGACGCGGGGACCGGCTGACTCGGTACGTGGACCTGGACTACGACCCGGACGCGCGGTGTCCGCGTTGGGAACGGTTCCTCGCCGAGGTGTTCCCGCACGACCCGGACATGCCCGCGTTCATGGCCCGGCTGATCGGCTACGGCATCACGGGCGAGACCAGAGAACACGTCTTCGCACTGTTCTACGGCCACGGGAGCAACGGCAAGTCCGTGCTGTTGAACACGCTCGGCGAGGTGTTCAAGGGGATCACCGGGCACATGAGTCAGGCCGCGATTGCACAGGCCCGAACGTTCGACCCGGGCGCGGCCAACCCGGCTCTCGCGGCGCTGCGGGGTGTGCGCCTGGCGGTCCTGTCCGAGCTGTCTGACGGGTTGCGCCTCAATGAGGCCCTGTTGAAACAGCTCACGGCGGGCGATCCGGTGGTGGCCCGCGAACTCTACAAGGGACAGTTCACGTTCTCCCCGACCGCGCTCATGCTCATGGCCACCAACTACAAACCCGACGTCCGTGGGCAGGATGACGGATTCTGGCGGCGGACCCGGCTGGTTCCGTTCATTCGTGAGTTCAGCGGCGCGGACAAGGACCCGAGACTCCCCGGGGTGTTGCTCGGCGAGGCCACTGGTATTGCCGCTTGGGCGGTCCGAGGGGCAGTCGAGTGGTACGCGGAAGGGCTGCGGGAACCGGACTCGGTCCGCGCGGCGGTGGACGAGTACAGGCGGTCCTCGGACATCCTTGACGGCTTCCTGCCGGGCGTCCTGGTCCGCGATCCGGGCGCGCGGATGACACTTGAGGACGCGTTCCGTTCCTATGAGGACTGGGCAGACGTCGAACTCGGCGGCACGACCAAGCCGTGGGGCAAGATCACGTTCCGCAAGCAACTGGAGAACCGCAAGATCAGCGCGGTTCGGACCAAGGCGGGCATGGTGTTGCGCGGGCTGCGCAAGGCCACCGCGGACGACCTAGCGAACTAGCGCAAGACACAAGGCCGTACCGGGACAGCCCGGTACGGCCTCTTTGTGCTGCCCGACAACGGAAAGAGGTGGATGGGTGCGGCAGATGTTCCACCGCGTCGCGGGCGAACGCGTCACGGTCAACATCGTTCAGACCGCCGAGGATCTGGCCGAGTTCCGCGAGTGGATGCGGGAGCAAGGCAACCGGGTCGTCGCGTTCGACACCGAGGCGACGGGCCTTGATTGGTACTCCGACGCGTTCCGGCTGCGCGTTGCCCAGTTCGGCAACAGGGACACCGCCTACGTGATCCCCGTGGACACCGAGGGCCAAGACCTACGGCAGGCCAACCGCGCCCGCTCGGCGACCCGGTGGGCCTTGCAGTCACATCCTGCGTTCACCGTGCACAACGCCACTTATGACGCGCTGGTGGTCAACCGGCATCTCAACGTCGGGTTGACCGATCTGTGGATGCGGACCACGGACACGACGGTGTTGGTCCACCTGTGCGACCCGCGCGGCCCCGAGGACGGCGGCACCGGGCAGGGCCTCAAGGCGAACAGCACGCGGTACGTGGACCCCGAGGCGGCCGACACGGCGGCGGGCCTGTACGCGGCGTTCCGCGAGATCGGGCACACCAAGGCCACCGGATGGGCCGCGATCCCGCTGGATCACCCGTTGTATCTGCTATACGCGGGCCTGGACGTCATCTACGCGTCGCGCCTGTATGAGGTCTTGGCGGCCGAGGTAGCCGAGCGCGGGTTCACGCGGTTGGCCGAGTTCGAGCGGGCCGTTGCCCTGGTGTGCGCCAAGATGCAACGCAAGGGGATGCGGGTCGATCCCGAGTACCTGGACCAGTTGCGGGCCGAGCTGGTGACGGACGCCCTGTATTGGACGGGGCAGGCCGCGATGTTCGGCGTCGGCTCGGTCAACGCTCCGGCACAGGTGTCGGCCGCGTTGCTCGGCATGGGCGAGGAACTGACCGAGACCACCGACAGCGGCGCGCTGAAGGTGGACAAGGAAGTCCTCATGCCGCTTGCGGACCTGGATCGGGACTGGGAACGCATCGGCGCCCGCGATCCGAACCCGCTTGCGGCGGCGGTTCTGCGGGCCAAGCGCGCGGGCAAATGGCAGACGTCCTATGTGGACGCAATGATCAGAGGGCAGGACTCGGCGGGGTTCATCCACCCGAGTATCGCCGCGCTCAAGGCCCGGACCGCGCGAATGTCGATCTCCGGGCCACCGCTGCAACAGCTTCCGTCCAAGGAATGGCGCATCCGGCGCGCGATGGTGGCCGATCACCTCGGATGGGTTGTCGGGTCGGTCGACTACCAGGCCGTGGAGATGCGCGTCATTGCCGCGCTGTCCAAGGACCCGGTCATGATCGCGGCAATCCTGGCGGGCCACGACTTGCACGGCTACACGGCGGAACTGGTCTACGGCCCGGACTTCACCAAGCGACAGCGCAACCTGATGAAAGGCGTCGGGTTCGGCAAGTTGTTCGGCGGCGGCCCGACCACTCTCGCCCGGCAGACCGGCGCACCGATCGCTCAGGTTCGGCACGCGATCAAGCAGTACGACCGGGTGTACCGGGGCATCGTCCGGTTCTCGCGTCGCCTTGAGGAACGCGCGCAGTACGGGCGCAAGGAAGTGACCACTCCCTCGGGCCGCGTGATCCCCCTGGACCGTAGGCGGCTGTACGCGGCCACGAACTATGTCGTTCAGTCCACGGCGCGGGATGTCCTCGCCGAGTCGCTGCTACGGCTGGATGAGGCGGGGCTGACCGAGTTCCTGCGGCTGCCCGTGCATGACGAGGTGGTGTTCACCGCGCCCAAGGCAGACGCCGAGGACGTGGGCCGCGAGGTGGCGCGACTGATGGCGGTTGACGACTTCTTCGGCGTTCCGCTGGCCACCGATCTTGAGGTTGGCGGCTGGTCTTGGGGATCGCTCTACGGCGCTGCGGCATAAGGAAAGGGGACACAGATGGCATGGGTCGAGATGGTGCACGACTGTCCGACGCCGAGCACGGAGGAGATACGGCGGGCCGAGGCACACAAGGGCTCGGTGTGGGAGTGCGACAACTGCCGCACACGGTGGCGCCTGCGTCAGGTCCGCGACCACGGCGCGTGGATGGCCGAACCGCGGTGGGACCGCGCGATCCCTGGACCGCGGACGGGGGCCGCCGATGCGCTGTAGCCGATGCGGCACGACCACCGGGGTCCGGCCCTACATCGTTCAGTGGCCGCGCAAGGCGTTTCTCTGCCGGACGCACGCGGCGGCCCACTTCAAGGCCACTCGGCGGGATGCCTTGGCCCGGACGCGCGCGCAGTACGGAGACCTGGCGGCGCGAGAGGACCAGGCGCACGCGCATCACATCGCGTTGCGGGCAGACACGATCGGGCGGTTGGCCATCGCTGATGTTGGTGTGCGCACCACAACCGGGCGTCTCTTGGACGTACTTGCCCGGACGTCACGTCGCTACTTCGCCGAGTGGGACGACCAAGCCCACCGGGCGTTCGGCTCTGCGCGGGAACGGTCTCGGGCAGCCGGGCACAAGATCCGGGCTGCCGATCGGCACGCGCACGCCATACCGGTGGACACTCCGTGGCTGCGACGCGTCTACCGGGACCGGTGCATCTACTGCGGTGACCGTGTGGCCCACATTGATCACGTGTGGCCGCTGGTCGCTGGCGGGGACGACGCGCCGTGGAACCTCGCGCCGAGCTGCGCGCGGTGCAACCTGAGCAAGGGCGGCAAGTCACTGGCCGAGTGGTGGCCGGGTCACTGGGCTGCACTGAATGAGATTGAGCGTGTGCGCGCGGGTGCGCTCTGGGACTCGCTGCTGACCGGATGAGGCGCTGCGGCAAGTGCGGCGACGAGCTGCGGGTGGCCGAGTTCCACCGCGACCACTCCCGGCCGGACGGGTTGCACCCCTACTGCAAGGCGTGTCGCGCGGGCTACCACCTCGCCAACCGTGACCAGGCTTTAGCGCGGATGGCTCGCCGAGCCGTCCTCAACCGCGAGTCCGAGCGCGACCGGCGACTACGCGCGCGATACGGAGTGTCGGCCGCCGAGGTGGACCAGATGCGCCGCGCACAGGGATATCGGTGCGCCATCTGCGGCCAACACGAGGACCAGCTACCGCGTGGACTGTTTGTCGACCACGACCACGGGACCGGCTTGGTGCGGGGCCTGCTGTGCCATTCGTGCAACGCCGGAATCGGCCTGTTCGAGGACAGCCCGACCAAGCTGTGGGCTGCCATTCAATACCTGCACATGGCCGATGAATTGTTGGCCATAGCACACGACGAATACCGATAGGGAGGAATTGAGATATGGGTATGCGTTCTCAGGATTTCGCCACGGTCGCGGCGCGGTTGCGGCAGGCGGCCGACGCGTTCGGTCGATGGGCGCCGGTCGCGGACGCGGTGGCGACCGAGAAGCCGGGGCACGTCCCGCCTGTGATCACCAACGGGGCGCCGCGTCCGACCGAGGCCGTGGTGTTCGCGCGGATCGACTCGGGCGTGGCCGATGAGCTGGACCTTGCACGTAGCGCCGCGATTCAGGCGGTCCTCAACGCCGAGCTTGCGTCGTCGGCCGTCCGTTCGGCGGAGCGCGCCTACAGCGGGGTTCATCCAGACACCGTGGACACAACACAACCGACAACCCGCTGTGAAATGAGTCACCCCCTGACTGCGGTTACGCACACCCCTACTGGTGCGTAGGCCGTCATTTACCCCGCCCTTCGCCCGGTTGTTGATCTTGGTTTCGGCGGGTGTTGGCGGTGACGTGGCGATCCATTGCCGGAGGGCGCGTTACGGGCCGCAAAGGTCCGTTATCAAACCGAGATACACGAATGGCCTAGCAGCGAGATCGCTGCGGATAGGTGCACGCATACGCATGATCACTTGCGTATGTTCGAGGTTGGCGACACGTCTGCTCGAACATACGTTCTAACGGAGGATGGTGCTTACTTTCTGTGACCGTTTTGGTGGACTGTTCGCCAGTTGTGCGCACATTCAGTGATGAGTTTCGGCGCGGCTTGGACGTGGGGAAGCAAGCCGCGTTTAGGGGTGCCGCGCTGCGGGAGATGCTGGGCGCGCTTGCCCGCAACACCTGCGCCGCTGCCGCGTGGGCCGACCCGCGTGACGTCACCGAGCTGGTGGCGGCCGTGGCCAACGGCGACCGCACCGCCGAGGGGCCGCTGTACGTCCGGGCTGCGGCTGACCTGGATCGGGTGGCCGGTCGGGCGGTGGGGTCCTCGGCGATGGACCGCGACGACCTTCACCAAGAGGGCGCGGTACGCCTGATCACCGACGCGCGCTCAGGCAAGATCGCGGACGATTTCGGGTGCAACCTCGGCGCGTACATCGGCAAGGCCGTGTTCGCGCACTGCCTCAACGTCGCGTGCACGCAGGCGCCCGGGAAGCCAACCGACCCGACCCGGCTGACGCAGAAGCTCAGGCAGGCGCTGCGAGTCACGGCGGACGCGGACGGCGAGTACGACCTGATCGCGGCTGCGACGTTCGCCCGAGAGCGGCACGGCTGGACGCTGGCCACGTTCTGGGACGTTCACAAGATCATGTTCTCCGCGACGGACGATCTGTACTCGGTTGACCGCGAGGGCTACCCGCTGGCCGACACGCTTGGCGACTCGGCCGCGGTGGACGCGTTTGAACGTGTGGAGGTGATCGAGACCGTTCGCGCGCTGCTTAAGGCAGGCGAACTCGCTCCGCGCGAACGTGAGGTGATCGACCTTCTGTTCGGCGTTGACGGTCCGATGCTGGCCGAGGATGAGGCCGCGCGCGTCCTTGGCGTCACCCGGCAGAGCGTGAACAAGTCCAAGCGGACCGCGCTGGCCAAGCTCGGCGCCCTCATCGGCAATTGACCAATTCTCTGGGGAGAGAGCGAATGTATGTCTATGCCTGCCAGGAAGAACCTGACGACACCGTGGCCGTGTCCGCCATCGGCGTCGGTGTCCTGGTCGTCATCAAGTCCGGGGACAGCGGCCAAGGGGCTGAGCTTGAGATGCGGCCGAGCGAGGCCCGCGAGGCAGCGGCCGAGATCCGTGAACTGATCGTCGACCCCGAGGGCCGGGAGGCGGGAACGTTCGGACCACTGTTCGTCGCCGAGGGGTCCGAGGACCACACGGTGTACGTCGCCGAGAACCCGGCAGACGGCGCGCGGTACTCCGTACTGCTGTCCCACGCGGACGCCGAGGGCTTGGCAACCAGCCTGACCCGGGCCGCCGATGACTGCGACATGTTGCGGCTCGGCGGGGACCTCGCACCGAGCGCCACGCCATTGACGCCCGAGCAAGCCGAGCGCGCTGCGGCCGTGCGGATCGCGGCACAGGCACTCGGCGGCCGGGGGCACCGCTACGTGTCCGAGGTGGCGGACTACATCCTGACCGGCAGTGTCCTGTCGTGAGGCGTGAAGTCGGGCGCCTGGTCCTCACAGTCGGCGGCCCGCGCGACCGCTACCTATTTCGGATCGACCCCATGCATGAGTTCCGGGTACCCGTACCGAACCCGGTCCCAGCCTTCGATGTCGCGGGGAACCAGCTCGCGCCTTTCCGCGTGGCGCGCTACCTGGACACAGGCACGTTCGTCCATGACCCGTGGCTTGGTCATCTTCGCGTGTACACCTATGGCGGCACAGTGCACTAGCGCCGCGCACCACCTGACATGGCCCTGCCCTCAGTCCGAGGGTGGGGCCATTTGTCGTTACGCAAGCACACTTGCGTATGTGGTGCGCACCACAACTGAGTGACGCAAGTGTGCTTGCGTGACTAACTTGTGCCTTGCCACCCGACACCCCCCCGAGAGGACTTCCCGATGCACACGACGGTGACCGAGCTGGACGCCAAGCGCCGTGCCCTCATGCCGTGGCTGTGGGCCGCCACCGTGCTTGCCATGCTCACATCGTTGGGCGAGGGCACCAAACTCCTGATCGACCTTGGCACCGCGTGGTACGTGGCAGTGCTGTTCCCCCTCGCATCCGACGTTGGTCTTGTGGCCTCACTGCGCGGGACGGCCGCCCTGTCTGACGCGGGCCTGGACTCCCGGGCCGCCCGGCCGCTGCGGTGGTTCGCCTCGCTGTTCTGCCTCGCGCTCAACACTGCGGGGTCGGTGATCGCCGGTCACTGGGTCGCGGCGCTGTTCCACGCGGGCATCCCCGCCTTGGTGATCACCCTTGCCACATTCGAGGAACGGTATTCAGCCGAGTTCGCCGCACTGATACGCCAGCAACGCGAGGCCGACCGGTTGGCGGCCGAGGCTGAGCGGGCGCGGATCAACGCCGAGGCTGCCGCCGAGACCGTGACCCCGGAATCAGCCCCCGCGATCGAGACGACCAAGCCGACACCACCGCGCAAGCCCGCGACCGCGGTCACCCGGCCCCGACGCAGTGACGCCGAACTGGTGGCCGAGCTGCGCAAGATGATCGCTGCCAACAACGGCAAGACCCCGCCACGCCGAGAGATCACGGCGACGCTTGGCGTCAGCCCCAACCGCGCGGGTCGACTGGTCGCCGCACTCGACAGCGCGAATTCAGAAGACACGAGAAGGGCCTACCTTTGACCGAGTCACGCAAGCACACTTGCGTCTGTGGTGCACACCACAACCGAGTGACACAAGTGTGCTTGCGTGGATAACCTCTGGACAGCAAGCCAAAACCGGGAGAGGAACCCCATGGACGACAACACCGCCCGCACGTTCACCGCCCGCTGGGACGCGCTGGTGTCCGACGCACTCGACCCCAAGGGCTCGGCGTGGTGGGTCGCCTCGGCCGAGTCCATCGTTGAGGCCGCGCGTGTGTTCACGGCCGAGGTCATGGCGGCCGAGGGACACCCGGTCACCGAGTGGTGGGGCGACGTCCACGTGGGATGGGAGCCGGTCGGCGATGAGTACGGCTCGGACTCCTCCGACCACCCCGCGCATGAGCGCTACGCCGAGGTAGCGGTGACCGTGTTCGAGGCGATGCGCGCGGCAGACCCGGGTGACGCGATCGTCCTTGAGGTGTCGCTGTGCTCCGACCGCCGTTCGATGCGGGTCAGCTTCGCTTCCGAGGCACAGGCCGTGACCTACATCGAACGCCACTCGTCTACCCGCGCGTTCCACGACTGGAACCCCGACGCGCCCACCGTGGACCCCGAGCGACACCCACGCCTCTCGGACCTGCTGTACCCCACCTGTGACCACGGCTTGTCCGCGTCGAACTGCTACGGCCCGGGGCACTACCCGCCCGACTGGTCCTGAGTCGGTGCCGATTCGGTGCGGCTTGCGGTCCCGCCTCAAGCCTCGCCGTGTCGACACGAGACAACCGAGAGGACACAGCCAATGACCCCCAACACCGTTACTGGCCTCGCCGTGAACGTGGACGGCACCGTGACCGAGGTGACCGCGCCCGCCGAGCTGTTCACGTCGCTCAAAGCCACCAAGCCCGAGGGCGCGGACGCGTGGACCTTCCTGCCGGGTCAGGTCTGGGAGTACCCCACGGTGTTCTACTCCAACCCGATCGCGCCGCTTCTCGGTGGCGTGATCAACGACATTGCCACCTCGGTGATGCACGACGCCGTGTTCGACTTCGCGGACAAGTACGTGATCGGCACTGCGGTCATCCTCGGATGGGACGCGGACCGCACCGCCCCGGCCGATCTTCACCCCGAGGTTCAGGCGCACATCCGCGATCTCGCGGCCACCTACGCGCCGAGCATGTTCGACACCCGGGAGGGCAAGTGAGCGCGCCCAAGCCGCTACGCGTGACAGTGGCGTTCACAGTCACCCTGGCAGACCCGAGCGATTGGGCCGGGACGTTCGGCGCCAAGACGCGCGCCGAGATCACCAACGATGTCCGGCGCTACATCATCGGTGACATAGGCGACTATGGCGTGTTCGGCTCAGGTGAAGTCGATGCGAGGGTTGAGCACCGTTACAAGGATTTCTGAACAAGTTTCACGACAAGCGGCCACCCGTGAATCCCGCCAATCGGGACAGGGTGGCCGCTTTTCCCTTTGTTGCGCGGTATTTCGCAAGATCCTAACCGCTTGCCTTGAGGCCCCCACCTCTGTACTAATGGGATGGTAGAGACATCAACAACTGGGGATTTGACATGGCACAACTTGTAACGACAGCACTGGTTGACGACCTGGACGGGGCCGAGGCGGCCGAGTCCGTGGCGTTCGCATTGGACGGTGCGGAATACGAGATCGACCTGTCCGAGGCGAACGCGGCCAAGCTCCGCGATGCCCTCGGCGGCTACGTGAGCAGGGCGCGGCGCACGGGCGGCAGGCTCAAGCGTGGCCTCGGCAACGGCACGCCCGACCTCGCCAACCGCGAACAGAACCAAGCGATCCGCGAGTGGGCGCAGAAGCAAGGCCACCCGGTAAGCGACCGAGGCCGAATCCCGAGCGCGATTCAAGAGGCGTTCCACACCGCGCACGCGGTACCGGCCGAGACGCCCAAGCGGACACGCAAGGCCACCGCCAAGCGCACACCATCGCTCCCCGCATTCGCCGCAGCAGGCAAACGCGCGTAGCCAAATGACGCAGACCCCTCGCCCCGATACCGGGCGGGGGGTCTTTGCCGTTTGTGGTGCGCACACCAAGTAACAGGTCAATACCGACATCCGATAACCACGCGGACCACCCGCGACGGAAGGACCCCGATACCGATGCGCGCGTTACTCGCCCCTGTGCTCGCCGCTGTGGCCCTCACAGTGGTCGGCTGCGGTGATACCACCCCGGCATCGTCATCCGCCGCGACCAGCTCAACCACCGCACCCGCCGAGGGAAACACGGCACCGTCAGGATTCGGCGACGCGTTCAAGGCCGCACACGGATCGGCGCCGTGGTACTCGGCGGTCTCCGCAGCCGAGTTGTCCGGCCAAGCCGTGATCGTCCGCACCACTCTCGAAAAGGACCAAGGGGCCGACGCCGTACCGATCTGCGACGCAGCACGCGAGGTAGCGACAAAGATGGGCGTGGACTTCGTGAGCGTCACCGTCAGGTCATCCCGGGACTACTCGATAGCCGCGTTCAACAAGCTCCGCAACCAATCCGCCTGCGCGGCTGTCTAGCCAACGAACGGCCGAGGCCCCGCCCATGCAATCGCGCGCAGGCGGGGGCCTCGGTCCGTCCATCTTCTTACTCGCGTTCGTGGCGGGCGATCGAGTCATAGTCGCCGAACGCGGGCACGGCTTCCCAGTGACTTGACACGTCGACTGAGTGAGTATCGACCGTCTCGACCTCATCGGTAGCGGTGTCGGTCGTCTCGGTTCGCACAACACCGTCAGGACCGAAATAGATGTGTTCGATCTCAATCGGTGTCGCGTGGTCGCCGCGCGCAACCGAGTCACCATAGCGATTCAACAACATTTCGACAAGAAACATCCTGCCGTCGCCCTGCCGCCGAAAGCGATAATCCAGCGCGCGGCGGCCGTGGTCGTCCAGAAAGCGCACACCCACGTACCCGAGCGCCGGATTGACCTCGGCGAGCGTCACTTCACCGTCCTCAATTCGGACCGCAGTGAAATACTTCTCCGCGTCATGTAGCCTTTGCGCAGCGGCCTCACTCATAGGGCCGATGGGTTCCTCTGTGAGGAAATTCCATCGCTTGCAGTATGTCCACCCCATCGGACTGCGCTCCTCCACTGACCTATCCATAGATCCGGCCCTCGCTGTCGCGGATGATGATACCAAGGCTACGCGCCGCCCGGATCGCCCAATCGGGAACCGACGACGTTTGCGGGGGAACTTCTAGGTAGAAGCGCCCCGCAAGTTCCTTGCCCACCACGTCGGGATACTTCTCCCGCATGGACGGTGAATTCTTGATCGTCTCACCAGGCGCGTACTTATTGATCAGTTCACCGAGATACCCGCGGAACGTCTCCGGTTTGATCTCCGAAATTTGAGTGTATTTGCGCGAGACGATCTCTTGATCCGGCTTGTACGAGTCAAGCACCTTGTTGTTGTCCAAGATCGCTTCATTCACGGGATACCGATGGTGATTGTCCTTGTTGAAGTCCTGCCCGGCCTTGATCTTTGCTCTGACCTCGGGCGGGAGATCGCCGAACCCGGATCGCTTCCCCTTTTTGGGCTCACCGCTCGGCGGCCCGGTCGATCCTGGCGGCGGACGGGCACTACCGCTGCCCCCGGGTTCTCAATACCCACCGCGCATAATCGCTTGTGCCGCAGCCTCAAGCCGTTGCCGCAACTCCACAAACCGCCCGGCTAGAGTGTCAATCTCGGCCTGAAGTGCTAGAGCGATCTGTGCCAATTCTTCCCCGGCCGCGCCCCCTGCCTGCTGAATAGCGGCGACGACGGACGGAACCTGTCCACTCGCGGCCATCAAGTGCTCAATCGGCACCGCCTGCCCCGCCGTGTTGAGCGCGCCCGCCGCCTCTTCGATGTGCCCAGCCACTTGTTTCCTCCAGATTAGACGAGTGACAGATCTAACGTGAACTCAAAACCGAGGTGATCGCTTGCACCGGAAGGCGCGTCTAGGACGCGATATCCGGTGATGCTTTTCAGAAGTGGGGTCGTCACCCACCCCTGATCCACCCGGTCATCACTAGCCGTACGCGCAAGGGCGAGGTCATCCCCGGTGCGGTCGTACCACTCCCAAGCGACATCATGAAACGCGGTGGCTTCGAGCATCCATGCAACATCGCGATATGGCTCACGCGCGAGTCCCAGCGACGGATCTGTGAGGACCGTGCGACTCGCGATGTTGTAGGGCTGCATGTTCTTATAAAGCGGCTCAGGCCCGCGCGGGGGTGGAAAATTGACGTCCCCTGCCAGGATCGCGTACGGCCCGTTCCGCAGTGCGCGCGTCGAAATCATGGACGCCTCATCCACGGGCATGTACTTGCGGAAGGGGTCAATATGCACCGACGCAATGGAGAGCGGCGCAGGGAGTCCGACATCCCAAGCTGCCACGCCGAATCCGTGGTACATCTCTGACGAGTACTCATCGTCCCAAGCGAGCCACCGCCCCATGGTCTTGTGTCGATACAACAAGGCGGTGCCGTCTCGGCTACGACCGCGCGGGAGCGGCATCGCCTCCATGTCAAGATCGCGCATGGCGCGTGCCAAGCGGCTGTGCCTTTCAAACTCCCAACCCATCGTCTCGCAAAGCAATACGACGTCCGGGAGGCGTGACGCGGATCTGATCCGGTCCAAGATCAACGGCCAGCGATCTTTATAGCCGTCATCCGTGGGCGTGAGTCCGCCGTGATTCAAGTTTTGGGCAACGATGGTGATTTGCATTCTTCCTCAGACTTTGAAGTGTGCTGCATCCGCTGGGTCGCCAGCATGTTTAGGAGATGGCCAACCTTCATCATGTGTTCGGCCAAAGCAAGTTCAGTAAATGAATCGACCGGATCGCCCATATCTTCATAGGCGTCCACCATCGGCCCGGCGTAGCCCACAATCGCTTGACTGATCAGGGTCAACTCACCCAGCACGAACCTGTATCCCGGCTTGAATTCCCGGGGGATACTCACGATGCCAACTCGATGACGTCGGGAGCGCCACCAGCAATGAACTCAATCCGACTTCCGGCGTCCCCGATAGCAGTGATCATCTCGGCTGCCACGGATGGATCAGCGGAAAGCTGTTCCCAGTCGAGTACAACCACATCGGCCTTGGGTTGCTTCGTCAATGCGAATACACCAAGGATGTTGCCGAACGCGGGTCGATTGTTCCAATCGGGATCGTCCCCCGCGTCGAGGGCGAAAAGAGTTACCACCCGGTCACGGGCGGCACACCATCGGCGAATCCTGGATTCCACGACATCCCTAGAGTGGGTGACGCTCGGGCTGCGGAGATACACATACGTTGCGATCATGAAACACACCTCACCTATAGGACGTCGCAGCAGGCCGCTTTATAGATTCGCTCAGCACCGGAAGCCAAATCATGTGCCAATATCTTGGAGAAGTCCCGTAACTCGCCACACGCCGTTGCGCTCTGACGCGTACTCGTAATCGCGTTGACTACCGAGCATCGCGCTCGTAATTCCCGCCTCAATCGCCTCTCGCGCAGGATGCAACAGATTAGGGTCACGCTTCCGAGGGAAGTTGCCACCACACCGGTGATCATTTTTGTAACCGTCCTGGACACGATGTACGCGGTAGGCTGCGTTAACAATTGGGCGCTGTTGAATTTCGCGTTGAAACGAGACTTCTGCGCACTCGTCGAGGTGGTTAAGGACAGCTACCACCACCAGCCCGCCCACAAGTACGGCGACTGCGCCAAGAATGATTACAAGTGTGCCGTTCACGCGACTCTCCCCAGGTTCGCCACCGCGTACTACTCTCTTTCCTACGCCGGATTCATATAACCGGTCCGATCTGCCGATCTTGAAGATTACGGAATTCCGACATGTGGAAGTGCCAGTGATGTAACAGTCCGTTCGGGGGAACGCCGTATGCTGGTGCTAGCCACGTGAGAGGTGTCGACATGACAGAGTCGGTTTCGATCGGTAGCCGCGTTGCGGCCAACCGCAAGCTGATCGGGCTAACGCAAACCCAATTGGCGGTCGCATCCAACTACTCAGTGTCATACGTGCGTGCCGTCGAACAGGGCCGGGAGCCCGCATCCCCTGCGTTCACGGCCGCTGTTGCACGCGTGCTGCGCCTAGAGCCGGAGGAACTGACCGGGACGCCGTACCGGGACACGCTTGATGAGGAAGGCCGTCTAGAGGGCATGACCGAACTCCGGTCGATCCTGACGGAAGGCACCTATGTCCGTCCGGCCCCACCGATCGCGTTCGCCGACATGGCGGAAGAGATGGCCGCGGTTCATCGTGTCTACAGGAACGACAACGGTCGCCTCGCGCTGCAACGACTGCCAGTTCTTATGCGTCAACTGTACGGAGCGCTGCGCGAGACGACGTCCGAGACGGAACAGGGCGACATCTACTCGCTTCTAGCGGCTGGATACGTCACCGCTGAGCGGCTATGTCGGCGGTTCGGATACACGGCACTGTCGCTCCCCGCCGTGGATCGCCTTGAATCGGTCGCGGCACAGGCAAGCGACCCCCTGTATGTCGCTCAGGCGAAGGTCAAGCGCGCGCGACTGCTCATGTACTTGGACGCGACCGACGTCAGTCTGTCGCTGGTGGATGCGGGCCTGTCAGTGGTCTCGGGTGATGGGGACCGTGCCACGGTCGTACGTGGCTACAGCCACTTGTGCGGTGCAATCGCTGCGGCCCGAGGCCGAAAGCCGGATGTTGCTCGCGCGCACATCGCCGAGGCTCAGAAGCTCGCAGAACGGATCACCGGAGAGAGTGATCACTACGGAACCTTGTTCGGCGTCGGCAACGTGGGTATCCACGCGTGCGCAGTCGAGTTGGAAGCTGGCGACCCTGGCAAAGCCGCACAGGCGGGTTCAGCGCTAGAGCTGCCGACAGGCATCGCACCTCCCCGAGTTGGTCACCACTGGCAGGACACCGCGCGCGCTTGGCTGCTGGCAGGGCACCCACACAAGGCCCTTGACGCGCTCAACCGCGCGCGCAAGGTCGCGCCTCAGCAGACGCGACTACACCCCTCGGTTCGCGAGACAGTGCGCGGCATCGCAGAAGCCGAGCGACGCAAGTCGGACAGTCTCGCATCGTTCGCTGGTTGGGTTGGCGTCAGTCTGTAGGCCCCGGCACGGCCATTGGGAAAGATCGGCTATCATTCCGGTTGAGAACCGTTTAAGTGATAGAAGGGGACGGGGACGCAGATCCGGTCCTGCTCGGTGTAGTTGCAGAGCTCGCCGACGAAGAAGCCGTTGTTGAGGATGTTGTGGTGCGACAGGGTCGCGCCCTTGGGGAAGCCCGTGGTGCCCGAGGTGTACTGGATGTTGATCGGGTCGTCGGCGGACAGCTCTATGCCTTCAAGGCTCTGACCGTGTCCTGCGGCGATAAGCGTGTCCCACGAGTCCCGCCCGACCAGCACGACGTCGGCCAACCCAGCGCACCTCGGCCGGACCTCGTCGATCATCGCGGCGTAGTCGGAGGTCTTGAAGGACGGCGCGGCGACGAGCGTGCGGACGCCTGCCTGGTTGAGGACGTACTCAAGTTCGTGGACCCGGTAGGCCGGGTTGATGTTGACCAGGATCGCGCCGAGCTTCGCGGTGGCGTACTGGACGAAGACCCACTCCGCGCAGTTCGGCGACCAGATCCCGACCCGGTCGCCCTTGCCGACCCCTTTCGCCCGCAGCCCGCGCGCGACCTTGTCGACCTCGTCGGCCAGTTCCCGGTAGGTCCAACGGCGGTCGGTAGCCCGGTCGACCAGCGCTTCCCGGTCGGCGTGGGCGGCGACCGTGCGGTCGAGGTTGCCACCGATGGTGTCGCCGAGGAGCGGAACGGTGGAGGTGCCGGAGGTGTAGCTGGGCAGCGACATGGCGGTCTCCTTGTCTGGCGAGTGCGCCCCCATCCTGCCCGTTGTGGCGGCCCTCGGCGCGAAACAGGAACAATGGGACAGGTGCGACTGCTGCTGAACCTCATCTGGCTGGTGTTCTGCGGGTTCTGGATGGCCATTGGCTACCTGATCGCGGGAATCATCTGCTGCGTCCTGATCATCACGATCCCCTTCGGCCTCGCGTCGTTCCGGATCGCCAACTACGCGTTCTGGCCCTTCGGCCGGACCATCGAACCGCGCGCCGAGGCGGGGGTGGCGTCGCTGCTCGGCAACATCATCTGGATCGTCTTCGCGGGCTGGTGGCTGGCGATCGGGCACATCGTCACCGGTATCGCGCTGTGCATCACGATCATCGGGATTCCGTTGGGAATCGCGAACTTCAAGATGATCCCGGTGTCTCTTGTACCGCTGGGCGCCCGAATCGTCCCGGTCCGGTAGGCCAAGTTTTAGAGTCTGAAACGGCTCGCGCGATGGGGTGGATTCGGGGCTCAGAGCACGCGACGGGGCCCCGGATCTCCCTACCGTGTGGGGAATGGGAGCAACGAACGGCGCGGGTGCGCGCGAACTGGGTGATCTGCTCAAGACCCACCGCGTCGCGGCGGGTCTGACTCTGATCCAACTCAGCGAACGGATCGGCCAGTCCCCGCCGACCCTCAACCGCTTGGAACTGGGCAACCGCGCCGCGACATCCGAGATCGAAGTCGTGCACTTCCTCGCCGCGTGCGGAGCGAGTTTCAAGGACGTGCAACGCCTGACCGAGTTCTGTCGGGAGCTGAATAGCGGTCGGGGACATTGGCTGTGCCCCAGCGGCCAATGGATGTCGGACTCGATGCGCTCACTGATCTTCCACGAGGCGTCCGCGACTCGAGTCGCGAGCTACCAGCCGGAAGTGATCCCCGGTCTGCTGCAGACCGAGCCGTACATCCAAGCCTTGTTCGCCCGCAAGGACCTCACCGACGACTTCCGCGCGGCACGGGTCGAAGCGCGGCTCCAGCGACAGAAGATCTTGTTCCGCAACCGTCCGGCCAAGTTCACCTTCTTTATCCACGAACGCGCGTTGCGCCTTGAGGTCGGCGATTACCGGGTCATGGCCGAGCAGTTGCTGGCAATGCTCTTCTTCGCCGACCAATGGAACATCGGGATCCGCATCGTTCCGTCGGCCGCCCGCCACGAGACGTTGTTCGGTGGCTCCTTCCTGTACTTCGGCTACCTCCGACACCGCCCACTGGTGTTCCTGGACGGTGCCGTCACCGGGGTGTTCCTCGAAGATCGAGAGCATGTCGAACTCCACCGATCACTCCTCCGCCAGATAGCCGACGTCGCGCTGGATGCGGAAGAATCCCGGGTACTCATCGCCACTTTGGCGGACGAGTACGACCGGTCGGAAGGCAAGTGGGATGACACGTGGCGGGTGGCGCAAGAGCAGCTATAGCTCCGGCACGGACAACGACTGTGTCGAAGTCGCCCTCACACCCGACCACGCGGGCATCAGAGACTCCAAGAACGCCGACGGCCCGAACCTGGCCGTCCCGCCGACCACCTGGTCGGCGTTCATCGACTCGGTGACTCAGGCCTGATACGGATCGACCTGCCATGGCACGCAGGCAGGCCGCACACCCGACCGCAGGTACTCGTCCACGGCGGCCATGATGCGGCTCGCGGGCAGTTCGCTGTGGCCAGGGAAGTCGACCTCGGCGTAGACGGGTCCTTCATCATCCGGCGTTGGGCCCGCCGTGTACCAAGAACCGGATTCATCAGTGAAATAGATCGCGCCGAGATCTCCCTGGACCCCCACCACCAGTTCACTGACGAAGTCCGGCCCGGCCTGCCGCAACGCGACGCCGAAAGGCGCATCCGCCAGTGCCTCTCGCAGGCGGCCGATGCCATCCTCAGGGAGATCAAGGACCTCCTCGCCTACACGCCCGTCGATGAGGGTGCGGTATCGGGCTTCGATCGTCATGCTTCCTCGGTTCCCCGGTAGGTGTATCGAGTGCCGTCGCGGTCGATCACGGTCAGTGTCGCACCCGGCGGGAGCCAGTCGTCCAGCGTGCCGTCACAGGTCCACTCACCCGGCACGACGACACCGCACGGCGGTCTATCGATCACGATGGTCGCCTTGATCGGCGGATCACCTGGTCGACGCTGGAGGTCGCGGGCCCTCATCCGCATCGCGAACTTGACCTCTACGTGTCTGGCCAATCCGAGGACCGCGCGGCCCTTTACCCAACCGCGCTCCCGGGCATACGCGGCTGCCACGGCGAACCATTCGTCGCGATTGCCGCTGACCAACTCATGCTCGACACCGTCGTCGTCAATCCACGCACCTACCGTCCGACCACCTGGGACCGGCGGCGGCAGGCGACGCCGAACCTCGTCGTATCGCCGATCGGGTCGTGCCGGGCTTGGCACAACGTTGGCAGACGCGCCAACGGCACCGACAAGTTCGGCGCTATAGCTCCGTATCGTGAGCGTGGCCGAGTCGATCAAAAGGAGAGCGCGGTCAATCGCTTCGCGAGCGACGCCGAGGGCCACGACTGCTTGGGCGAGTTCCGGTCGCGCGGACTCAAGCGCGAGCCGGTGCAGAGGCGGCGCGGCGTGGTCATCAACCCAGGTCCCGAGGCCGCGCAGCTCATCCACCGGCAGCGAGAGACACTCGCCGATGGCCTTGGCCAACCGCTCGACCGACACGCGCTACCCGTTCGCAGCCCAAGATCGACAGAGTTCGGACATTTCCGCGAATGCGACACCCGCGTCTCGCACCAGGACAGCGGCAGCGAGGAGTTCGTCAACCGCCGCTCGCACGTCTTCTCTACCGGAGCCACGCGTCAACGTGTCGAGTGAGGCCGCGTTGGCTTGAATCTGGTCAGCGAGCAGAGCCGCACTACTGACAGGTGCTGAATCGGCGATTGCGCCAACCAACGCCCGGACCTCCGCGACCGACATTGAACTACTCCGACGGCCAAGGCAGTTCGACCACCAGACACGGCCCGCCGACGAACACCCCGGCGTCGACGCCCAACGCCTTCCCACCCGCGTACAGATGTGGCCCCTCGATCTCCACCGGCAGCCGCCCGACCTGGTCAGCGATCACCGAGTGCCCATGCACGACCTGCGAACCGCCCAAAGCGGACAGAACGTCATCCGCCACCTCTTCCCCCTGCGGCCCCCGGAACGCATACCGAGTCGTCATACGCCGCCAGACTTCCCACCATTCGACGATGTCGTCGGACTTCAGGACCTTCTGGACCGACTCGTTGATCGACGCGATGTCGGCGCCCCAGTGCAGGTATTCGAGGGTGTCCGAGTGCATCAACAGGTGATCTCCGACGAGCGCGAGCACCGGGCGCTCGATGAGCCACTCCAGGTGCTCCTCGGTCAGCGCCTCCTGGTCGCTGACCATGCCGCCGTTCATCTCCCAGCTGCGGGCGAAGCTGCGCGGGCCGAAGTCGGACGGCACCTCCGTGTCGCCGAACTTGTGCATCCCCAGCAGCAGCACCTCGTGGTTGCCAAGCAGCGTCTCGACCTTGCCGCCTGCCTCGGTCGCGGCGTCGGAGAGAGTGCGGACCAGGTCGATCACGCCGATGCCGTCCGGGCCGCGGTCGACGAAGTCGCCGAGGAACCACACATGGGCGTCGCCGCCGGACCAGGTGTCGTCGGCGGTGACCAGGCCGGCGCGGCTCAGGGCGTCGACCAGTTCGTCGCGGTGGCCGTGCACGTCGCCGACCACGAAAGTGCGTGTCACGGCTCTTTCTTCCTCCACGGGTCCGACGATAGGCGAGCGCACCCCCGGTCGCGCAGTGATCGGGCGATCATTCCGGAAACGGGTTCCCGGTGTGTCCCACGAGGTCGGCGATGGAGTCGATCACGCGGGTCGGGCGGTACGGGAACAGCTCGGCGGTCTCCCGGCCGGAGATCCCGGTCAGCACGAGAATCGTGCGCAGGCCCGCCTCCAGTCCACTGCGGACATCGGTGTCCATCCGGTCGCCGATCATCAGCGTGTTCTCCGAGTGCGCGCCGAGTGAGCGCAGGCCGGAGCGCATCATCAGCGGGTTCGGCTTGCCCACGTAATACGGTGCACGGCCGGTGGCCCGCTCGATCAGCGCGGCGACCGAGCCGGTGGCGGGCAGTGAGCCCTCGCGGCTCGGGCCGGTCGCGTCGGGGTTGGTGGCGATGAAGCGCGCGCCCTCCTCGACCAGGCGGATGGCGCGGGTGATCGCGGTGAAGCTGTAGGTGCGGGTCTCGCCGAGGACGACGTAGTCCGGGTCGCGGTCGGTCAGCACGTAGCCGATCTCGTGCAGCGCCGTGGTCAGGCCGGCCTCGCCGATGACGAAGGCCGAGCCGCCCGGACGCTGGCTGTCGAGGAAGCGGGCCGTGGCCAGCGCGGAGGTCCAGATGGCCTTCTCCGGCACGTCGAGACCGGTGCGCAGCAGGCGGGCCCGCAGGTCGCGCGGGGTGTAGATCGAGTTGTTGGTCAACACGAGGAATGGGGTGTCGGCCTGGGTGAGTTCCGCGATCACCGCGTCCGCACCCGGAATGAGGTGCTCCTCGTGCACCAGCACCCCGTCCATATCCATCAGGTACGTCCAAGGTCCGCTCATGGCCCGGAGGCTACCCAGTGACCATGAACGAGGTGCTACGGAGCAGAACCGATTCGCCCAACCGGAAGTACGGCGCACGACGGCCACTTCCGCCGCATCCACGTTTCCGACACACTCAATCACGCGCAGCCACGGAGATCACCGAACTCCGCGGTCGTGCTGTTGTGTCCCGAGCGGCAGCCCAATCGAAGAAATGGCGACTACGCTTGATCGGGTGACAGCGGTAGATCTCGGACTTCCCGCGGTGCCCCGGGCCTCGTCGGGCGCCAGGCCGGACACGCCCGCGCTCATCGACACCTTCGGCCGGGTGGCCGCCGACCTGCGGGTCTCCCTCACCGACCGCTGCAATCTGCGCTGCACCTACTGCATGCCCGCCGAGGGCCTGGACTGGATGCCGGGCGGGCAGATGCTCAGCGAGGCCGAACTCGTCCGGCTGATCCGCATCGCCGTGGAGTCGCTGGGAGTGACCAACGTCCGCTTCACCGGCGGCGAGCCGACCCTGCGGCGCGAGCTTGAGGGCATCATCGCCGCCACCGCCGCGATGGAACCGCGGCCGCGGATCTCGATGACCACCAACGGCATCGGCCTCGTGCGCCGCGCCAAAGCGCTGGTCGACGCGGGCCTCGACCGGATCAACGTCTCACTGGACACACTGCGGCCCGAGCGGTTCGCTGAGATCACCCGGCGTGACCGGCTCGCCGACGTCATCGACGGCCTGGCCGCGGCCCGCGACGCCGGGCTGAGCCCGGTGAAGGTCAACGCGGTGCTGCTGCCCGGTGTCAACGACGACGAGGCACCCGACCTGCTGCGCTTCTGCGTCGAGAACGACTACCACCTGCGGTTCATCGAGCAGATGCCGCTGGACCCGCAGCACGGCTGGAACCGCGCCGAGATGCTCACCGCCGAGCGCATCCTGGAACTGCTGAGCACCGAGTTCACCCTCACCCCGAGCGCGAGCCCGCGCGGCGCCGCGCCCGCCGAGCGGTGGCTGGTCGACGGCGGCCCGGCCGACGTCGGCGTCATAGCCTCGGTGACCAGGCCGTTCTGTGGCGACTGCGACCGCACCCGGCTCACCGCCGACGGCGCGCTGCGGTCCTGCCTGTTCAGCCAGACCGAGACCGATCTGCGCGCCCCACTACGCTCCGGGGCGAGCGACGCGGAGATCGCCGAGCTCTGGCGGGCCACGATGTGGGCGAAGCTCGCCGGACACCAGATCAACGAGGCCGGGTTCGCCCAGCCGCTGCGGCCGATGAGCGCGATCGGGGGCTGAGCGTGACACTCGCCGGACCGGAGATCACCGTCAGGTACTTCGCGGGCGCGCGGGCCGCTGTCGGCGTGCCGGAGGAAAGCATCACCCTGCCCGCGGGCGCCACGGTCGAGGATGCTCTCGCCGCGCTCGTGAACCGCCACGGCGCCGAGCTCTCCCGGGTGCTGCGGGCGTCCAGTTTCCTGCTCGACGGTGTCGCGGTGCGCGACCGGTCGGTTCCGCTCGGCGACCGCCGCGGCCTCGATGTGCTCCCGCCGTTCGCGGGCGGCTGAGCCAGGCCCACTCCCAAACGGCCCAGCGAGGGTGAGTCACGCCTCACCCAGAGTGAATTATCTCGGACCGGACACGGAATCATAACAGCGAAACACAACTCGCTGACCTGCGTAAACACGATGATCGCAGTCGCTAGCGCACCGTTACTGTGACGACGGTCACTGTCGGATAGATTTCCGAAAGCTCCCACGGTTACGTACCGTCGCTTTTCGACTGGCCCCGACCAGTCATGCACGACCCGGGAGTCCGTAGTGCCGAACCCTGTCCGGCGGGCCTCCGGGAACCAACCCCGAGCGAAAGCGAACTTCCGGGCAGGGACGAGGGACCACGACGAGCGCGCTGTGACGCGTCAGGCGTGGCTGCCGGGTGAGAGCCCCGGCCGGGCCACTGGTCCGCCCGCAGCGACGAGCTCCGCAGGCACGGGAGGAGAGACCCAAATGTCGTACCGAGGCAAGCACCGCAAGCCGTCCACCGCCAGCCGCACCATCGCCCGCGTTGTCGTCGCGGGCATCGCGGTCGGCGCCCCGATGGCTCTCGCCGCCGCCCCCGCGTCGGCAGACACCGTCAACTGGGACGCCATCGCCCAGTGCGAGAGTGGTGGCAACTGGAGCATCAACACCGGCAACGGCTACTACGGCGGTCTGCAGTTCTCGCAGAGCACCTGGCGGGCGTACGGCGGCACGGGCAGCGCCCACACCGCCTCCCGCGAGGAGCAGATCCGCGTCGCCGAGAACACCCTCAAGGGCCAGGGCATCGGTGCCTGGCCGGTCTGTGGCCGCAAGGCGGGCTCGTCCGCCGCGCCCGCCAAGAAGGCCGCCGCGCCGAAGGTGACCAAGAAGGCCACCGCCGCGCCGAAGACGGTCGTCAAGAAGGCGGCCCCGGCCGCTCCGGCCGCGCCCACCGGCGTGACCACGTCGAACCCCGCAGGCACCTACACGGTCGTCAAGGGTGACACGCTGTCGGGCATCGCCCAGCAGCTCAACATCGAGGGCGGCTGGAAGGCTCTGCACGCCCTCAACAAGGACTACATCGCGAACCCTGACCTGATCCTCATCGGTCAGCAGATCGCGACCAAGTAGTTCGACGTCCCGATTCCGGGATCCCAACTCCGATCCCCTCACCGCGTCCCCCCGGCGGTGAGGGGATCGGCCCGTTCAGGGGCAGTTGACCCATTCGTCGGTGCCGTCGGTGAACCGCTGGTGCTTCCAGATCGGCAGCCGCGCCTTCACCTCGTCGACCAGGTCCGCGCAGGCCGTGAACGCCTGGCGCCGGTGCTCGGCGGCCACCGCGCAGGCCAGCGCGACGTCCCCGACGGCCAGATCGCCGATGCGGTGGGTCACGGCCAGCGCGCGGACGCCCTGGTGCCGGGCGGCCACCTCGGCGGCCACCTCGGCGACGATGTCCTTGGCCGACGGGTGGCCCTCGTAGGTCAGCGCCGTCACGCCCCGCCCGTGGTCGTGGTCGCGCACGACGCCCGCGAACGTCACCACGGCGCCCGCCGCGTCGTCCTCGACCAGGGCCGCGTGCTCCTCGACCGTGATCGGTGACTCGCTGATCTCCGCGCGCGGCACCCTGGCCGGGATGTGCTGGGTCCTCGGGTGGTCGCCGCCCTTGAGCTGGTCGACGGCGTGGGCGAGGACCGGCTCCAACACGGCCAGCCCGTCCCGCACGCCACCGGATGACCCGGGCAGGTTCACCACCAGGGTCCGACCCGCCACCCCCGCCAGGCCACGCGACAGCACGGCCGTGGGGACCTTGGGCAGGCCCGCGGCCCGGATCGCGTCGGCGAGGCCGGGGATCTCGTAGTCGAGGACCGCGCGGGTGGCCTCGGGAGTGCCGTCGGTCGGGGTGATGCCGGTGCCGCCCGTGGTGACCACCACGTCGACCTCGTCGGCCACCGCCGCCCGCAGCGCCGCCTCGACCGGGGCACCGTCGCGCACGACCACCGGGTCGGGGACGGTGAAGCCCTGGGCTCGCAGCCAGGTCACGATGACCGGGCCCGTCTTGTCCTCGTACACGCCGTCCGCGGCGCGGTTGGACGCCGTAATCACTCGCGCGGTGGTCACAGGTGTTCCTCCCGGATCCACGTGCCGCTCTTGCCGCCGTCCTTGCGCTCCACCTGGACCGCGTCGAGCACCGCGGCCGGGTCGACGGCCTTGATCATGTCGTGCAGGGTCAGGCCGCAGACCGCCACCGCGGTAAGCGCCTCCATCTCGACGCCGGTGCGGTCGTTGGTGCGCACGGTCGCGGTGATCCGCACATCGGACTCGTCGAGGTCCAGCTCCAGTTTCACCCCGGAGATGGAGATCGGGTGGCACAGCGGGACCAGCTCCGGCGTCTTCTTCGCGGCCATGATCCCGGCGATGCGAGCCGTGGCCAGCGCGTCGCCCTTGGGCAGGCCGTCGCGGCTCAGTAAGCCGATGACCTCGCTGGTGGTGCGGACGATCCCGGTGGCCACCGCCGTCCTGGCCGTGACCTCCTTCTCGGACACGTCAACCATCCTGGCCGCGCCACTGGCGTCGACATGACTAAGTTCGCCCACGAACCGATGCTATTCCCATTAGTCCCTTCGGGCTCACCCCTACCTGCCGCTACCCGGAATGCGATGTCCCAGCGGCCTTGCGCACGGCCTCCGCGACCGCGGGCGAGACCGCCGGGTCGAACACGCTCGGCACGATGAACGAGGCGTTGAGCCGGTCGCGGTCCACGACGTCGGCGATGGCGTCGGCCGCGGCCAGCAGCATCTTGTCGGTGATGCCGCGGGCCTGGGCGTCGAGCAGGCCGCGGAAGACGCCGGGGAAGGCGAGCACGTTGTTGATCTGGTTCGGGTAGTCCGACCGGCCGGTCGCGACCACGGCGGCGTGCTTCTGCGCCTCCAGCGGGTCGATCTCCGGGTCGGGGTTGGCCAGCGCGAACACGACCGCGTCCTTGGCCATCGTGGCGACCTGCTCGGCACCGAACAGGTTCGGCGCGGACACGCCGATGAACACGTCCGCGTCGACCAGCGCGTCGTGCAGCCTGCCGCTCACGCCGTCGCGGTTGGTGTTCTCCGCGACCCAGCGCAGGTTCGCGTCGCTGTCGCCGCGGCCCTGGTGGACGATGCCGTCGACGTCGACGGCGATGATGTCGCCCGGCGCGCGGTGCAGCAGCAGCCGGATGATCGCCGAGCCCGCGGCGCCCACGCCGCAGACCACGATCTTGCAGTCGGCGACGTCCTTGCCAACCACCCGAAGCGCGTTGCGCAGCGCGGCCACGACACAGATCGCGGTGCCGTGCTGGTCGTCGTGGAACACCGGGATGTCGAGCAGGTCGCGCAGCCGAGCCTCGATCTCGAAGCAGCGCGGCGCGGCGATGTCCTCCAGGTTGATGCCGCCGTAGACCGGGGCGATCAGCTGGACGGTGCGGATGATCTCCTCGGTGTCCTGAGTGTCCAGACAGACCGGCCAGGCGTCGACGCCCGCGAACTTCTTGAACAGCGCGGCCTTGCCCTCCATCACCGGGAGCGCGGCGGCGGGGCCGAGGTTGCCCAGGCCAAGGACGGCCGAGCCGTCGGTCACCACGGCGACGGTGTTGCGCTTGATCGTCAGGCGGCGCGCGTCGTCGGGGTTCTCGAAGATCGCCTGGCAGATCCGGGCGACACCCGGGGTGTAGGCGCGGGAGAGGTCGTCACGGTTGCGCAGCGCGACCTTGGCGTTGACCTCGATCTTGCCGCCGAGGTGCATGAGGAACGTCCGGTCGGACACCTTGCGCACCTCGACACCGGGCAGCAGGTCGAGCACCGCGGTGATGTCACGGGCGTGGTCGGCCGACACGGCGTTGCAGGTGATGTCGACGACGATCCGGTCGCTGTGCGACTCCACCACGTCGAAGGCGGTGATGACGCCGCCCACCTGGCCGACCGCCCCCGCGAGGTCCCCCGCCGCGCTCGCCGACGGCGGCGCCTCCACGCGGACGGTGATCGAGTAACCGGGACCGGGGACTGGCATGCGGGGCTCCATGGGACGACGCTGTCTACTCTGGAATACCCGCGAGCCTAGCGTTAGTTTTTGATCACCGAGGGTGTACTCGCCGGTAAGTGGCGGGGACCGCGCCGCCGCGGTCCCCGCACCGGATCAACCCACGAAGTAGCCGAAAACGTCGGCGATGACGTGGACGCGGCCGCCGTGGTTGTAGAACCGCACCTTGCCGTCCACGACCGGGACCGTGACCAGGTTGGGCACCGTGGCCCCCGCCGTGAAGTTCAGGCTCGACGCCAGCGGACGCGCCGCGCCGGACGGCCACACCGTCAGGAAGCTGCTCGCGGTCGGTTCGGTCGCGGTCACATTGAGCGTGACCGCGGTGGCGGTCGCGGGCACGCCCGCGAGCCCGGCGACCGGCAGGGTGACCTCCTCGCCCGCGCCCAGGCTCCCCGCGCGGACACCGGTGCCGTCGCGGGTGTCCATGAGCCGGGCCGGACCCGTCGGGGCGAACACGTGACCGCCATCCGCTCGGCGAGGCGCGACGTAGTAGCCGAGAACGTCGATGACGACGTGCGCGCGGGCGGGCGTGGTGAAGAAGAACGTGCCGCGGTCATCGGTCTTGACGACAACCTGGTTCGCGACCGTCTGCCCGGCACGGAAGTTCAGGTTCGACGTAGCCCAGCCGCCTACAGCCAGGTAGCTGTCGCGATCGGGCTCGGTGACCGTCACGTTGAGGACGGCGGCTGTCGTGCCGTCGTGCCCGTCGGTGATGTCGGGGATCGTGACCCAGTTGGCCGCGTGGGTATCGGTCTTCTTCCCCGCGTCGCGGGTGTCCAGCACACGCTGCGGAGTACGCGGGAAGAACACCGCCTTGCTCGTCGGCGCGTAGAACCCGAACAAGTCGGCGATGACGTGCACGCGGCCGACATGGTTGTAGAAGTCGACCTTCCCGTTCACCACCGGCACGGTCACCAGGTTGGGCACGGTCTGGCCCGCCTGGAAGTTGAGGTTCGAGGTGGCGGGCCGTGGCGCACCGTCGGGCCACACCGTGAGGAAGCTCGCGGCGGTCGACTCGGCCGCGGTCACGTTGAGCACCACGGCGGTCGCGTCGGCGGGCACCCCGGACAGCGCCAGGGTGCGGGTCTCGCGCTCGCCGACCGGCCCGCCGGCGGAGCGGGTGTCCAGCAGCCGCGTCGGGTCGGTCGCGGTGAAGGCGCCCAGCCCTGGCCCGAGCACGACCTTCGCGTGCCGCACGGTGCCGTCGGGGCCGAGTTCGTACTGGATGGGGCGGGAGTGGTGCTGGTCCCGCAAGGTGACGGTGACCTTGTAGTCGGCCAACGGCAGCTTCGGCGGGAACCGGACCGACAGGCTCGCCTTGCCCCCGACCGGCGCGATGTCGCCGCTCGTCACCTCGACCGAGGTGGGCCACGCGGCCGACCAGACGTCCAGCCGGGCCGCCGTCACCGGCGGCGCCGACTCGGCGACGATGTCGAAGTCCGCGGTCAAGGTACCGCCCCGCAGCCAGTCGACGGTGTCGCCGCGCAAAGCCACATTGGCGATCTTGGCGTAGGGCGACTCGCCCTCGATCACGCTCGGCAGCGCCGGTCCGCCCTGGTACCAGGGTCCGAACACGGCGACCGCGCCCGCCGCGTCGGCGATGGTCAGCGCCCGGGTCGTGCAGGCGATGGACATCTTGGCGGCGTTGATACGGATCCGAACCGGCGCGCCCGCCTCCGACGGCAGGATCGGGTTCTCCGCGACACACCCCTCGAAGATGTCGATCTTCGCCGAGGTGGCGCGCGAGGTCGGCGCCATCGGGATGACGAGCTCGACGGTCTGGTCGGGTCCGAACGGGTTGACCGGGCTGCCGATGACCTGCGGCTCACCACCGACGATTGCGTTGTCGGTCACGGTGATCGGCGCCAGGGCCAGCCCCTCGTAGCGGCCGACGTTGCCCGCCTGGTCGACGGCCTCGATCCGGCTGACCGACCAGACGCCCGCCGGGGATCCCGGGGGCATCGGCACCTCGACCACGTACTTGTCGTGGTCGGTGATGAGTCGCGAGGCGGTGCGGGTGGTGGCGTTCGGTCCGCTGACCGTGACAGTGACGCTGTGGACGGCCGTGCGGTCGTCGCTGACCGGGACCTGGTACCGCAGCGATCCGCCCTGCGGACCGACGTAGGCGGTGTCGGACCGGAAGTCCGGGTCGGGTTTGACCGCGCCGTAGGTCGGCGGGACTGTGTCGGCGACCGTGTCCGCGACGAAGGTCGCCGGGAACGCGGACCGGACCTGCTCGGTGGTCAACGAGGTCGACTGCCCGGACCCCGTGATGGTGAACCGGCCCACCGCCCACACCGTCGACGCGGACGTGGCGAAGCGGGGAACCGTGAAGTCGTAGCGGTAGGTCGACTCGTCACCCGACGTCGAGATCCAGCTTGCGGCGGTCGCCGAGCCGGAGAAGCCCTGTGTGAACGTGATCTGCCGTGGCGGAAGCGGGGACGCCGGTTCCGTCGCGAGCTCGAACGTCCCCTTGTGGCCGAAGCCGTACTTGACGGTGAAGGTGAGGGTGTTGGAACCCTCTACCCCAACCTTGGACCGCTCCCATGACAGCGCGGTCAGCCGCGGCTCGTCCCCGGCCGCGGCGGCGGGAGTGCCGCCGAGAGCGAGGACCATGAACACAGCCAGTGCGGCGCAGAGCGCGCGCGACCATCTGACAGGCGACATTTGAAACCCCCAGGTGTCAATCGACCCTGGGAAGTATCGCTCATCGGTTCAGCGAGGAACCTGACTGGTCCAGGCTTGGATCAGCGGCCCTTGTTGATCTCCGTGACCGGGTGGATGTAGGGCACGGCCTCCAGCGGGAAGGTGACGTCGCCGTACGGCGAGAGCGCGCCCTGGCGGTCCGAGGTCAGCTCGGAGACCGGGTGCGTACCGTTGTCGTCGTCCCCCGCCCAGGTGGGGTCGACACGGTGGCTCTTGGCGGCCTTCGCCACGGGTCCTCCTCGGTCAGGTGCGAACGGCTTTCGCGAGTACGGAGATTACCGGAACGGGTGGCCGTATACCGTGGTCAGGGTGTCCAGCACCACGCTCACCGATTGGCTGCGCGCCCGGGACGAAGAGGCGCTGGTCGCGATGCTGCGGGCCCGGCCGGACCTGGCCACGCCCCGCCCGGCGGACACCGCCGTGCTCGCCACCAGGGCCGCCACCAGGGCGTCCGTCGCCAGGGCCGCCGAGGGGCTCGACACCTTCACCCTCGCCGTGCTCGACGCCCTGCTGGCCGCGGGCGCGGACCAGGCCCCGGTGCCGCTCGGCGTCGTCGAACTCGGTGACGGCGCGCCCAAGGCCGTCGACACGCTGCGCGGGCTGCTGCTGGCCTGGGGAGACGACGACGCGATAAGCCTCGTGCCCGCCGCGCGGGAGGCTGGTGGGCTGTTCCCGGCCGGGCTGGGCCGATCCGCGCCCGACTTGGTCGACGCCGACGTGCCGGCACTGCTCGCCGGGATCGGCGACGACGAGCGCAAGGTACTCACCACGCTGGCCCACGGCCAGCCGGTCGGCCGGACCAAGGACGCCGCCGAGGTGCCGACGCTGGAGCAGGCGCGGACCCCGGTGCAGCGACTTCTTGCGCGCGGGCTGCTGCTGCGGGTCGACAAGGAGACCGTGGAGCTGCCCCGCGAGGTCGGGCTGGCCATGCGGCCGAGCGCGGGCCTGGTCGAGCCGCCGCTGCGCACGTCCGTCCACAAAGTATCCACTATGGACGCGACGGCAGCAGGTGAGACGCTGGAAGTGCTGCGGCACACCGAGACCCTGCTGCGCCTGTGGTCCGACGACCCGCCGCCGACGCTGAAGTCCGGCGGGCTCGGCGTGCGCGACCTGCGCAAACTGTCCAAGGCGGCCGACGTCACCGACCGGCAGTCGACCGTCCTCATCGAACTCGCCTTCGGCGCGAGCCTGGTCGCCGAGAGCGACGCGGGCGAGTGGGTGCCGACCAACCACGCCGACACCTGGTTGTCGGCCTCCCCCGCCAACCGCTGGGCCACCCTGGCCGCCGCCTGGCTCGACCTGCCCCGGCTACCGGGTCTCGCGGGCCTGCGCGACGCCAAGGACAAGCTGCTGGCACCGCTGTCCGACGACCTGCGCAGGCCGGTCGCGCCGCTGGAGCGGGCCAGGGTGCTGGCCGTGCTCGCCGACCTGAAGCCGGGCACGGCCGTCGTCTCGGCCGACGAACTGGCCGCGGTCCTGGCCTGGCGCGCGCCCCGCCGCGGCGGGCGGCTGCGCGACGAGATCGTCAAGTGGACCATGGCCGAGGCGACCTCCCTCGGCATCCTGGCACTGGGCGCGCTCAGCGGGCCCGGGCGCGCGCTGCTCGACGAGGGCGTGGCCGCCGCGGCCAAGCGGATGGCCGAGGCCATGCCGGATCCGGTCGACCACGTGCTGGTCCAGGCCGACCTGACCCTGGTGGCACCGGGACCGCTCGAACCGCACCTGGCCGGGTTGATCGCCGAGGTCGCCGACGTCGAGTCGGCCGGGAGCGCGACGGTCTACCGGCTGTCGGAGACGTCCATCCGCCGCGCTCTCGACGTCGGCCGGACCGCCGGTGACCTGCACGAGCTGTTCCGCACCAAGTCGAAGACACCGATCCCGCAGGCGCTGACGTACATGATCGATGACGTCGCCCGGCGCCACGGCCGCCTGCGCGGCGGCTCCACGACGTCGTTCCTGCGCTGCGACGACCCAGCCTTGATCGCCGAGGTCGCCGCGCATCCCGCCGCCGCCGGGATGCGGCTGCGCAAGATCGCGCCGACAGTCCTGATCAGCCCGCTGCCCCTGCTGGAACTGCTCGACGAACTGCGCGCCGCCGGATTCGCCCCTGCGGCCGAGGGCGCTGACGGGCAAGTCGTGGACCTGCGCGCAAGCGGGCGGCGGGTGGACACCCCCACCCGGGCCGCGCGGCGGCCGGTAGGGGTGCGGGCCGACCCGGACCAGCTGGCGGACATCGTCCGGACCATGCGGGCCGGGGACCGGGCAGCCGAGTCGCGGCGGTCCCGGCCGGTCTCGCCGAGTGGGGCCAATCTGGCTGACGTCATGGGGTTGCTGAAGACGGCGATCGAGGGTGACCGGTCGGTGTGGGTCGGACTCGTGGACGCGCACGGGGTCGCCACGCAGCGGGTGCTGAAGCCGCTGCGGATGGGTGGGGGTGTCGTGGAGGGGCACGACCCCACCGGCACGGACCTGCACCGGCTGCCGATCCACCGCATCACCAGCGCGGCGCTGGTCGAGGAATGACGAAAGGGCCTCCCGCGAACGGGAAGCCCTTTGCCACAAGCGAAACTTAGACAGCCCTTGACATGCGCTGCTGCATCGCGTGCTGGACGAGTGTGATCAGGGTCTCCTTGGTGGAGTCCCGGTCACGCGCGTCCGTGGTGACGATCGGCACGGACGGCTCGACCGTCAGCGCGTCGCGCACGTCGTCGATGCGGTGGTGCAGCACCCGGTCGAAGCAGTTCAGCGCGATGACGTACGGCAGGCCGCGGTCCTCGAAGAAGTCGATCGAGGCGAACGCGTCGGCCAGGCGTCGGGTGTCGACCAGGACGATGGCGCCGATGGCGCCGCGGACCAGGTCGTCCCACATGAACCAGAAGCGGTGCTGGCCCGGCGTGCCGAACAGGTAGAGGATCAGGTCGGAGTCCAGCGACACGCGGCCGAAGTCCATGGCCACGGTGGTGGTGGTCTTGTTGGGGGTCGCCGAGACGTCGTCGACGTCGACGCTGGCCTCGGTCATGACGGCCTCGGTGGTCAGCGGCACGATCTCCGACACCGAGCCGACCAGGGTCGTCTTACCCACTCCGAAGCCGCCCGCGACCACGATCTTGGCCGAGGTGGTCGGCTGCGGAGCCGCGCCACGCGCGCTGAGAGGACTAGAGCCTGCGGAGCCCACTGAGCACCCTTTCCATGAATTCGATCGACGGCCGGTCGCCCACGACCATGCCGCTCTGGTGGATCGAGACCAGGCCCATCCCTGCCATGTCACCGATCAGGACCCTGGCCACGCCCAGCGGCAGCCGCAGGTGCGCGGCTACCTCCGCGACGGAGCGGGTGTCCAGGCACAGGCCGCAGATGGACCGGTGCTCCGGCCGCACCGCGGCGTCCGGGACGCGCCCGCGGTCGCTGGTCGAGACCAGGGCCTCGATCGCCAGATCGTAGTCGGAGCGGGTTCGGCCGCCCGTCTTGGTGTACGGGCGGACCAGCGAACCGGTCTCCTGGACCGGCTCCGGTTCCGGCTCCGGGTCGAGATCGGGGATCGCGGGGATCTCCTTGCTGTCCCAGTCGGACTGGGCCGGGATCCCCGAGTCGCCGTAGAGGGTCGCGCTCGGCCCGCCGAAGAGGCGCGCCCGGAACCCGTCGATGTCGAACCGGTTCGGCGCGTCGCCGATAGCGTGCTCGGGAAGATCCTCCCAACCGCGCTCAGACATCTCCGTCAGCCTCCGCTCGGGCTCAACCACTCGCTGTTCCTGGGGCTCGTCGAGATCAGGGTCGCCGAAGGCGGCGTCCGAGTCGAACAGGTCCCGGTAGGAGAAGTCGTCCTCGGTTCGTCTGCCCGTGGCTCGACGACCTGTGCTCATCTCGTGCTCACCCCGCCGTCTCGACTACCTGCGTTGCGTACCCTGCAGCTGCGCGCGCAGCTCGGGCGTCATCTGCTGGCCGACTCGCTCGACCAGGAGGGTCATCTCGTACGCCACGAGGCCGATGTCGCAGTTCGGCGCGGCCAGTACCGCCAGGCACGACCCGTCCGAGATCGACATCAGGAACAGGTAGCCCCGGTCCATCTCGACCACGGTCTGGTTGACCGTGCCCGCCTCGAAGCACCGTGCCGCACCCGCGGTGAGGCTCACGAGGCCGGAGGCCACGGCGGAGAGCTGCTCGGCGCGGTCGCGGGGAAGCCCCTGCGACCCGGCCAGCAGCAACCCGTCGGCCGAGACCACCACGGCGTGGGCCACGCCGGGCACCTGGCGGACGAAATCGGTGATGAGCCACCCGAAGCTGCCGGGCTGGTTTACTGACGCGGTCGTCACTCCTGCTCCTCGTCTTGGCGGCTCTGGTCTGAACCGGTCTGGTCACCAGGGTAGGCGTCGACCAAGGCATGTCTGCCCCGGCGGACCCCCTGCTGGAAGCTGGACATGCGGCCGCGAATCGCGTCCGCCGTACGGGGAGGCAGCGGAAGCACCGCGGGCTGCTCGCCCGTGGTCTCCACGGGGGCCGCCGAACCGGGCACCAAGTGGGCTTTGGGAACCCGCTTGGGCAGTCCTGCGGTGGTCATCGTGTCAGCCGTGTGATCAAGCAACGCACGCGCCCGCTGCCACCCGTCGTCACCTGGGGACACCCAGGGGTCGACGACAGGTTCTGGTTCTGGTTCAGGCTCGACGGCCGCGGGCGGCTCGTCGGCCTCGGCTGACTCCTCGTGGCCTTCCACTGGCTCGGGAAGGTCCACTTCGGCACCGTTGACGGTGCCGTTCGCCGCCGGGGTGGAGCCGGTGTCGCCAGCCTCGAACCACTGGGAGAGCACCGCCTCGTAGATCGGCAGCCGTTCGGTGGGGGCGTCGCCACCGGAGGTCCGCTCGGCCGCGGTGGGCGGCGGGACCTGGTAGGAGCCGTTGTTGTAATCCTGGGTGTATTCCTCGTACGACCGCTCCGGCAGCGGGGCACCGAACAGCGCGGTGGTCTCGTCGCTGAGGTGGCCGTTGAGCGCGGAGTTGATCTCCTCCGGCGAGGCGGGGGGACCCCAGCCGCCGGTGTCGTCGACCTCCTGGCCGCCGAACTGGGCCTGGAACGCCGGGTAGCCGCTGACCTGCTCGGCCGAGCGCTCGACCGGCGACTCCGACACCACGCCACCGTCGGAGCGCAGCCGCGGCATGCTGCCGGTGAAGGCGCCCGCGATGCCGCTGGCCCTGGCCGCGGTCTCCCCGACGGCCGGGCCGATGCCCAGCGACGGGGTGGTGTTGATCGGCGTGAGGATGTTGTTGGTCTGCGCGGGCGCGCCGGAGCCGTGGACCAGCGCGGCGGGGACGGTGATCCGGGCGATGAGGCCGCCCTCGATGTCCTCGTTGTCCCGCAGCCGCACGATGATCTCGTGCCGCTTGGCCAGCCGCGCGACCACGTAGAGACCCATTCGCCTGGTCACCGCGACATCGAGGTCCGGCGGGTCGGCCAGGCGCGAGTTGGCGTTCTCGATCTCGTCCTCGGTCATACCGACACCGGCGTCGGTGATCTGGATGGCCAGTTCCTTCTTCCTGGTCACGGCCATCCGGACGTAGACCTTCTTCTCCGGCTCGGAGAACGAGGTCGCGTTGTCCAGCAGTTCCGCGATCAGGTGGACCAGGTCGGAGACGGCCCGGCCCTGCACGGCGATGTCGGGGGCGGAGAGCACCTCGATGCGCGCGTACTGCTCGACCTCGGACACCGCGGCGCCGACGACCTCGGCGGCGGGCACCGGGCGGCTGAGCTGGCGGCTCAGGCCGGAGCCGGAGAGCACCAGCAGCGACTCGGAGTTGCGCCGCATGCGGGTGGCGAGGTGGTCGAGCTCGAAGAGGCTGGCGAGCTGGTCGGGGTCCTGCTCGTCCTGCTCCAGCCGGTCGATCAGCGACAGCTGGCGTTCGACCAGGGTCTGCGACCGGCGGGAGAGGTTGACGAAGATGGAGTTGATGTTGTCGCGCAGCAGGGCCTGCTCGGTCGCCATCCGGACCGCCTGGTCGTGCACCGCGTCGAAGGAGCGGGCCAGTTGGCCGGTCTCCTCGCGGGTGAACACGGGCACCGGCTCCACGGCGTTCTTCGAGGCCTCGACGGGGTCGGGGTCGGCGAGGATGCGCTGAACCGTCTCCGGCAGGCGCCGGTTGGCCACGTCGAGCGCGTCGCGGCGCAGCACGCGCAGCGGCACCAGCAGCGACCGCGCCACGATCAGGGTGATCGCCAGGGCGATCAGGACGGCGCCCAGGATGATCACCGCGTCGCGCCAGGCGTCCGTCTTGGCCACGTCCGCCGCCGACAGCGCCTTGGACCGCAGCTTCTCCAGCAGGGAGATCTCGACCTTGCGCAGCGCCTCGGAGGTGGCACGGGCGTCTTCACGCAGCGAGTCCATCGAGATAGCCAGCGGCTCGCCGCGCATCGCGTGGAAGAAGGCCAGCTGCTTGATGCTCTCGCGGTGGTCGACCTCGGCACCGGAGAAGGTGTCGGAGTAGAACTGCGCCTCTTCGGGCTGGGCGTTGGCGCGGAAGTTCGCCACGGTCGCCAGGTAGGCGGCCTCGGCGCCTCTGGCCTGCTCCAGCATGCCGGAGGGGAAGTTGTCCCGGGTCGCGGCGATCATCAGGATCGCGTTCTGCCGACCGAGGAACTCCTTGCCCTCCACGACGCCGAGCGCGGCGCTGGCGAGGCGGTTGATCTCCGGGTCGCCCAGGGTGGCGGTGAACTCCGCGCCCGCGCCGAGGACGGCCTCGAGCAGCGAGGTGTAGGCGCCGTAGACACCGACGTCGGGGTATTCCGAGCTCATCGCCGCGTTGCGGACCGAGTCGACCGCGCCGAGCCGGTTGGCCAGCGGGACGAGCAGGTCGGCGTCCGGGTCGCCCGGCTCGACGGCCTTGACCGCCTGCGACAGCTTGTTCAGCGCGGCGTTCGTCTTCTGGAACTGGCCCTGGATGGCGCTCACGGCGTTCTGGTCGGAGCGCTTGCCCGCGACGAAGGCGACGACAATGTTGCGCTCGTTCTGCATCTCGTGCACGAGCGCGACCACGTCGAGGGTGGCGCTGACGTCGTTGGCGGCCTCTTCGAACCCGGCGGCCCGGTCCAGCTCGTTCTGCGCGCGCAGGAAGCCGAGCGCGATGGCGGTGATGACGGGGACCATGAGGACGGCGATCAGCTTGGTGCGCAGGCGCCAGTTGCGCAGGCGCCACCGGGATCCGCCCTCGACGATCTTGCGAGCGTTCTGCCGGGAGGCGAATGGCCGCGCCGAGTCACGCCCGGACACGGCGCCACCGACTTTCCCGGGGTCGAGGTCGACCCCCGCGGTGTGATCGGGCACTGCCTGCACTCTCCTTGCATCTGAGCCAGTAGCCCGTTACTCGGCTAGCTCGAACGGACAACTACCCCAGTGAAGGACGTCCCGGAAGCAGGCACACCCGCCGCAAGATGTCGGACCCACCGGGTCCGGCGTTACTCACGAACAGGTCACGCCTGCCTTCGTCGCCGCTCGGATGAGCGTACGCCTCACTGTTGGACACAGAAGGTAGCGAAGTCTCAGGCGGGATGTAACCCTTCTAGGGCATCATCACATGGCATATCGGGTACTTAGCAAGCGCAACAGTCCAGATGAGTGATGAAGTGGCGCTTATTCCTACCCCTCACCTCACCCCTGTGGTGGAAATAGGGGTGCGGTTTGGCCGAGCCAACTACAGAAAGTAAGCCCCTGGTCAGGGGGTGTGGGCAATTCGTCCAGTTGGGTCAACAGCCTCACGCCATTCAGTGAGACAGTTCACCCCTCGGCAGCTAACGCATACTCATTGTGACCCGCTCCAACGGTCTCTAGAGTGCCCAGGTGTCCGAGGGGGAACACCTCGACAAAACCGACCTCCTACGAGGAGAGGCTCCAATGCTCCGAAGCGTGACCACCCGACGGATCTCCCGCCTGCGGGTGCCAGTCGCCGCTCTCGCGGTGGCGCTGCTCGCCAGCTCGTGCTCACTGCTCGGCGGCGACGACGACAAAGCCGACACCACCACCTCCAGTGGCGGTGCGGTGGAGAAGTCCAAGATCAAGGTCGGCGTACTCCCCGTGGTCGACGTCGCGCCGTTCTACCGCGCGATCGAGCAGGGCTACTTCAAGGAGCAGGGCCTCGACGTCGAGGCGGTCGTCATGGCCTCCGGCCCGGCCAGCATCAACGGCGTCATCAACGGCGACGTCGACATCGCCTTCGGCTCGTACCCGGCCCCGCTGCTCGCGCAGAGCAAGAAGGTCGCCGAGTTCAAGATCGTCGCCGACGCCCTCTCGGCCAAGCAGGGCCACCTCGTGGTCGTGGCGCCGAAGGGCTCCACCAAGTTCACCAAGGTCTCCGACGCCCCGGGCAAGAAGATCGCCATCACCGCGCGCAACAGCTTCACCGACCTCGCGCCGATGTCGGTCATGAAGAACCAGGGCGTTGACTACTCGCAGGTCCAGTGGGTCGAGATGCCCTTCCCGGACATGATGGGCGCCCTTGAGCGCGGCGACGTCGACGGCGCGGTCCTGGTCGAGCCGTGGGTCACCAACGCGATGAAGAAGCTCGGCGCGGTCCCGGTGTTCGACGGCGCGTCCGGCCCCACCGCGGAGATCCCGATGTCGGGCTACGTCGCCATCGCGGGCAACGGCAAGTTCGCCACCACCAGCCCCAACACCATCGCCGCCTTCCAGCGCGCGCTGGCCAAGGCGCACGCCGAGGCGACCGACCGCTCCAAGATGGAGCCGATGTTCGTCAAGTACGCCAAGATCGACCAGCAGACCGCCCAGCTGGTGACCATCTCCACGTACTCCACCTCGCTGGAGGCCAACCGCATCCAGCGGGTGGCGAACCTGATGGAGGAGTTCGGCGTCATCAAGGGCCACCTGGACGTCAAGACGATGATCCCCACCGGGTCGGCCAAGTAGTCGGCAGGGGGTAGGTGTCCGGCCCGCTCGGGCCGGACACCGAGAGCAGTGAGCGGAACTCCACGAGTTCCCGCGGGCCTCATCGGTCTGGCCGGCTTCTTCGCGGTTTGGGAAGTGGCCAGCCGGACCGGTCTCGTTCCGGGGACCTATCTGCGCCCGCCGAGTGTCGTGCTGCCCACCATGGTGGGTCTCCTCGGCGATGAGACTTTCCTGCGCGCGATCATCGCGACCGTGCTGACCACGGTCATCGCGCTGTTCATCGCGATCGCCATAGCCGTGCCCGCCGGGCTGTTGCTGGGCAGTGTCCCGCTGGTCCGCCGGGCCTTCATGGCCTTGATCGAGTTCCTGCGGCCGATCCCGGCGGTGGCGCTGATCCCGCTCGCGCTGGTGATCACCGGCACCAGCCCGGAGACCAAGATCTGGCTGGGCGTATTCGGCGCGCTGTGGCCGATCCTGTTCAACACCATGTACGCGCTCGACGAGCTGGACCCGCTGCACGTGGAGACCGCCCGCGCCTTCGGCGTCGGCCGAGCGGGCGTGCTGACCAGGGTGGCGCTGCCCAGCGCGGCGCCCTTCGTGCTCACCGGGATACGGCTGTCGTTCGCCATCGCGCTGGCCGTGGTGGTCAGCACCGAGCTGTTCGCGGGCGCCACCAAGGGGCTCGGCCAGTTCATCTCGGACGCGGCCAGCGGCGGCGCGTACATGGACCAGGTGCTCGCGGGCACGATCATGGCCGGGATCGTCGGCTACGCGGCCAACTCCGGGCTGGAGCGGCTGCACGCGCGGCTGTTCGGGTGGACCGCGCCGAGGGGCGGAGCCGAATGAGGATGCTCAGCACGTTCTTCCAGCGCTGGATCGTCCTCGCCGTCGCCGTCGGGATCTGGGAAGCGGTGACGCGCGCCGAGGCCGACCCGTTCTTCCCGCCGCCGTCGGTGATCGCGAAGGCGGGTTGGGGCGTCTGGTTCTCCCCCGCCTTCGGCGACCACATCGTGCCCGGCGTCGGCCGGATGCTGGTCGGCTGGGCGCTCGCCGGGGTGATCGGCGTCGCGCTCGGCCTGCTGCTGGGCCGCTCCCGCACCGCGATGGGCTACCTCGGTCCGCTGTTCAACTTCCTGCGTTCGATCCCGCCGCCGCTGCTCGTGCCGTTCTTCCTGGCCATCTTCGGCGTGACCAGCATGCAGCTGCCGACGATCGTCTTCGGCGCGATCTGGCCGGTGCTGCTCAACACCGTCGACGGCGCGCGCGGGGTGGACGCGACCAAGGTCGAGACCGCGCGGGCGTTCCGGCTGTCGAAGGCCCAGTGGATCCTCGGTGTCGTGCTGCCGTCGGCCGCGCCGAAGGTGTTCGCGGGCCTGCGGCTGAGCCTGTCGATCTCGCTGATCCTGATGGTCATCTCCGAGCTCGTCGGCTCGACCAACGGCATCGGCAACCAGCTGGTGTACGCCCAGCGTGACTACGACCTGCCGGTCATGTGGTCGTGGATCGTGCTGCTCGGCGTGCTCGGCTACCTGTTCAACACCCTGCTGCTGATGGTCGAGCGCCGGGCCCTGGCCTGGCAGCCGCGGCACTCGGCGCAGGCCAAGTCGCTGGCGACCGGAGGATGAGTCCCGTGACAACGATGCTGGCCGTCAGTGATTTGGGTCACACATATGAGGCCAAGGACGGCTCCCATGACGCCATCGACGGCCTCTCGTTCACCGTCGACGCGGGTGAGCTGGTCTGCGTGGTCGGGCCGTCTGGCTGCGGCAAGTCGACCCTGCTGCGGTCGATCGCGGGCCTCATCAGGCCGACGCGCGGCTCGCTGAGCCTGCACGGCACGCCGGTCGACGGGGTGCCGTCGGACCTCGCGGTGGTCTTCCAGGACTACAGCCGCTCGCTGTTCCCATGGCTGTCCGTGCAGCGCAACGTCGAGTTCCCGCTGCGCGAGCTGTCGCGGGCCGACCGGGCATCGCGCGCGGCCGACGCGCTGGCCGCGGTCGGGCTGGAGAAGGCGGGCCGCAAATACCCGTGGCAGCTCTCCGGCGGCATGCAGCAGCGGGTCGCCATCGCCCGCGCCCTGGCCTACCGGCCCGCGCTGCTGCTGATGGACGAGCCGTTCGCGTCGGTCGATGCGCAGACCCGGTTCGAACTGGAGGACCTGCTGCTCAAGGTCCGCCGCGAGCAGGACACCACGGTCCTGCTGGTCACCCACGACATCGACGAGAGCGTCTACCTGGGCGACCGGGTGCTGGTCCTGTCGAAGTCCCCGGCGACCGTCGTGGCGGCCCTCGACGTGCCGCTGGGCACCGACCGGGACCAGATCATCACGCGGTCGTCAGAGGAGTTCGTGGAACTGCGGGCGAAGGTCGCGGGCCTGCTGCACGTCGCGCCTAATTCCGCTTCCCACAGATGACCATCGGCGGCTCTGCGTAGAGGTAGCCGTCGACGATGCCGCCGAAGGGCGGGC
The DNA here is from genome assembly GCA_035540215.1 of Actinokineospora sp. Lineage (GTDB taxonomy): Bacteria > Actinomycetota > Actinomycetes > Mycobacteriales > Pseudonocardiaceae > Actinokineospora. The sequence continues at coordinate 1,469 of DATLIA010000316.1, read as the reverse complement.
AGAGTGACATGTCGGTGGCGCCGTCGATGACCTGGAGCACCTCGAAGTCGGCGTCGGCACACGGCACCCGCTGCGCGTGCTCGATCAGGTCGAGCACCGTGAAGCAGTCGCCGACGCGCGCGTTGAGCATCAGGCAGAGCGAATATCCGTCGCCGCCCGCCGACCACTCGTACTCGGCGTAGTCGCTGGCCGAACCGCAGTCGTCGGGGATCGAGTCGAGCCGCTTGGCGACCTTGAACACCGCGCGCGGATCGGCGCAGTCGGCCGCGTTCACCGCGGTGCCGCTGTCGACCGCGGTGAACGTCACGCAGTCGCCCTCGTCGGCGGCGGCCGGGGACCTTCTGATCGCATAGAAGACGCTGAGCCCGACGGCGACGAGCAGGAGGAGGCCTAACGCGGCCTTCGCCTTCCCGTTGCCGCCGGGCGCCATGCCTAGCTCTTCCTCTTTCCGCAGATGACGACCTTCGGGTCGGTGTAGATGAAGCCGTCATTGACGCCTTCCGCCGTGCAGGCGGTTGGCTCCGTCTGCCCCTCGGCGATCTGCAGCACCTCGAACGTAGCGGCCGGGTCGCCGCAGTCGACCTTCTTGGCCTTCTCCACGTCCTGGATGTCGGCGTAGCACTCACCCTGCTTGGCGTTGACCATCAGGCACAGGGAGAAGCCCGAGCTGCCCTTCGATTGCGTGTACTTGTCGTAGCTGCCCTCGGGGCAGTCCGCCGACGTGCTGTCGAGCTTCTTGGCGACCTTGTACACCGCTTCCGGCTTCCCGCAGTCGATCTTCTCGACGTCCGCATCGGTCGCGCCCGCGCTGTTGACCTTGATGCAGTCGCCGACATTGGCCGACGCGGGCGACTTGGTGAACTGATAGAACCCGACCCCGCCCAGCACCAGCAACACGACCAGGCCGAGAATGATCTTCGCGAGCTTGCCCTTTTTCGCGGGAGGCGGCGGCGGGACCATGCCCGGCTGCACCGGCTGCTGGCCGAACGGCGGCGGCTGCTGCCCGGGGAACGGCTGGCCCTGGGGCGGCTGCTGACCCGGGAACGGCTGGCCCGGCGGGGGCTGCTGGCCGGGGAAGGGCTGCCCCTGGGGCTGCTGCCCGAACGGCGGCGGCTGCTGGCCTCCCGGAGGCGTGCCCGGCCCCTGGTTGAAGGGCTGCTGCGGGTCGCCGCCACCCTGGGGGGATCCGAACTGTCCCGGCTGCTGCGGGTTCGACATCGTGCACCTCGTGGAGTTCCAACAACGGAGTCTGCGAAGCCGTGAGTGCTCGACCCAGCGGCGCGCCAATCTAACGCGTCGCGACGACAGCCGTTACGCGATCCGGACAATCGTCATGACAAGTCACCGAAAGTGACAGTCCGGACGAGACGGTCACGACGCGCCAGGGGTCTCGATGCAGAAGACGGTCGGTGGCTCCGGGTACCCAAGGCCGTTGCCACCTGGGCACGGCGCCGGGTCGTCGGTGCCGG
>DATLIA010000315.1:0-4278 GCA_035540215.1 Actinokineospora sp. | reverse complement strand
ATCCCGGATTCTGGGGCCTCACCGGCGTCTTCCAGACCCTGATGAGCCTGGCTGTCCTCTATGGACTCGTGCAGGTGCTCGGCAGCCACGGCCCGTCCGGCTTCTTCGGCCTGGTCGCGAGTTGGACACCCGCGATCCTGGTCGGCTTCGGCCTTGTCCTCGGCGCGCTCGCCTTCGCACGCTTGGAGGATCCGCGACGCGGGCCCGCGGCGACGGTCGCGGGCGCCCTGCACGCGGCCGCGCACATCGCGCTCAGTACCGCGTGGGCGTTCGCCGTCATCTGGCTCTACACCTCGGTCCTGCCCGACGGGCCGGTCGGCGACTGGGCGACGCTGGTGATCGTCATGGGTGGCACGCCGCTGCTGATCGGGTTCATCGACGCCGAGCTCGTCGCGGTGTACCTGATGGTCGCCAGCCGGTTCGGCATCAACCTCAACGAGGTCATGGCAGGCCAGAGCATCGAGGACTACAAGGGCTTCCTGCGGCTGCGGATCGACGACCAGGGCGGGCTGACGGTCTACCCGGTCAAGCTGGAGACCACCTGCCGGTCCTGGGTCCCCGCCCCGGACGCCGCGCCGCACACGCCGTGGCTGGTCCCCGACGGCGAGCCGCTGCGGCCGGAGCTGATCGAGGCCCCGATCGCCGTACCGCGCGCCGCGGGCGGGGCCGACCGGCGTGTCCCCCGTTCGGCGCCGCGCTGACCTGGGTATTCTTTCGAACGAATGTTCCAGGTGAAGGAGAGTCGTGCGCGTGCTGGGAGTCGACCCAGGGCTGACCCGCTGCGGTATCGCGGTGGTCGACGGAGGGGTCGGGCGCCAAGTGCGTGCCGTGGCGGTCGACGTGATCCGGACCCCGGTCGACGACGACCTGCCCGTCCGGCTGCTCAAGGTCGCCGACGCGGTGGAGCTGTGGTTCGACCAGTACGAACCTGAGGTGGTCGCCATCGAGCGGGTGTTCAGCCAGGTCAACGTCCGCACCGCGATGGGCACCGCCCAGGCCGCCGGGGTCGTCGCGCTCGGTGCGGCCCGCCGCGGCCTGCCGGTCATGTTCCACACGCCAAGCGAGGTCAAGGCGGCCGTCACCGGCTCCGGCCGGGCCGACAAGGCCCAGGTCACGACCATGGTCACCCGCCTGCTCGGGCTCACCGTCGCCCCCAAGCCCGCCGACGCCGCCGACGCGCTCGCCCTGGCCATCTGCCACCTGTGGCGCGCTCCCATGCGCAACCGGCTGGCCGAGGCCGAGGCCAAGGCGGCCGAGATCGCCCGCACCCATCGTGCGAGGCTGGCCGCGGCGGCGAAGCTCAGTGCCGACAAGCTCAGTGCCGACAAGAACTCCGGGACGGTGACGAAGTGATTTCCTCGGTGCGCGGCAAGGTGGCGGCCATCGACCTCGACCACGTGGTGGTCGAGGTCGGCGGTGTCGGGTTCGCGGTGCAGGCCACGCCGCACACGCTCGCCACGCTGCGCCGCGGCGAGGAGGCCGCGCTCGCGACCGCGCTGGTCGTGCGCGAGGACTCGCTGACGCTGTTCGGTTTCGCCGACACGACCGCGCGTGACCTGTTCCGCCTGCTCCAGACCGTCTCCGGGATCGGCCCGCGGCTCGCGCTGGCCACCCTCGCCGTCCTGGAACCCGACCAGCTGCGCGCCGCACTGGCCGAAGGCAACATCACCGTGCTCACCCAGGTGCCCGGCATCGGCCGCAAGGGCGCCGAGCGGCTGATCATCGAGCTGCGCGACAAGGTCGGCGCGGTCGCCTCCGGCGTCGAGCCCGCCGCGCCCGTCGGCGCCGTGCGCGGGTCGGTCATCGAGGCGCTGGTCGGGCTCGGCTTCGCGGCCAAGCAGGCCGAGCAGGCCGTCGACGGCGTGCTGTCCGGCAACGGCGCGGGCGACACCGCCGCCGTGCTGCGTGAGGCCCTGACCACCCTCGGGCGCAAGCGCTGATGGAGCACGAGGATTGGGAGTCGCAGCTCTCCCCGGTCGCCGAGGCTGGGGAGCGTGACGACGAGGCCACGCTGCGGCCGCGCAAGCTCGACGAGTTCGTCGGCCAGCCGCGCGTGCGCGAACAGCTCGACCTCGTCCTGCAGGGCGCCACCCGCCGGGGCAGCCCGCCCGACCACGTGCTGCTCTCCGGGCCGCCCGGTCTCGGCAAGACCAGCCTCGCCATGATCATCGCCGCCGAGCTCGGCCGCCCGATCCGGATCACCTCGGGTCCCGCGCTGGAACGCGCGGGCGACCTCGCGGCGATGCTGTCGAACCTCGTCGAGGGCGAGGTCATGTTCATCGACGAGATCCACCGCATCGCCCGCCCCGCCGAGGAGATGCTGTATCTGGCGATGGAGGACTTCCGGGTCGACGTCGTGGTCGGCAAGGGCCCCGGCGCCACCAGCATCCCGCTGGAGATCGCCCCGTTCACCCTGGTCGGGGCCACCACCCGGTCCGGGGTGCTCACCGGCCCGCTGCGCGACCGCTTCGGCTTCACCGCGCACATGGAGTTCTACGAGCCGCACGAGCTGCAGCGAATCCTGACCCGCAGCGCCACGATCCTGGGCGTCGACCTCAACGAGGACGGCGCCGAGGAGATCGCGGGCCGCTCGCGCGGCACGCCCCGAATCGCCAACCGTCTGCTCCGCCGGGTCCGCGACTACGCCGAGGTCCGGGCCGACGGCGCCGTCACGCGCGATGTGGCCAAAGCCGCCCTCGCGGTCTACGACGTCGATGAACTCGGCCTCGACCGGCTCGACCGCGCCGTCCTCAGCGCGCTGGTCCGCTCCTTCGGCGGCGGCCCGGTCGGCGTGTCCACCCTGGCGGTGGCCGTCGGCGAGGAGGCGACCACGGTCGAGGAGGTGTGCGAGCCCTATCTGGTGCGCGCGGGCATGCTCGCGCGCACCCCGCGCGGCCGGGTCGCGACCGCGGCGGCGTGGACCCACCTCGGCCTGCCCGCCCCGATCGAAGCCTTTGGCCAGGCTGGGCCTACCCTGTTCGATGAGTGACCGACCTTGTGTGGGTCGTGTTCGCACAACTCACGCCTGGCACACTCGGGTGATACAACCCGAACAATCGGACTTTTCCCCGCGTCCGCGGGAAGGGTTCCCGAACGGAGTGAAATGAATCAGGCTCTGCTCCCTCTGCTCCTCGTCGCAGTGCTCGCGATCCCGCTGGTCCTGGGTTCCCGCAGGCAGAAGAAGATGGTTGCGCAGCAGCAGGAGCTGCAGGACTCGCTCGCCGTCGGCGACCGCGTCATGACGACCTCCGGGATGTACGGCACCGTCTCCGACACGTCGGACTCGGCCACAATCCGTCTTGAGATCGCCCCGGGCGTCGAGACCGAGTGGCTGCGTCAGGCCGTCCGCGAGAAGGTCGGCCCGGACGTCGACGAGGACGAGGACGAGGCCGCCGACAGCGCGGACACGGACTCGACCGCCCAGGTCGCGCCCCCGCTCGACCACAGCAAGTAGGTCGTAAACAGTTTTCCGCCGAGTGACCCGGGCAACACTGGGTTCACTTCGCAAGAGGTACGCTGCGCCCTCACCCACATGTGTGACTCGGGTGCGGGCGCAGTGTCATGACCGCCATGTGCCGGTCGAACGCGCAGCTCGCGCGGGAGCCATGCGTGCACATCCGAAGCTAGCCGAGGAGACGGACCGACCGTGGCACCACCGGCCGGGCAGATCCGCCCAGGACGCTATCTGGCGTTCTTCATAGCAATCGTCGTTGTCCTGTACGCCCTGGTGTTCTTCACCGGGGACGGTCTGGCGAAGCCCAAACTGGGCATCGACCTGCAGGGCGGCACTCGCGTCGCGCTCACCGCGCGCACCGCGACCGGCGATCCGTCGAAAGAGTCGCTGAACCTGGCGCGCGAGATCATCGAGACCCGTGTCAACGGGACTGGTGTGAGCGGCGCGGAGGTCGTCCTCGACGGCAACAACATCGTCATCACGGTCCCGGGCGAGAACGGCGAGAAGGCCAAGGATCTCGGCCAGACCGCGCAGCTGCGGTTCCGGCCGGTCATCCAGGCGATCCCGGCGGGCCCACTGGAGCAGACGCAGACGCCGCCGTCGTCGTCCGGTGCGGCGCCGCCGACATCGGGCGCGCCCACCTCGGGTGCGCCGACCTCGGCCGCGCCGCCGTCGGCGTCCGCTCCGTCATCGGCCGCGCCGCAGGGCCGTCCGGCTCCCGCGCTCGCGCAGCAGCCGTCGACGCCCGCGGCGACGACGACCGCGGCTCCGCCCGCGTCGCAGCCTCCGGCCAGTGAGCAGCCGCCCGCACCGCTGCCCACCAC
>DATLIA010000314.1:0-12350 GCA_035540215.1 Actinokineospora sp. | reverse complement strand
CAGGTCAACGGCAGAGGAACGCCCGCCGACATGGCTCGGTTCGCTCGGCAGGACGACACCCGAAAACTCTTTGCCGGCAAGGGAAACCCCACGCGCGCAGCCCCCACCCTGTCCCGGGGGGACGGCCCTTGGCCAGTCTATCAGTGGAGGGCGTCAGTTGATCTTGGTTTGTGGGGGGCTGTGGATAACTTTGGATGCTCGCGTAGTCGACCTTCCCGGTGCCCAGGCGGGGTAGTTCGGCGTACTCCCGGACCCGGACCAAGTCGGCGGGCAGGCCGACCCGGGCGGCCACCAACGCGGTCGCCGAAGCGGTGTCCTGGCCGCTGACCAGGGCGATCGTGATCGACGTGTCGTCGCCTGCGGCGGCAGCGGTGAAATCCGCGAGGGCGAGGAGGCGTTCGATCTCGTCCAGGTCGACGCGCAGGCCGAACAGTTTCACGAACCGGCTCTTGCGGCCGATGACCTCATACAGACCGTCTGGCGCACGGCGTGCGAGGTCGCCTGTCGGCAGGGCACCGAGGGTCGCTCCCAGAGCCAGGTCGGCTGGGGTGCGGGCGTAGCCGAGCATGACGTTGGGGCCGCGGTAGACCAGTTCGCCGTCCGGGTGGATCTCGAACGAGCCGCCCGGGATGGGGACGCCGACGGCCCCGGGGCGGGTCGCGGCCAGGTCCGCCGGGAGGTAGGCCATGCGGGCGGTGGCCTCGGTCTGCCCGTACATCACGAAGAACCGCCACCCGCCCGCCGACGCCAGCGCGGCGTGGCGGCGGACCTGGTCGGGGGACAGCCGCCCGCCCGCCTGGGTGACGTAGCGCAGGGTCGGCAGGTCACGGTCGGCGAAGCCCGCGCGGTCGAGCAGGTCGAACGTGTAAGGCACCCCATGCAGGCTCGTCCCGCCATGCGCCTGGAAGGACGTCCAGAACTCCGGATCGATCACCGACAGGTCGCTGAGCAGCACAGCCGCGCCGCGGGAGAGGTTGCTGTTGAGCACCGACAGGCCGTAGCAGTAGTGCAGCGGCAGTGTCAGCGCCGCGCGGTCGGTGTCGCGGATGTCGAGGTACTCCGCGATCGCACCCGCGTTGGCCTGCAGGTTCGACGCCGACAGGCGCACCAGCTTGGGCGATCCCGTGCTCCCCGACGTCGACAGCAGCAGCGCCAGGTCCGGGTGCAACTCATGCGCGGTACCGGCCCGTCGCTCCCGCAGGTCTCCGCCGACCTGGACGACGTCCGGGTCGTACGCGTCGACCAGCGCGTCGAGCCCGCCGGGGGAGGTGAGGAGCACCGGGTGCCCGCCCCTCAGCGCGGCAAGGTAGGTGACCACGCTGTCGAGGTCATTGGCCGCCGCCACGAGCACGAGCCGCCGGGTCGAGCCGAGGACGTCGGCGACCTCGGCGACACGCGAGGCGAGCGCGTCGTAGGTCAGGGAGCCGGACGGGGTGACGACCGCGGGCCGGTCGCCGAAGTCGGACAACGAGTGGACGAACGGCACGCCGAGGCGTTCAGGCGCGCTGAGTGTCTCCACTGATCAATCCTCGGCTAGGGCGGGCTCCAGCCAAGTGAGCATAGGCTAACCAACCTTGAAGGTCACCCGTCATCCGAGTCACAGATCATCCGAGCCGACGCTCCGGGTAGCCGAGCTCCACGTCGCTCACGTCGTCCAACGCCGCGCGGATGGCGGGCGGCAGCTCCAGTTCCTCGGCCAGCAGCGACCCGAGCAGCTGCCCGGTGTCCCGCGCGCCGACGATGGGCGCGACGACGCCCGGCCGGTCCCGCACCCAGGCCAGCGCCACGGCCAGCGGCGACGTGCCCAACCCGTCGGCCGCGGTGACCACCGCCTGCACGATCCGCGCCGCGCGGTCGGTCCGGTGGTGGTCGACGTATGGGGCGTACGCGGGCGACGCGCCGCGCGAATCCGCCGGGGTGCTCGTGCGGTACTTGCCGGTCAGCACGCCGCGGCCCAGGGGAGCCCAGGCGAGGATGCCCAGACCGTGGTGGTCGGCGGCCGGGACCACCTCACGCTCGATCCCGCGCTCCAGCAGCGAGTACTCGACCTGGGTGCTGACCAGCGGCGCCGAGCCCGCCGTCGCCGTCTGGCGGCCCGCGGCGGTGGCCGTCTGCCAGCCGGTGTAGTTCGAGATGCCCGCGTAGCGGACCTTGCCGCTGCGCACCGCCGCGTCGACCGCGGCCAGCGTCTCCTCCAGCGGCACCGACGGGTCCCACGCGTGCAGCTGCCACAGGTCGACGTGATCGGTGTCGAGCCGGACCAGCGACTGCTCCAACGCCCTGAGCAGGGCACCCCGCGACGCGCCGCCGCCGAACGGGCCGTCGGTGCGGCGGGCGACCGCCTTCGTGGCGAGCACGACGCTCTCGCGCGGCACCACGTCGTCGAGCAGCGCGCCGAGTATCCGCTCCGACTCGCCGTCGGTGTAGACGTCGGCGGTGTCGACCAGGGTCCCGCCGAGGTCGACGAACGCGGTCAGCTGGCTGGCGGCCTCATCCGGTTCGGTGTCCCCGCCCCAGGTCATCGTGCCCAGTGCCATCCGGGACACCCGCAGCCCACTGCGCCCGACGGTTCGAAGTTCCACGAGCACGCAGCCTAAGTGGCGGGTGCCCGCCGTGTGGGGAGAACACTCCGGTCCCCCTGGCACTGTGAGCTACTGACAAGTAATGTCGCCGCCGTGCGACTTGGACTGAACATGGGTTACTGGGGTGCCGGGAACGACGCGGCGAATCTCGAGCTGGCCAAGGAGGCGGACCGACTCGGCTACTCGGTGGCCTGGGTCGCCGAGGCCTACGGCAGCGACGCGCCGACGGTGCTGGCCTGGGTCGCGGCCCAGACCGAGCGCATCGACGTCGGCAGCGCGATCCTGCAGATCCCCGCGCGCCGCCCGACGATGACGGCGATGACCGCGGCCACCCTGGACACCCTGTCCAACGGCCGGTTCCGGCTGGGCCTCGGCGTGTCCGGCCCGCAGGTCTCCGAGGGCTGGTACGGCGTCAAGTTCGACAAGCCGCTGGCCCGCACCCGCGAGTACGTCGACATCGTGCGCATGGCCCTGCGCCGCGAGCGCGTCAGCTACGCGGGCAAGCACTTCCTGCAGCCCATCCCGGACGGCCCGGGCAAGCCGCTCAAGCTCACCGTGCACCCCGTGCGCGAGGAGATCCCGATCTACCTGGCCTCCATCGGCCCGAAGAACCTGGAGCTGACCGGCGAGATCGCCGACGGCTGGCTGGCCATCTTCTTCTCGCCCGAGCACGGCAAGGAGTCGCTGGAACTCATCGCGAAGGGCCGCGCCAAGTCCGGCAAGACTCTCGAAGGCTTCGACGTCGTGCCGACCACGCCGATCGTCGTCGCCGACGACTGGCAGAAGGCCGCGGACACCGTCCGCCCCTACGCCGCGCTCTACGTCGGCGGCATGGGCAGCCGCGAGCAGAACTTCTACAACCAGCTCGCCTGCCGCATGGGCTACGAGAAAGAGGCGGCCGAGTGCCAGGACCTCTACCTCGCCAAGGACTACGCCGGTGCCGCGGCGAAGGTGCCGCTTGGCTTCATCGACGACACCACGCTGCTCGGGCCCAAGGAGCGCATCGCCGAGAAGATGCAGGCCCTGGCCGCGGCGGGGGTCACCACACTGACCGTTTCACCGATCCTGCAAGATCTGGAGCAAGCCAAGGCGGCGCTGCGCACCGCCGTCGATGCTCTGGATCTCGCGGGAGTCGGTAGTTGACCTGGTTTCAAGCCCTAGTCCTCGGCATCGTCCAAGGTCTGACCGAGTTCCTCCCGATCTCGTCGTCGGCGCACATCCGCATCGTCTCCGAACTCTGGTTCGGCGGCGACGCGGGCGCATCGTTCACCGCGGTCATCCAGCTCGGCACCGAGGCCGCGGTGATCATCTACTTCGGCAAGGACATCTGGCGGCTGCTCACCGCCTGGTTCCGAGGCCTGTTCCGGCCGGACACGCGCCATGACCCGGACTACAAGCTCGCCTGGTACGTGATCATCGGCTCGATCCCGATCAGTGTGCTCGGCGTGATCTTCAAGGACGAGATCCGCAGCGGCCTGCGCAACCTGTGGATCACCGCGATCGTCCTCATGGTCTTCGCGGTGTTCCTCGCCATCGCCGACGAGACCGCCAAACTCGAACGCGACTCGCTGACCATGAAGGACAGCGTGCTCATGGGCCTGGCCCAGGCCATGGCACTCATCCCCGGCGTGTCCCGCTCCGGCGGCACCCTCACCGCGGGCCTGTTCCTCGGCCTCAACCGCGAGTCGGCCGCCCGCTACTCGTTCCTGCTGGCCATCCCCGCCGTGTTCGGCGCGGGCATCTTCTCCATCCCAGACGTGCTCGACCGCGGCGGACCGGGCCTGCAGGCGAGCATCCCGCAGACGATCGTGGCCACCGCGGTGTCCTTCGTCGTCGGCTACGCCTGCGTGGCCTGGCTGCTGAAGTACGTCTCCAAGCACAGCTACATGGCCTTCGTCTGGTACCGGATCGCCCTCGGCACCGTCCTCTGCGGGCTGCTCGCCACCGGGGTTGTCGACCCCATCTAGTGCTGTGTCCATGAACGGACACAGCACTAGGCTCAGGGTGTGGCCACAGTCGTTCTGCTCCGACACGCCCGATCAACCGCCAACAACTCCGGCGTGCTCGCGGGCCGCGCCGAAGGCGTCCACCTCGACGACACCGGCCGCACCCAGGCCGACGGTCTCGTCGCCCGGCTGGCCGAGGTGCCGCTGGCCGCGATCGTGTCCTCCCCGCTGACCCGCTGCGCCGAGACCGTCGCGCCCCTCGCGGCCGCGCGCGGGCTCGTCCCGGTCACCGAGGACGCGCTCGCCGAGGTCGACTACGGGTCGTGGACCAACCGCGCGATCAAGGACCTCGTCGGCGAGCCGCTGTGGAAGGTCGTGCAGCAGCACCCGTCGGCCGCGGTGTTCCCCGGTGGCGAGGGCCTGGCCGCCGTGCAGGCCCGAGCCGTCGCCGCGGTCCGCGCGCACGACGCGAAGATCACCGCCGAACACGGCGACCACGCCGTCTGGCTCCTGTGCAGCCACGGCGACGTGATCAAGGCCATCCTGGCCGACGCGCTGGCCCAGCACCTCGACTCGTTCCAGCGGATCATGGTCGACCCGTCGTCGGTGTCGGTCGTCCGCTACACCGAGACCCGGCCCTTCGTGCTGCGGATGAACGACTGCGGCAGCGCGCTGTCCAGCGTCGTCCCGCCCGAGCCCAAGCCCGCCGAGGCCGACGGGCAGGCGCCCATGGACGCCGCCGACGCCGTGGTGGGTGGGTCGACCGGCCGGTAGCGAAAGACCCGACCGTGTCACGGAATGCGGAATCCAGCGATGTTCCTATCATCAAGATGGGATAGTGCGGCCTTCTGATCCATCGATAGGAGCTGGAATGACACAGGACTGGGGTCAGGGCCAAGGCCAGGGTGGCTACGGCCAGGACCCGCAGCAGCAGGGCTTCCCGCAAGCCCCCGGCTACCCCCAGCAGGGCGGTGGCCACCCGCAGCAGGGCGGCTATCCGCAGGCGCCGGGCTACCCCCAGCAGGGCGGCTACGCCCAGCCGGGCTACCAGCAGGCGGGCGGCCTGCCGATGGCACCGGCCGAGTACGGCGGCGGCGGGCCGGTCGCCCGACCGGGCGCGGCCACCTCGGCCGCGGTGCTCAGCTTCGTGCAGGCGGGCATCACCACCATCACCACCATCCTCGTGCTCGCGGGCGCGGCCAACAACGGCCAACCGGAGTCATGGGCGTTCGGCCTGGCCCAGACCGTTGGCGTCATCCTGCTGATCATGGGTGGCGTGCAGCTCATGCAGGGCAAGAACCGCACCCTGCTCGTCGCGGGCAACGTCCTCGAGATCGCCATCTCGCTGGGCTACGCGATCATGTTCGGCCTCATCGAGACGCAGGGCTTCGACCTGGTCGAGGGCGCCAAGGCGACCCTGATCGTTATCGCGGCCCTGTTCGCGGTCATGCCGGTGATCAGCGTGATCCAGGCCCAGGGCGGCTCCACTACGCACTACCTGCAGTCGCGCCGCGGTCGCTGATGACCCAGGGGTGGGGGCAGGGCGGCCCGAACGAGGGCTTCCCTGCCTATCAGCAACCTATGTACCCCCAACAGCCCTACCAGCAGTTCGGTGGCCTGCCCATGGCTCCCGCCGAGGCGGGCCGCGTCTACATGGCCCGACCCGGCGTCGTGGTGTCCGCCGCGGTGTTGGCGTTCGTCCAGGCCGGACTGACCGCGGTCAGCACGCTGGGCGTCGTCGGCATCTCGTCGGAAAACATGCGTGACGGCACGTTCGAGGTCGTCGGCGGGCTCGCGCTCGTCCAGTTCCTCGGGCTGCTCGCACTGATCTTCGGCGCGGTCATGCTGCTGCAGGGCAAGGACCGCGTCACCCTGACCATCGCCAACATCGTCCAGCTTGGACTGTGTGTCACCTACATCGCCCTGATCACCGCGTTCCCGAACGTCGACCCGGAGGACCCGGACGGCGCCCGGGCCGCGGTGATCGTGTTCGCGATCTTCTTCGCGATCATGCCGATCATCAGCCTGGCCCAGAGCTGGGTGTCGAGCGTCGGCAGGTGGATGAACGCCCAGCGCGGGCACTACTGACGCGTTCGCGGCCTGCTCCGCACCGGAGCAGGCCGCACGCGAAACCACTACCCGGCCCGAGCCGGGGACTCCGTCTCGACCAGCCCGGTCAGCGCCCGCGGCAACGGGCCCCGATGCAGGACACCGAGGCGCTGCGTGGCGCGGGTGAGAGCGACGTAGAGATCCGCCGCTCCGCGCGGGCCGTCGGCCAGGATGTGTTCCGGATCGACGACCAGGACGGCGTCGAACTCCAGCCCCTTCGTCTCCGACGCCGCGACCGCGCCCGGCACACCGGGCGGCCCGATCACCACGCTGGTGCCCTCCCGGCCCGCCTCATCCCGAGTGAACTCCTCGATCGCGGCCGCCACCTCGTCCCCGGTGACCAGCCTCGACCATGGCTGGACGCCGCACGAACGAACCGACTCCGGTGGCTGGACCCCAGGTGCGAACTCGGCGAGCAGCGCGGCGGCCACGGCCATGATCTCCGCGGGCGTGCGGTAGTTCACCGACAGCGACCGGTAGACCCAGCGGCCGGGCACATAGGGCTCCAGCATCGAACCCCACGCGGTCGCCCCAGCCGCCGACCTGCGCTGGGCGAGGTCACCGACGACGGTGAACGAGCGGCCGGGACAGCGCCGCATCAGCACCCGCCAGTCCATCTCGGACAGTTCCTGGGCCTCGTCGACCACGACGTGCCGGTAGGTCCAGTCCCGGTCCGACGACGCGCGCTCGACCAGGTCACGGGTGTCCTGCACGACGAAGCGGTCCGCCAGGTCCTCGGCGTAGAGCAGGTCCGTGGCGTACAGGTGGTCCTCATCGTCCATCGAGTCCTGGCGATCGCCCATGAGGTCCAGCGCGGCCGCCGCGAACTCGGCCTCAGCCTTTCGCTCCCGCTCGGCGGCCCGCTCCGCGGCCTTGTCCGCCGCCTTGTCGCGCCCGAGCAGGTCGACCAGCTCATCGAGCAGCGGCACGTCCGACACCGTCCAGGCCGCACCGTCGGCGCGCTCCAACGCCGGGTCGGCTCCTGCCGCGCGCAGGCGTTCGGGGGAGGAGTACAGCGGCGCCAGCACGGTCTCCGGCGTCAGGATCGGCCAGAGTTCGTCCAGCGCGGCGGTGAACTTCTCGTCCTCGGCGAGTTCCTTGAGCAGGTCCGCCCGCATCTGCTCCCACGCGTCGCGGTCCGAACGGGTCAGCCAGCCCCGCCCGATCTTCGCGATCGCCCGCTCGGTGAGGACGTAGGTGATGATCTCGCCGAACACCGTGCGGGCCTCGTTGTGCGGCAGCCCGCTCGCCCGCGCCTCATCACGCGCCCATTCCGCGGTCTCGGCGTCGATCCGCACCGTGGCGTCCCCGAGTTCGATCGGCAGCGGACTCTCCGGGAGCCGCTGCCGATCGGCGACCGCCGCCGCGAGCACGTCGAGGATCTTCAGCGAGCCCTTGATCCGCGCGACCTCCGGAGCGTCCTCGGCGGTGACGCTCAAACCGGGAACGAGGTCACCGGTGGTCATGAACACCACATCGGACTCGCCGAGCGAGGGCAGCACGCGGCCGATGTGGTTCAGGAACGCCGGGTTCGGCCCGACCACGAGGACACCGTGGCGTTCCATCCGCTCCCGCTGGGTGTAGAGCAGATACGCGACGCGGTGCAGCGCGACCACCGTCTTCCCGGTGCCCGGCCCGCCCTCGATCACCAGCACGCCCGGGTGGTCGAGCCGGATGATCTCGTCCTGCTCGGCCTGGATCGTGGCCACGATGTCGCGCATCCCGACACCACGCGGCGCGTTGACCGCCGCGAGCAGCGCCGCGTCGCCACGCGCGTCACCATCGGGGCGCCCCAGCACCTCGTCGGTGAAGTCCTCGATGTGGCGCCCGCGGGTATGGAACTGGCGGCGCCGACGCATGTTCTCCGGGGTCGCGGCGGTCGCGACATAGAAAGCGCGTGACGCGGGCGCCCGCCAATCGAGCAGCAGCGGCTCGTACTCGTCGTCCTCGTCGAAAATGCCGATCCGGCCGATATAGGAACGCTCTCCCGACATCGTGTCCAACCGGCCGAAACACAGCCCGTTGTCGGCGACCTGCAGCCGCCTGGCCTCCTTGACCCACGCGCGCACCTCGGCGTCACGTTCCATGGGTGTGCCGCCGTTTCCCAGCATCGCCGCGTCGAACCCGGCCTTCACCCGCGCACGGTCGGCGTCGAGCCGCGCGTAGAGCTCATCGGTGTAGCCCTGCTCGGAACGCAATTCCGCTTCGTACCCCTGAGTTGACACATGCCCCTCACAGCGTCTAATCTGGCTTTAGGACCGGCGAGTTCTCCAATTGTTTCTGGAGAGCACGCCGATTTTTTATTCTCCACCGCGTGTCAAATTCCCGCGCGGATCAGTTGGCCAGCAGCTGGATCTGGGCGACGGTCACAACACCCCCGACAGCGAGTTGGTAGTGCCGATACGACCCGGGTGCCTGGACTTTGAACGGGCGGGTCTGCCTGCGCCAGGGGAAGGTCTCGCCGGTTCGGCGATCGAGTTCGTGCCAGTGCGTGCCGTCGGTCGAGCCGCGCAGGACCCAGGTCGACGGGTCGGGGCCGCGGGTGCCGGAGGTGATCGTGTAGATGACGACCTCCGCCAGATCCGTGCGCACCGTCACCGGCATGTCCACTTCGGACTCCGTGCGGGTGGTGTCGTCGAACAGCGGGCCCGGCTTGCCGCGGGTGAGGTCGCGCAGCGTCGGGCCGGTACCCAGCGGCGGGGGAGCGGCGTTGGCCGACGTGCCCCAGTCCGACGGGGTCGGGCCCATCTCGAAGTCCAGCCGAGCACCCGCCGCGAGCACGGAGTGGGCGATGTAGGTGCGGTCGTAGGGCTCGCCGTTGACCCGCAGGCTCTGCACGTAGACATTGGCGTGGCTCTGGTTGGCGGCCGCGACGACCAGGTCGCGGCCGTTCTCCAGGTGCACCACCGCGCGGGCGAACAGCGGTGAGCCGATCGTGTAGTACGGGCTGCCGACCCGCAGCGGATAGAAGCCAAGGGCGCTGAAGACGTACCAGGCCGACATCTCGCCGTTGTCCTCGTCGCCCAGATAGCCCTGTCCGATCTCGCTGCCCTGGTACAGCCGGGCGAGCACGTCGCGGACCTTCTCCTGCGCCCGCGCCGGAACGCCCGCCTCCGCGTACAGGTACGGGATGTGGTGGGCGGGCTGGTTGCTGTGCCCGAACTGGCCCATCCGCACGTCACGGGCCTCCAGCATCTCGTGGATCGGCCGCCGGTATGACCCAGGCAGGGTCGCGGTCTCCGGGGTCGCGAAGTACTCGTCGAGCTTGGCCGCCAGCTCGTCGCGGCCGCCGAGAAGCACGGCCAGGCCCGCGGCGTCGTGCGGGACGGCGAAGGCCGCGGTCCAGCCGTTGGTCTCGGTGTAGTCGTGCCCCCAGACCCGAGGGTCGTAGTCGCCGGGTGCCCACCGCCACCTGCCCGATGCGTCACGGCCCTGGAAGAACCCGACCCGCTGGTCGAACAGGTTGGCGTAGTGGCGGGCCCGGTCGAGGAAGTACGCGTGGTTGTCCTCGTCGCCGACGGCCGCCGCGAGCTGGGCGATGCCGAAGTCGTTGACGCAGCCCTCCAACGCCCACGACAGGCCCTCCGCGGTGCTGGTCGGCGTGTAATGCAGGAAGATCGACTGGTCGACGCCCTTGCGTCCGACGCTGTCGTCCGGCGGGGTCACCGTGGCGTTGCGCAGTGCCGCGGCGTACGCGTCCTGGACGTCGAAGCCGTGCACACCTTTGAGATAGGCGTCGGCGAAGGCGACATCGGAGCTGGTGCCGGTCATCAGGTTCGCGTAGCCGGGGGAGGACCACCGCGACACCCAGCCACCGTCGCGGTACTGCTGCAGGAACCCGTCGACCAGCTCGCCGCAGCGGGCGGGCGCCAGGAGCGCGTAGGCGGGCCAGCAGGTGCGGTAAGTGTCCCAGAACCCGTTGTTGACGTACACCTTGCCGTCGACCACAGCGGGCGGGCTGACCGGGCTGGCGTATCTCGGACCGGACGGCGTGACCTCGAATCCGGAATTCGGATAGAGGAACAGCCGATACAGGCACGAGTACAGCGTCGTGAGCTGATCATCGCTCGCCCCGTCGACGTCGACCCGGCCGAGCAGGTCCGCCCACAGCGCCCGCGCCCGGTCGCGCACCGACTCGACGGTGTCGTCGGCGGCGATCTCCGCCTCCAGGTTGCGCCGAGCCTGCTCTGGGCTGATCAGCGATGTCGCGATCCGCACCGTCAAGACCGTGCCGCCCGTGTCCGGCTCGAACTTGAGCAGCGCGGTGCGCGCCATCGACAGCCCACGCAGCCGGTGCCGAGCCTCGGCCAGGGGGCGGTCGACCGTGGCGTGCACATACATCCTGCCCGCGCCCACCGACAGTCCACTTCGGACGTCGGAGTACCCGGTGATCGTCCCGTCCCGGTCGACCTTGACCGCGCCGCTCGCGCCGACGTTGTCCAGCACCAGATTCGCCGCGCCCGGTGGGAAGGTGAACCGCAGCACCGCGGCGTGGTCGGTCGGGGCGACCTCGACGCGGATCCCGTTGTCGAACCCGACGGCGTAGAAGTGCGGCTTCGCGGTCTCGTTGTCGTGGCTGAACGTCGCGGCACGGGCCGTGTGGCCCACGGCGGTGCCCTGGGTGGGCATGAGGTGGAAGGTGTGCCGGTCGCCCATCCACGGGCTGGGCTGGTGGCTGATCCCGATGGCCTCCAGCGCGGGCCGGTTCGCCGGGGTCGAGCCGCGGTGGAACTCGTAGAACCAGTTCGTCACCGCCGCGTTGGTCACCGGGGTCCAGAAGTTGAACCCGTGCGGCACCGCGGTCGCCGGGAACGTGTTGCCCCGCGAGTACGAGCCTGACGAGTGCGTGCCGCGGGTCGTGATCACCCGATCGACTGGGTCCACCGTGCCCCGGTGGACTGACGCGATCACGATGTCGTCGACCCACCCGGCGAACCGCGCCGGACCGTGCGGCGACCGGTAGGTCAGCAGGATCCGCGTGACGACCTTGCCCAGCGCCACGTCGCCCAGGCGCACCACCCGGTGGTTCCACTGGTCGGGCAGCAGCGCCCGCGACTCGCCCTGGCCGAGCGCGGTCAGGGCGAAGCCGAGCTGGTCGACGGGGCCGAGGTCGCTGAGGTAGGTGCCGTCGTCGAAGGCCAGATCGATCGCGGCGTACGTGCTCGGGTAGCGCAGGTCGCCGTCGGTCAGCTCAGGGAAGATCACGTAGCTCAGCTCGGTGTCGGCCTCGACGGCCACCTCCACCCAGAAGATCCGATTCGTGTGGAACGCCGTGCTCGCGACCGTGTGCTCGCCGTCGTACCGAAGCGCGCTCGCCCCGGTGAAGCCGACACCCGACCGCGACGACGGCGCCTCCGCCGGACCGCCGCCCACCCTGGTCCGCAGCGTGGCGCCGTCTGCCATGGCGGCCCCCGCGCGGCTGACCTCCACCGCGTCGGTCCAGGTCGGCACCGGATCGTCGGACTCGAACGAGGTGCGGAAGCCGTCGGCGGTCATTGATCAAGGGTAGGCGGCGATTCGAGTGGAACGCGCGAGGGTCGTGTTGGCATGATGGGCGGCGGCGGGTGTCGACGAGGAAGCGACACCCGCCGATTCATGTCCGTGACCGACCTCGCGCCGTGGTGCCATCCGGCGGTTCCCGCAGGTCGCGTAGGGTCCGGGCTTGCAGGGAACCACTTGGGAGGACAAGGCAGATGGTGTCGGGGGCTGGGGT
>DATLIA010000313.1:0-1641 GCA_035540215.1 Actinokineospora sp. | reverse complement strand
GTACGGCGACGTGCTGTCGCTGTCCTCGCGTGACTTCGACCTGCTCTACGCGTTGGCGGGCGATCCTGGGCGGGTGTGGGCGTTCGCCGAGTTGACCACCCACGTGTGGGGGCGGCCGTACGTGGGCGACACCCAGGCGGTCGTGTCCGCTGTCAAACGATTGCGTCGCTCGCTGCGGGCCGGGGCGCCCGGGGTGCAGGTCGAGTCGGTTAGGGGTGTCGGGTATCGGGTGACCGTGGCCGAGGTGCCAATTCCGTCACACTGACGGGCGTCGGTGCGTGGCGGCGGGGGCTCGACCAGGCATGCTGTCGCAATGGCAGTGGAGCAGCACTATCTGGCAGGCCTCGATCTCGCGGGCCGCCGCGTCGTCGTGGTCGGCGGTGGCACCGTGGCGCAGCGCAGGCTGCCGCGGTTGGTGGCGTCCGGAGCCCGGGTCGAGGTGGTGTCCCCTGAGGTCACGCCGTCGGTCCAGGGCATGGTCGACGCCGGTGAGGTGATGTGGCACGCGCGGCGCTATGTCGATGGCGATCTTGTGGATGCCTGGTACGTGTTGTGCTGCACGTCCGACAGCGAGGTCAACGCCGCGGTGGCGGCCGAGGCCGAGCGAGTCCGGGTGTTCTGCGTGCGCGCGGACGCGGGCAGCGAGGGCAGCGCGGTCACGCCCGCCACCGGGGAGTACGAGGGGCTGCTGGTCGGGGTTCTCGCGGGTGGCGCGCACTCCCGGTCCGCGGCGGTCCGCGACGGGCTCCTTGAGGCGCTGCGTGAGGGGCGGGTGTCCGACCAGGTGCGTACTCCGGAGTTGCCCGGGGTCGCGCTTGTCGGCGGCGGCCCTGGCGACCCGGAGCTGATCACCGTGCGCGGGCGTCGGCTGTTGTCGCGCGCCGATGTGGTTGTGGCGGACCGGCTTGGGCCGCGGGACCTGCTCGACGAGCTCGCTCCGTCGGTGACGGTGATCGACGCGGCGAAGATTCCCTATGGGCGCGCGGCGACGCAGGAGGCGATCAACGACGCGTTGATCAGCCATGCGAAGGCGGGGAAGTTCGTTGTTCGGCTTAAGGGGGGTGACCCCTATCTGTTCGGACGTGGGTTCGAGGAGTTGATCGCCTGCGCGAAGGCAGGGGTGCCGGTGACGGTGGTCCCCGGGATCACGTCGGCGTTCGCTGTGCCCGCGATCGCTGATGTGCCGGTGACTCATCGCGGGGTCGCGCATGAGGTCGTCGTGGTCTCTGGTCACGTTGGGCCCGACGACCCGACGTCGCTCACCGACTGGTCCGCGCTTGCCCAGTTGAAGGGCACGATCGTCTTGATGATGGGCGTCGACAAGCTCGACCAGTTCGCGGCGACCCTCATCAAGGGCGGTCGGGATGCCTCGACGCCGGTCGCGGTGATCCAGGAGGGGACGACCCGGAATCAGCGGGTGCTGCGGTCCACGCTGGCCGATGTCGCGGGCGATGTGGCCGCGCAGGGGTTCCGGCCGCCCGCGGTCACGATCATCGGGGCGGTCGCCGGGTTGGTCGACGAGTTGAGCTAGACCGTCGGAGCTTGTTGCTCCGCGAGAGATTTGGCGGTGACACAAAAGCGCCGCACCGGCCGTGAGGCTGGTGCGGCGCTTTGTGGTTAGAGCTGGTGATCAGCCGTTGG
>DATLIA010000312.1:0-15001 GCA_035540215.1 Actinokineospora sp. | reverse complement strand
CCCACGGCCCGACCCCATGTTCAGCCAGCGTCGCCTCCGCGACCGGCACCAACTCGACGTCGAAGTCCGTCGCGATGTCGCGCAGCAGCGACGACAGCGGCACCGCGGGCCCGGTCACGTCGAAAGTCCCCTTGACCTGCCCCTCCGCCACGTCCACCAGCCAAGCCGCCGCGTCCCGCACGTCGATGTGGCCGATCGGGTGGTCGGCGTCCGGAACCGCGACCCGCCCACCGCGGGACATTCGCGCGGGCCAGTACCCGAACCGGTCGCTCAGGTCCCCCGGCCCGGTGATCAGCCCGGCCCGCGCGATGAACGCGTCCGGGAACGCCTCCAGGATGGCGTTCTCGCACGCCACCTTGATTTGCCCATACGACTCAGGCTCATCATCGATTTCACGCGGCGGCAGCAACTCGTCGCTCAAGGTGTCCGGCGACGCATAGACGCTGATGGACGACACGAACGACCAGTGCCCGACCCGTCCGGCCAGCGTGTCCAGGGCCCGCCGGACCCAAGAGAACGAGATCCGGGCGACGTCCACCACCGCGTCGAAGTCGCCGGTGAGCGCGTCGAGACCGTTGTCGGCATCGCGGTCGACCCGGACCAGCCGGGCACCTGTAGGCACCTGGCCGGACGAGCCGCGAGCCGCGCAGGTGACGTCGTGGCCGCGCGCCACCGCGTCGGCGGCGACGGCGTGGCTGAGGAAGCGGGTACCGCCGAGCACTAGGAGTCGCATGTGTCCACCCTGGTCCGACGGCCGCCCACCGCGCCACCGCTCTCGCTCATGGCGAACACCCGTTCTAGCGATCCAGCCCGGTCCAGGATGAGCCGATCTGACCGAGGTGAGCCTGCACGTCTTCGTCGACGAATCCCGCCGCCGCTCGAACTATCTGATTGCGGCGACATATCTTGATCCCGGTCAACTGCGTCCCACGAGGACGATGCTCCGGTCATTGCTGATGCCTGGGCAGCGAGAGCTGCACTTCAAGAAGGAGACGCCGCAGCGGCGGAAGCTCGTGCTGTCCCAGATGGCCGACGCAGGCCTTCGCTGTTGGATCTATACCGCCGACTGTTCCAATGACCTTGAGGCTGCGCGCCAGAGTTGCCTCGCGATGCTGAGTGCGAGTCTCGTCGAGGTAGATGCCTGCCGCTTGGTGCTGGACAGTCGAGACGACCGGGATCGGCTCGACGTGGCGACCATTCGCCGGGTGCTTGGCAAGGCGGCGCGGGAATCCGGGCTCTCCTATGAGCACCTGTGCAGCCATCAGGAGGAGCTGCTGTGGATCGCTGACGCGGTCGCGTGGGCCTACGGAGCCGGGGGCGATTGGGCGCGCCGTGTCGACAGCATCGTCACCGGGGTGATCGAGGCCCGGTAGAAAGCGCGAAGCCCAGCCGCCGACCGTCCGGACGTGGGCTGGGCTCACTTCGCTGGCTTACGGGCCAGCGCATGCGACCAGGTTAGCCCCGCCCTGACCAGTCGTCCAGTGTGTTCACCCCATCGTGGCCAGTGGCCCGGCTCACCCCTGGCAAAGGTGGCGTGCTGGTGAATTCCCAGCTCAGGTACGCTGCGGCGGTACCGGCCCGCTCGAACTCAGGAGTAGCCCGCCGTGGCCCGAGTCGTTGTCGACGTCATGCCCAAGCCGGAAATCCTCGACCCCCAGGGTCAAGCCGTGGCGCGCGCGCTGCCCCGGCTGGGGTTCGAAGGCGTGTCCGATGTCCGTCAGGGAAAGCACTTCGAGCTGGAAGTCGATGACTCGGTCGACGACGAGACGCTCGCCAAGATCGCTGTCGGTTTCCTGTCCAACCCCGTTGTCGAGGACTTCGTCGTGCGGCGGGTGGACTCGTGAGGATCGGCGCCGTCACCTTCCCCGGGACGCTCGACGACAGCGACACGCTGCGGGCGATCTCCGCGGCGGGCGCTGAGGCCGTCGCCCTCTGGCACGGTGACGCCGACCTGCGCGGGGTCGACGCGGTCATCCTGCCCGGCGGGTTCTCCTACGGCGACTACCTGCGCGCGGGTGCCATCGCCCGGTTCGCCCCGGTGATGGGCGAGATCATCGACGCCGCCCGCAAGGGGATGCCGGTGCTCGGGATCTGCAACGGGTTCCAGGTCCTCTGCGAGGCCGGGCTGCTGCCTGGCGCGCTGCTGCGCAACGCCGGGCTGCACTTCGTCTGCCGCGACCAGTGGCTCAAGGTGGAGAACGGCACCACCGCGTGGACCACCCGCTTCGAGCAGGGTGCCGAGATCATCATCCCGGTGAAGAACATGGACGGCCGCTACACCGCCGCCCAGTCCACTGTGGACGAGCTGGAGGGTGAGGGCCGCGTGGTGTTCCGCTACGTCGGCGAGAACCCCAACGGCTCCCTCAACGACATCGCGGGCATCAGTGACCCGACCGGCCGCATCGTCGGCCTGATGCCGCACCCCGAGCACGCCATCGACGCCCTCACCGGGCCCAGCGACGACGGTCTCGGACTCTTCCTGTCCATTCTCGACTCGGTGGTGACCGCGTGACCAACAACGTCGACACCGTTGACAAGGCCATCGCGACGCCGGACCAGCCGCAGCCGTTCCGCGAACTGGGCCTCAAGGACGACGAGTACGCCCGGATCCGCGAGATCCTGGGCCGCCGCCCGACCGACGCCGAGCTGGCCATGTACTCGGTGATGTGGAGCGAGCACTGCTCGTACAAGTCGTCCAAGGTGCACTGGAAGCACTGGTCGGCCAACACCACGCCCGAGATGAAGGCGAAGATGCTCGCGGGCATCGGCGAGAACGCCGGTGTCGTGGACATCGGTGACGGCTGGGCGGTGACGTTCAAGCTGGAGTCGCACAACCACCCGTCCTATGTGGAGCCCTACCAGGGCGCCGCGACCGGTGTCGGTGGCATCGTCCGCGACATCATGGCCATGGGCGCGCGCCCGCTGGCGGTGATGGACCCGCTGCGCTTCGGCGCCGCCGACCACCCCGACACCAAGCGCGTGCTGCCCGGTGTCGTGGCGGGCATCGGCGGCTACGGCAACTGTCTCGGCCTGCCCAACATCGGCGGCGAGGTCGTCTTCGACCCGTCCTACCAGGGCAACCCGCTGGTCAACGCCCTGTGCGTCGGCGCGATGCGCTCCGAGGACCTGCACCTGGCGCACGCTTCCGGCACCGGCAACAAGGTCATCCTCTTCGGCGCCCGTACCGGTCTCGACGGTATCGGCGGCGTCTCGGTCCTGGCGAGCGAGACGTTCTCCGGCGACGAGTCCGGCACCGGCCGCAAGAAGCTGCCCGCGGTCCAGGTGGGCGACCCGTTCACCGAGAAGGTGCTCATCGAGTGCTGCCTCGAGCTGTTCCGCGAGGGCATCGTGGTCGGCATCCAGGACCTCGGCGGCGCGGGCCTGTCCTGCGCGACCAGTGAGCTGGCCAGCGCGGGCGACGGCGGCATGCGCGTCGAGCTCGACCGGGTTCCGTTGCGCGCCACGGGAATGACCGCGGCCGAGATCCTCTCCAGCGAGTCGCAGGAGCGGATGTGCGCGGTGGTCAAGCCGTCCGATGTGGACGCTTTCATGCGCGTCTGTGCCAAGTGGGACGTCATCGCCACCGAGATCGGCGAGGTCACCGAAGGCGACCGGCTCATCATCACCTGGCACGGCGAGACTGTCGTCGACGTCCCGCCGCGCACCGTGGCTCACGAGGGCCCGATGTACGAGCGCCCGATCGCGCGCCCGGCCGACCAGGACGACCTGATCGCCGACAGCGCGGCCAAGCTGCCTCGTCCGTCCACTAAGGACGAGCTGCGTGCCGAGATCCTGCGCATGATCGGCTCGCCCAACCTGGCCTCGCGCCGCTGGGTCACCGAGCAGTACGACCGCTACGTGCGTGGCGGCACCGTGCTGGCCCAGCCCGCCGACGCAGGCATGATCCGCATCGACGAGGAGACCGGGCGCGGCGTCGCGCTGGCCACCGACTGCAACGGCCGGTTCGTCAAGCTCGACCCGTACACGGGCACCCAGCTCGCGCTGGCCGAGGCGTACCGCAACGTCGCCGTCTCCGGCGCCACCCCGCTCGCGGTCACCAACTGCCTCAACTTCGGCTCCCCTGAGGACCCGGGCGTGATGTGGCAGTTCGAGGCGGCCGTGCGCGGTCTGGCCGAGGGCTGCAAGGAACTGGGCATCCCGGTCACCGGCGGAAACGTCAGCTTCTACAACCAGACCGGCAGCACGGCGATCCTGCCCACCCCGGTCGTCGGCGTCCTCGGTGTCATCGACGACGTCCGCCGCCGCATCCCCACCGGGATCGGCGCCGAGGCAGGCGAAACCCTGCTGCTGCTGGGCGACACCCGCGACGAGTTCGACGGTTCCGAGTGGGCGCACGTGGTCCACGGCCACCTCGGCGGCGTGCCGCCGAAGGTCGACCTGGCCCGCGAGAAGCTGATCGGCGAGGTCATGGTGGCTGGTTCGCGTGACGGGATGATCTCCGCCGCGCACGACCTGTCCGACGGCGGTCTCGTGCAGACCCTGGTCGAGACGTGCCTGATCGGCGAGGTCGGCGCCCGCGTCTTCCTCGACCCCGACCAGGACGCCTTCGTGCAGCTGTTCAGCGAGTCGGCGGGCCGGGTCCTCGTGGCCGTCCCGCGCTCGGAGGAACTGCGCTTCACCGAGATGTGCGCCGCCCGCGGCCTGCCGTGTCGGCGCATCGGTGTGGTCGACCCGGAGTCGGCGTCGCTGGAGATCCAGGACGTGGCGACGTTCCCGCTCGAGGAACTGCGCACCGCCTGGGAAGGCACGCTGCCCGCCCTGTTCGGCTGATCGTCCGACAATCCCCTTGTTGAACAATTCGAATTGTTCAACAAGGGGATTGTTCAATTGTAGGATTGTCGGACGAACGCTAGGCGCGAACGGGCACTACGAGGCGTTGACGGGCACGCAGGGCGTCGAGAAGTGCTGAATGGCCACGTTCGTCGCCGGTCCGCCGCTGCCGCCTGCCACGATGATCATCGCCTCGATCCCACCCGGTCCGGTCGCCTTGACGACCGTCCGCGCCGCTTCCGGCTTGGTGGTCACCTTCCAGCCGCCGAGCACGGAGCCGATCTTCTCGACCGCCTGCTCGACCGTCGCCTTGCCTGGGGAGATCGGTTTCCCCTTGGTGCTGAACACCTTGGACACCCCCGCGGCCGACTCGGCTCGGCAATCCACCGCGACGCCGTCCGCGACCGTCACCGACGCCCCGAACAGGTCCGCGATGTCGTTGGCCGACTTCTCCGCGGTGCCTTTGAGTTCGGCCAGCGCGTTTGTCTGCACGCGCACCAGCTCCGGCGCCCCGGTTCGCCCGTAGTCGAATCCACCGGATGACGAGCACCGGTACTCGACCGATACCCGGACCAGCAGTCGCCCGCCATCGGACTTGGCTGTGAGCATCGCCGGGGCATCGTCCGCCATGGGTTTGCGCAGCGCCAGTTCCGCACCTTCCACGGTATGCGGCTGCCATCCCTGCCTGATCCCGCTCTCGCGCAACTCGCGCACGGCCGCTTGCGGATCGCCCGCGAGCGTCGCTTCGGAGCGGACCCGACGCGCACCCTCGGTCGGCCCGTCGACCGGCAGGTTCGCGCACGTCTCCGCGGTGAACGTCGGCGCGACACTCGAATCCACAGTGGACAGCAGTTGGCGGACCGGGTCGGCGAGTTCGGCCGGGACGGGCAGCGGTTCGGACTTCGTACAGGCCACCGCCCCGGCCAAAACGATCAGCGCCATGCAAACGCGACGAATCACTTGCGTGTCACCTGGTATTCGTAGGTCTCCACCGAGCTGCCCCCGGTGAAGTTGCCCATGCTGTCCCGGAACCGGGTCACCGACGGATCCTGGCTGCTGTCCAACTGCCGGGCGGCGTCGGTGTAGTTGCCGCCGATGGCGTGGTTGCCGCCCGCGGTGCCGCTCTGGTTGTCGAAGTTCACCGTGGTCCGGTTGTGCGCGTCCGGGTTCTCCTTGGCGTCCAGGTGCGGCACGATGTCACCGTTGTTCTCCAGCGACAGCATCTGCACGCTGTCGGGGATCTGCATCCCGCCGACCGGCGAACCCGCCGTGATCACGTGCGTGACGTTGTACTGACCGCTGTTGACGAAGTCGTTCGCCGCGCGCGCCGCGACCATGCCGCCCTGGCTGTGGCCGACCAGCATGACCGGGTCACCCGGCTGGACGCCCGCGCGGGCCAGCGCCTCCTCGATGCCCTTCTGCAGCACGGTTTCGTTGCCCGCCATGGCGTCGACGTTCGTGCCGAGGTCGTTGGCGCTGTGCGCCGACTGGTCCCACGGCGCGTTCCACTCCTTGGTGCCAGGGATGTCCACGACGTAGCCGGTGATGTTGCCGTTGGCGTCGCGGACCGCGGTGACCGAGACGTTGCTGTCGTCGTCGTTGTTGCGGTGGTCGAGGCCGTTGACCAGATCGCCGAGTCCGTTGGGCGGCGTGGTGCCCACCTCGGAGGTGTCCAGCCGCGCCGGGTCGCCGTCGCCGGGGAAGGTGTTGGGCTCGCCGTCTGGGTAGGCCGCGGCGATCAGATCGGTCAGTGTCGCGAGATCCGTCGGCAGGCCAAGGGCGCTCAGCGCGCCCGGTGACATGCCGAGGATCGTGTCGATCATGCCGGGGTGGTCGACCAGCCACTTCTGCCAGTCGCCGTCGTAGTTGAGATACACGTCCGCGGCGATCGCCCCCGCGCCCGCCACCCCCAGTGCCGGGTTGACGACGACGGCCGCGCCCATCAGCCAGCGGCCCGCCTCCAGCGCCTTGGCGTTGAGGTCGTCGACGAACTGGTAGGCCTCGTTGGTCGCCCGCAGTGCCAGACCACGCAGGCCGATGGCGGCCGACGTGGCGGTCAGCCCGCTTGGCCCGTCGAGCGCGCCGAGCATCGACATCTCGAAGCGGGCGACGCCGCCGGGGTTGAGCAGGCCGGAGGCCAGCACGTCCGGGTCGACCAGGTACTTGTGGCCGCTCATCGCGATCGTCAGGGTCGAGCCCGCGACGTCGTCGGTGAGCACGCCCATGGCGGCCAGGTCCTCGTAGTGGGCGTCGGTGCCGCCCGCGCCGCCGCCGACGGTGATGTTGGTGACGCCAGGTCCGGTCTCGGTCACGCCAGCGCCTCCGCGACGAAGGGGGCCACCCAGACCCCGAGGTCGGTCCGGTCGACCGGTTCCAGGTCGACCATCCTGTGCACGCCGGGCCGGATCCCGACCCAGCCCGCGTCGCTGTGCAGCCACGTCACCTGCGCGGTCCGCACGCCGTCGCCGACCAGCGCGGTGACCAGCGTGCGCAGCATCCCGTCGGTGCGCCGCACGACCTCGCGGGCGAACGCCTCCTGGTCGGCGGGCAGCTTCAGCTCAGCCAGCACGTACGCGGGCGCCTCCGGGTCGGCCTCGCGCAGCAGGTTCGCCACGCCGAGTTCGTGCAGTGCGGCCAGCGGGACCGACCCGCGCAGCGGCTCGGTGTCGTCGGGGTCGTCGAGCATCGAGCCGATGCCGCCCTCGGTCTCGGCGGGCACCGCCCGGACCAGTTCGCGGCCAAGGTCGACCGCGGCGAACATCGACAGCTCGATGCCCGCGTCGGGCAGCAGGAACAGTGACGCTCCGAGCGCCCCGGCCAGGGCGTGCAGGCTGCGGGAGCCGCGCGCGCCCGCGGTGGCGGTGGTGTCGAACATGATCTGCGGACCGGCGAGCACCCGCAGGTTCGTCTCGATCGACGGGTGGACCTTGAGCAGGTCGCCGGAACCGTTGAGCACGCCCTTGCGCACCAGTGCGTCGAGGTCGGGCTCAAGATCTGGCGCGGGCTCCCAGCCCGGCGGCGGGCTGATCCCGAGCCGTCCGACCAGGTAGGTGTAGTCGGCCGCGGTCAGCGTGAGCCGGTGCGCGGCGGGAACTGCGGTGGCGGGCATTACGCGACTCCCTGTGCCTGCATGAACTTGCCGACCTCAAGCCACTGCTTGTCGCCTGCGGGCGGGAGGTTGTCCGGCTGGTAGCGCCAGCCCTCCCACGGCGGCCGGGGCGCCTGCGGAGCGTCGCCGCCGCCGCCGAACACCCCTGTGACGGTGTCGACCATGTCGCTGACCATGTTCTTGAAGCTCTCCAGCGCCCGGTTGAACCGGTCGATCGCGTCGTTGAACCAGCCGACCACGGCCTCGGCGATCCGCTTGATCGCCGCGATCAGCTCCCGCAGCTCCTGGGCGTGGCGGCGCAGCGCGGCCGCGGCCTCGTCGAGCTTGCCCGCGGTGCCGTCGAGGGTCTTGCGGTCGTCGGCGATGGTCTCGCGGCAGCGGTCGGCCGCGATGGACTTCCACCGCATCGCCGCGGCCTGCGCGTCCATGTCCGCGCCGTGTTTGCGCACGTCGTCGGCGCGCTGTTCGATCTGGCCCGCGAGCCGGTCGAGCTCGTCGGGGTCCCCGTAGAACGCCATGCCGCTACCCCCAGGGGTCGGGTCGTCACCGCACCATACGAGATGGGTAGACGGTGCCGCCGGGGAATCGGTTCCCTACTTGGGCAGCAGTTCGGCGATGTCCGGCGGCACCGTCTCGAAGCGGGCGCGGTCGAACTTCGTCGGGCCGAGGAACTGGGACTCGGTGAGGTCGACCGGCCCGTGCGCGGTGAAACCGGAGAACCAGGCCTTCCGGTGGAACACGACGTGGTGGGCGTGCAGGATGCCGTAGCTGTTGGCGCCGGTGAACCAGGCGCTGCCGAGGATGTCCGAGCCCCAGAGCGAGTTCGAGTTGTACAGCTTGGCGAACCGCAGGACCAGGGTGCCGACGACGCGTTCGGAGATGTCGAAGTACTCAAGGTCGGCGCCGGTCAGGTCGAGGTCGTAGCGGACCGGGTCGGCCGTGCCCTTGCGCGGCAGCAGGTCCTGGATCACCCGCTGCGCGGTCCGGCGGACCTGCAGCTCCCGCATGTCGATCTTGGTCTCGTCCGTGGGCCGCTCGAACGGCATCCGCAGGTACGAGCAGACCACGTCGAGGACGGTCTGGGTGTAGTACGGCCGGTTCCTGGCCAGGTTGCTCAGCGCGTGCATGGCGCCGACGCGGACCTGGTCGGCGTCGTTGCCCAGCAGCTCGACCGACCGGGCGAAGCGCTCGTCGGCGACCCGCTCGCGGTCATGATCGGTCCTGGCCAGCTCCAGTTCCTGCTTGCTGCGTTCGATGACGTGCCGATCTTCCTCGACGCGGCGCCGCCGGTCGTTGAGCCACAGCGCGTAGAGGGCGACAACCGAGCCCGCCGCAAGGCCGCCGGTCTTGAGCGCCTCGCCGCGGTTGGGGTTGGGCTCGCTCATCAGCCAGCCGGTGACCAGGGCGAGCAGGCCCGCCGACACCAGCACGGTGCCCGCCAGCCACCACCCCGGCTTGCCGCGCCGCATGGCCAGCCGGGACCAGACGAAGACGGCCAGGCCCGACACCAAGCCGGTCAGGCCCGCGATCACGAAGACAGTGGAGTTCATCGCGGGCCAACCTAGTGCCTGGGTCGCGTGCGCGAACAACTATCCTGATCAAGTGAATACAGGTGAATAGTTCACCTGGGAGATCCCGGGGTGGCTGCCCGCCGTTCAACAGGAGAAACTGTGCGTGGAGCGACGGAGGGGTGACGGGGTGGACTGCGCACCGGGCGAGCGGGAGGCGTTCGCGGAGCAGTGGACGACGGCCCTCGCCGCCACGGGTTACGTCGCAATGGACCGCCGCACCCTGCAGGACAACGTCGCGAAGTACACCGAGATCCTGCTCGCCGCGCTCGGCGCCGAGCACTTCGACCCGGCGCCCGTCGCCCGCATCGGCGCCACGCTCGTCGAACTCGGCTTGACCTACCCGCAGACCCTGTCCGCGTCGATCCAGCTCATCGGCGACGGCCTCGTCCGGCTCGGCGGGTCGGGGCACGCGGGCCGGGTGCCCGCCGTGCAGGCCGCTTTCGCCTCGGGGTTCGTCACCGCCATGCGGCAGAAGATCTTCCACGACCAGGAGGAGATCCGCCGGGCCGCCTTCGACGCCCGCCGGGGCGCGGAAATGGCGCTGCGGACCAGCGAGGCCCGGTTTCGCGCGATGTTCACCCAGAGCGCGGTCGGCATCGCGATCACCGACAAGTACGGCACGCTGACCGAGGTCAACGCGGCCTGCGCGCGCATGTTCGGCTACGACGTCGCCGACATGCGGGGCCTGCACATCAACGACCTGCGCTTCCCCGACGAACCCGCGGCGATGCGCGAGCCCCTGCGGCAGCTGCTGGCGGGCCATCGCGACAGCTACCGGATGGAGCGGATGCTGCGCAAGCACGACGGAAGTCCACTGTGGACCGATCTGTCGGTCACCCTGGTCCGGGACGAGACCGGCGCGCCGAACTTCGTCGTCGGCATGCTTGAGGACATCACCGACCGGCACACGCTCGAACAGCGGCTGCGCCACCAGGCCAACCACGACCCACTCACCGGCCTGGGCAACCGCGCGCTGTTCACCGAGCGCCTCAACGCCGCGTTCGGCAGGGGCGGCGACCACCGCGTCGGCCTCTGCTACCTCGACCTCGACGGCTTCAAGGTCATCAACGACAGCCTCGGCCACGACATCGGCGACGAACTGCTGATCGCGGTCGCCGCACGGCTGGACGCCATGGTCACCGGGCCGGACCGGCTGGTGGCCAGGATGGGCGGCGACGAGTTCGTCGTCCTGGTCGAGCACTGCACGGGCGTCGAGCAGATGATCGGCCTGGCCGAGCGCATCCTGGCCGCGCTCGCCGAACCGGTCCGCATCGGCGGGCACCGGCTCACCGTGTCGGCCAGCATCGGCCTGGTCGACCGCATTGTCACCACCGCCACCCCGGCCGAGACGATGCGCGACGCCGACGTCACGCTGTACTGGGCCAAGGCGGACGGCAAGAACCGTTGGGCCGCCTACGATTCCGAGCGCAACGCCCGCGAGGTCGCCCGCTTCACCCTGGCCGCCAGGATGCCCGCCGCGGTGGAGAGCGACGAGTTCTATGTGGACTATCAGCCGATCGTCCGGCTGTCCGACGGCGCACTCGTCGGCGTCGAGGCCTTGGTCCGCTGGGCGCACCCCGAGTTCGGCAGGCTCGGCCCGGACCAGTTCATCAGCCTGGCGGAGGAGACCGGACTGATCGTCCCGCTGGGCCGCTGGGTCCTGCGCGAGGCCACCAGGCAGGCCCGCCGCTGGCGCGACACCTACGGCGAGCGGGCGCCGTGGATGAGCGTCAACCTCGCAGCGAGACAGACCGAAGAGCCCGCCCTCGTAGCCGACGTCACCACCATCCTGCGCGCCGCCCGGCTCCCGCCGTCATCTGTCCAATTGGAACTCACCGAGTCGGCGATCATGGGCAGCGCGGGCGCTTCCCTGAAGGCACTGCGGGAACTGGCCGACCTCGGCGTGCGCATCGCCATCGACGACTTCGGCACCGGCTACTCGAACCTGGCCTACCTGCGCCACCTCCCGATCCACGCGATCAAACTGGCCGGGTCGTTCATGGAAGGCCTGCGCGACACCCCGGACGCCGACCCCGCCGACGCGCGGATCGTCGCCACCCTGGTCGACCTCGCCCACGCCCTCGGCCACCACGTGGTCGCCGAAGGCGTCGAGGACCCCGAGCAGGCGCAGCGACTGCGCGACATCGGCTGCGACAGCGCTCAGGGCTGGCTGTTCGCCAAACCCGGTCCGCCGGAGGAGATCGAACGCTGGCTCACCTGAGCCAGACTAGGGATCTGGAGGCAGTTGGTTGCGCGATATACCTGACCGCTTTGTGGCCGCGCTTACCGAGGCCGGTCGAGCACATGAATGGCAGGTCTACTTCAAGGAGGACAACGACGTCATCGCCTTCGAGCGACCGCTCGCTCCAGGGGTCCGCGCACAGTTCGACCTGGATATCACTTGGCGAAAGTGGGGTGGCCTGTTCCTCAACCCCGGCCTCTCCGTACGGCACGTCGAGGTATCCGACCTCGTCGCGCGCCTGCTCGAGCTTCGGAATGGTGGCTCGCAGGTCGGTACCAACATCGCCGACCTCGCGCGCGAACACGGGCGTTCCGAATGGGTTTATCCGTCGATCAGCTCTGTCGAGGAGATCCCGCAGACTGTCGTGGATGTCTTACGCGACGTGGAAGAGTTCGGCGCGCTATTTCACAGCAGGTTCGCCTCGGTGTCTGGACTGATCGCCGGGATGGAAGATCGACTCTCGAACATCTGGGTCTCGTATGCCCAGTTCGCGGTCGCTAACGCGGTGGCCTATGGGCCGAACGTGGCGGAGCCGACGCTGTCCCGGCTCGATGCCATGCTCGCCACCGAGCCGGAACTGGTCGCTTCTCAGCTGCGCGGGTTCTTGTCGCGATTCCGCGCGCACTTCGACGTGAGCTAAGTGTCCGTTGGTCGGGTCAGCTCCGGCCCGCCGCCGCGGTCAGATGGGCGGCGGGGACGAGCGCCGTGATCGGGCCGATCGGGTTCACCACCAGCGGATGCCCGTAGAGCAGCGCGGCCAGGTCTCGTCCGCTGACCTCCCGCCAGCCCGGCCACTGCGGCGGCACATGGGCCGCGGACGTGCACGCGGGCACCATGACAGTCCCGTCGTGGTTCGGGAACGCCGTGACACCGCGGTCGTCGGCGGAGCCCGCGTAAAGCAAGAGCGTCGAGTCGAGCAGCGCGGGCAGCAGGTCGCGCTGCTCGCGGTGGCGAGTGTGGATGAGCTGGAGGGTCTTCTCCAGCGGGTTGGATGGCACCGGCATGCGCAGCGCCGCCGGGGATGGGCGGTAGTCCTCGTTGCGGCGGAAGTTGTCGCCGATCTCGCCGCGCTCGTCGACCGGGTAGGCGCCGACGACCCCCCACGGCGGGACATCCTCGTCCGGCCCGAAGGCGGGATCGATCACGTAAAGCCAGCTGTTCGGGTTCGACCGCGCGCCCGCGCGCATGTCGAGGGTGATCTCCGGCTCCTCCATGCGGCTCATCGTAGGTTCCCGGGTCACGGTTGGTCACGTTTCGGTACCGTCCGGAGCATGGGGACCCTCGCACCGCGGCTGGCGCTCGCCTTGTCGGCGCTGGCGCTCACGGCCTGCACGACCACCGTCGCCACGCCGACCGCCGTGCCGCAGCCGACCACCACGACAGCCGAGCCGACCACGGGGTCGACCAAACCGACCACGAAGCCCACCACCAAGCCGACCAAGACGCGGACTGTCGAGAAA
This sequence comes from Actinokineospora sp., assembly GCA_035540215.1. GTDB lineage: Bacteria > Actinomycetota > Actinomycetes > Mycobacteriales > Pseudonocardiaceae > Actinokineospora. The sequence continues at coordinate 1,828 of DATLIA010000312.1, read as the reverse complement.
GACATCGCCGCCGTCCAGCCGTGCCAGGTCGCCGCGGTGGTCAAGGCACCGGAGTTCGGGATCAACCCGGAGATCGACGGCCACGCCAGAGACAGCTCGGACATCTTCCCCGGTTCAAAGGTCTGCACGGTGGTCGGATTCAAGGCCAACCTGATCGTCGGCGTCGAGGCCGTGGTCACCTCCGATGTCGCCACCTGGACCGACGGTCTCGGCCCCATGGTCACGCCGCTCACGATCGAGGGATTTCCGGCCGCCATGGTGCGCCCCAAGAAGCCGTCATCGTGCTTCGCCGTGGTGGACGTCAAGGACGGCCAGATGATGTTCTTCCAGGTCACCGTCGGATCTCCCGACCGGCAGCCACAAACCTCGCAGGACGACCTGTGCGTGAAGGTGCGGAAGATCGCCGAAACGGGCATGAAGGTCGTCCTCACCGGATAGCGTCACGGTAGGGGGACGGTGACGTCCGAGAATTGGTGACTAAATCACCCGATATCGCGGGAACCGTTCCGCGACGTCGGTCATCACAGATACAGTCGTCGCAAAAGCACAGGACGAGGGAGTAGCTACGGTGTTTCTAGCCGATGGCGGCGGGGGTACCACCGCACCTGTGGGGCCCAGCTACGCCGGAACCCAGACGCTGCGGGTCGAGCCCGCGGCAATCCCGGGCGCGTTGGCCGCGTTCCGAGACGCACACCTGCGCGTCCTGGAGAAGGTCACGGCCCTTGATGGCCTGCAGGTCCCCCGCTGGGCGGGAGACCCGGTCAGCGGCGAGACAGCCGACCAGTTCACCGAACGCACCAACGGCGGCGGCGAGGACTCCGCGATCGCCTGCCTGCGCGGCTATGAGAAGCAGCTCGCGAACGCCATCGACGCGCTGCAGAAGGCCTATGACGCCTATGTCCAGGTCGAGGGCGAGAACACCGCCCGCTGGGGAACGCACGACCAGGGCATCTAGGCCACCAGACTTTCCGCATTACGACCAAGGGTGATCCGAATGGGTATGCACCGCTGGCGGGGGTACGACCACCCGACACTGCACGAAATGATCAATAGCGGCCCCGGTGCGGCCGCCTCGACACCGCAGACCTCCTATTGGGAGAAGCTGCAGAGCGAACTCTCCGAGATCGACGGGGACCTCAGCGCCAAGCTCACCGAGCTCGGCACCTCGTGGGAGGGCGCGGCTGGCGAGAGCGCCAACGCGGGCCTCACGCCGCTGCAGCAGTGGGCCACCGACGCCGAGTCCGGCGCGTCCGGCATGCGCGCGTCCACCGAGTTCCAGGCCGACATCGTCTCGCGGGCCAGGGCCGAGATGCCCGAGCCGGTCACGATCACCACGCCGCAGCCCTCCGGCTGGGAGATGGCCGCCGCAGGCGCCGCCCTGCTCACCGGCAACCCCGGGCCCGCCGCGGTCGTCGCCGGTCAGGCGATCGACCACGAGCAGCAGGAGGCCAAGCAGGACGCGGCCTCGCAGAAGGCCGTCGACACGATGGAGTCCTACCAGTCCAGCAGCGAGTTCAACCGCAACACGCTGGGCACCTTCGTGCCGCCGCCGGACGTCGTGGTGTCCACCCCGGCGCCCGCCACCACGCCAGGCGGGCAGATCGGTGGCTTCACCTCCAACTTCAGCGGCACCGGCCACAACGGGAACATCACCACCCCGTCCGGCTACGCGCCGCCGCCCACCACCGGGCACACGGGCTTCGTGCCCGGTGGTGGGCGGCGGCGCGTAGCCGGACGGGGTGGTGATGTTCCCGTTGTGGCCGGTGCCGCTGAAGTTGGAGGTGAAGCCACCGATCTGCCCGCCTGGCGTGGTGGCGGGCGCCGGGGT
>DATLIA010000311.1:0-7490 GCA_035540215.1 Actinokineospora sp. | reverse complement strand
GCCCGGGGTGCTGGCGCTGTCGGGGGTGTCGTTCACCCTCGACCCGCTCGCGGGGGTGTTCGTGGCGGTGATCGGCGGGGTCTCGGTGGCCGCCGGGGTGTCCGGGATGGCCGAGTACCGGGGTCGGGTGGTGGCCGCGGCGCTGCCGCTGTTCGTGACGGCGATGCTGTTGGTGCCCGTGGCGTCGAGCGTGGTGACGCTGCTGGTGTGCTGGGAGCTGATGGCGGTGACGTCGCTGCCGCTGGTGTTCGCCCGGCACAAGGAGTCCCCGGCGGTGGCGAGCGCGGGCCGCTGGTACATGGTGATGACCCAGCTCGGCTTCGCCTGCGTCCTCTGTGGACTTCTAGTGCTGGCGGCGAGCGCGGGTGACGATTTCGCCGCGATCCGGGCCACGGAGCTGAAGTCGTCGACCGCGGCGGTGGTGTTCCTGTTGGCATTGGCCGGGTTCGGGTCGAAGGCGGGCATGGTGCCGCTGCACGCTTGGCTGCCGCGGGCACACCCAGAGGCGCCTAGTCACGTCTCGGCGCTGATGTCGGCGGCCATGGTGAGCCTCGGGGTGTACGGCGTGGTGCGGGTCGGTGTCGACCTGTTGAGTGGCGGCGAGGCGTGGTGGTGGCTGCTGGTGCTGGCGCTGGGGGCGGTGTCGGCGGTGTACGGGATTCTGCAGGCGGCGATGAGCACCGACCTGAAACGGCTGCTCGGTCTGTCCACTGTGGAGAACATGGGCCTGGTGCTCGTGGGTGTCGGCGCGGCCGGGATGTTCGCCGCGTCCGGGCAGGACGTGTTGGCGAGGTTGGCGTTGACGGCGGCGCTGCTGCACGTGGTGGCGCACGCCGCGTTCAAGACGCTGCTGTTCCTGGCGGCGGGTTCGGTGCTGCACGCGACGGGCACCCGCGAGTTGGACGAGTTGGGCGGGCTGCGGCGGTCGATGCCGGTGACCACAGTGGCGTTCGGGTTGGGCGCGCTCGCGGCGTCGGCGCTTCCGCCGGGGACGGCGTTCGTGTCGGAGTGGTTGCTGCTGCAGGCGTTGGTCCACGGGTTGCCCGCGACCTCGACGGCGGCGGCGGTGGCACTGCCGGTCGCGGTGGCCGCGATCGCCTTGACCGCGGGGTTGGCGGTGGCGACGTTCGTCAAGGCGTTCGGGATCGGGTTTCTCGCCAAGCCGCGCTCCGCAGCGGCCGACGCCGCCCACGAGTCCCCGCCCGCGGTGCTGGCGGGGATGGCGGTGGCCGGGGCGGCGTGCGTGGTCCTGGCACTGGCCCCGACGCTGGTGCTGCCCGGTCTGGCCGCGGCGGCGGGCACTGGGGCGGTGGTCGCCGATGGGACGCTGCTTCGCCTGTCGGGGATCACGGGGGCGTTGGCGCCGATGTGGCTGGCGGTCGCGGTCGTGCTGGCGGCGGCGGTCGCCTCGGTGGCGGTCAGGGTGGCGTCACGGCGCGGGCGGCGGGCGGCGCGGCTGTGGGACGGCGGCGGCGGTCCGATGTCGGCGCGGATGGAATACACCGCGACGTCGTTCGCCGAACCGCTGCAACGCGTGTTCGACGACGTGCTGCGCCCGGAACTGGACATCGACGTCACCCACCACGACGAGTCCCGCTACCTGGTCGACGCGGTGGAGTATCGGCGCCGGGTGCCGGACCGGATCGAACGCAGGCTCTACGACCCAGTGATCGCCGCCGCGCGCGCGTGGGGAAAGGCTGCCCGCGGACTGGCGAGCGGCAGCGTGCACCGCTACCTCGGCTACGGCTTCTACACCTTGTGCGGGCTGCTCGTGGTGTTGGCGGTGATCCGGTGACCGCGCTGGGCGTCGTCGGCGCGGTGGTGCAGCCGCTGCTGGTGGTGGCCGGTTCTCCGCTGTTGGTCGGGATGACCAGGCAGGTGCGGGCGCGGTTAGAGGGCAGGGTCGGCGCCGGGGTCGGACAGCCGTGGCGGGATCTGCGCAAGCTGCTGGGCAAGGAGCGGATCGCGCCACGCGGCACGAGCGAGGTGTTTCGGTTCGCCCCGCTGGTGCTGTTCGCCACGGTCGCCGTGGTCGCCGCGGCAGCGCCGCTGGTGGCTGTCGAGTCCGGTGTCGAGCCGCTCGACGACCTGTTCACCGTGGTGGCGCTGCTGACGGCGGGCGCGGTCGCGCTGGCGTTGGCCGGGCTGGACACCGGCACCGCGTTCGGCGGGATGGGCGCCAGCCGGGAGCTGACCATCCTGGCGCTGGTGGAGCCCACGCTGCTGGTGGCGGTCTTCGCGTTGTCGGTGGGGGTCGGGTCGACCGATCTGGGGTCGATCGTGGCCGCGGCGCTGCACGACCCGGTGCGGGTGATCACCCCGGCGAGCCTGCTCGCCGCGGTCGCGCTGGTGATCGTGGTGGTCGCCGAGACCGGCAGGCTGCCGGTGGACAACCCGGCCACGCACCTGGAGCTGACCATGGTGCACGAGGCGATGGTCCTGGAGTACGCGGGACCGGACCTGGCCCTGGTGGAGCTGGCCTCGGCGATGCGCCTGTCGGTGCTGCTGGCACTGCTGGCCAACCTGTTCGTCCCCTGGGGCATCGCCACCACCCTCACCCCACTGGCCATGGTGCTCGGCGTCGCCGCGATCGTCGCCAAGGTCGCGCTGATCGGCGTCGCGCTGGCCGCGGTCGAGGTCTTCCTGGCCAAGCTGCGGCTGTTCCGGGTCCCTGAGCTGCTGGCCGGGTCGTTCGTCCTGGCCCTGCTCGCCGTCGCCTCGTCGTACCTGCTGGCGTGACCGCGATGGCCGACACCGCGTTCACCCAGTTGTTGAACCTGGCCTGTGGCGCGCTGCTGCTGTGCGCGGTGCTGGTGCTGTGGCGACGCGAACTCGCGGTCGCCATCCGCGTGTTCGCAGGCCAAGGCGCGGCACTGGCCGCGCTGGGCGGGGTCCTCGCCGCCCATGAGGGGTCCGTGGAACTGTGGGTGGTGGCCGCCGGGGTGCTGGTACTGCGGGCCGGGCTGCTGCCGATCCTGCTGCGCCGCGCGCTGGCGGCGTCGGGTGACCAGCGGCGGGAGAGCCGCCCGCTGGTGAACGTGTCCGCGTCGCTGCTGGCCGCCGCCGCGCTCACCCTGCTCGCCTACGCCGCCGCCCGCCCACTGACCCGACTCGCGCCCTCCCCTGCCACCCAGGCCATCCCCGTGGCCCTGGCGGTCGTGCTGATCGGGTTCTTCGTCCTCGTCACCCGCAGGCGCGCGCTGTCGCAGGTCGTCGGGTTCCTGCTGATGGACAACGGGATCACCGCCGTCGGATTCCTCACCGCCACCGACATCGGCCTGATCGTCGAGGTCGGGGTGTCCCTCGACGTGCTGCTCGCGGTACTCGTCCTGCAAGTCCTCACCACCCGGATGCGGGAGAGCTTCGGCGACACCGACATCGACGACCTGCGGGAGCTGCGCGAGTGAGCGACCTGCTGCTGCTCATCCCCACCGCCGCGCCGCTGGCCGCCGCGGCGGCCCACACCGTGCTCGGCCCACGCCGCGCCGGGTGGCTCGCCGTCGCCTGCTCCGCGACGCTGCTCACCGCCGCCGTCGCACTCGCCGCGACCGGCATCGACTCCCCGACCCGGTCCGCGCTCGGCGGGGTGCTGCGGGTCGACCCGCTCGCCGCGTTCCTCCTCGTGATCATCGGCGTGGTCGCGCTCATCGCCGCCGCCGCGACCCCCGCCCACCTGCGCGCCGAGATCGCCGACGGCCACGCCACCACCGTGACCGCCCGCCGCCATCACGTGCTGGTGGACCTGTTCCTCGCCGCCACCACCCTGGCCGTGCTCGCCGCGGACCTCGGGGTGCTGTGGGTGGCCATCGAGGCCACCACGATCGTCACCGCGTTCCTCGTCGGGCACCGCCGCACCCGCCACGGCACCGAGGCCGCGTGGAAGTACGTGGTGATCTGCTCCACCGGCATCGCCCTGGCCCTGCTCGGCGCCATCGTGCTCGCCTTCGCCGCCGCCCACGCACCCGGTGCCCACGGACTCGACATCGCCGCGCTCACCGCCGCCGCCCACACCCTCGACCCGGACGTCACCCGCATCGGCGTTGCGCTGCTCGTGCTCGGATTCGGCACCAAGGCCGGGCTCGCCCCGCTGCACGCCTGGCTGCCCGACGCGTACAGCCAGGCACCCGCCCCGGTCACCGCGCTGATGTCCGGCGTGCTCGGCGCGGTCGCCTTCGCCGCGATCCTGCGGGTGAAGGTGATCTCCGACGCCGCCCTCGGCACCGGGTTCGCCCGCGCACTGCTGGCCGGGATGGCGATCGTGTCGCTGCTGGTCGCCGCGTCCCTGCTGCTCGGCGTCACCGACTACACCCGCATGTTCGCCTACTCCAGCATCGAACACCTCGCCATCGCCGCGTTCGGCGCCGCCGTCGGCAGCCCGGCGGCCGTCGCCGCCGTCCTGCTGCACCTGCTCGGCCACGGCATCGCCAAGTCGGTACTGTTCGTCGGCGCCGGACGCCTTCGACTGGCCACCGGCACCAGCCGGATCGACGGCGTACGCGGCCTGGCCGCGAGCCACCCCGTCCTCTCCGGCGCGGTCGGAGCCAGTGTTCTGGCCCTGGTCGGGTTCCCGCCGTTCAGCCTCTTCGCCAGCGAACTGGGCATCCTGCGCGCGGGCTTCACCGCGGGCATGGGCGTCGCGACCACCATCGTGCTCACCCTGATGCTCGTGATCGCCGCCGCGCTGACCGTCCACACCAGCCGCATGCTGCTCGGCGAACCCACCGGCTCGCGCGTGACGCGTCAACCGGCCGCCGTCACCGCCGCGATGATCGGCGGGCTCGTCGCCTGCGCCGCGATCGGCCTGTCCATCGGCCCGCTCGGCGACCTCCTCCAGGCCGCCGTCACCACCCTCACGGAGCCACGATGACCTCCGGCGCCCCGGCGGGCGCGCACCGCACCACTCTCACCATCGCCCCCGACGCGCTACCTGGCCACGCGAACACCTTGCTGGACAACGGATACCGGGTCGCGCTGATCGCCGGACACGACGACGGCCACCAGCTCCGCGCGGTCTACCTGTTCACCGCGGGCGACCCCGACCGGCGCGTCGAACTCCACGTCCCCCTCGACAAGACCGCACCCGAGATACCCAGCCTGGCCGCGCTGTCGTTCCCCGCGGGCCGCTTCGAACGCGAGATGCGCGACCTCTACGGCATCATCCCCACCGGCCACCCTCTCCCCCGCAGACTGGTCCGCCACTTCCACTGGCCACAAGGCTGGTACCCGATGCGCGCCGACGTCGGCCCGCCACCCCTGTTCGGCGACGTCGACGGCCCCTACCCGTTCCGCACGGTCGAGGGCCCCGGCGTCTACGAGATCCCCGTCGGCCCCGTCCACGCAGGTGTGATCGGACCAGGCCACTTCCGGTTCTCCGTGGTCGGGGAGACCATCCTCGCCCTCAAAGTCCGCCTCTGGTTCGTCCACAGAGGAATCGAGAAGCTGTTCCACGGACGCACCCCGCAGTCCGGGATCGAACTCGCCGAACGCGTCGCGGGCGACACCACGGTCGGGCACGCCCTGGCCTACTGCCTGGCCGTCGAGGACGCGCTGGGCACCGTCGTGCCCGCCGACGCCCAGCGGCTGCGCGCGGTCCTGCTCGAACTGGAACGCCTGCACAACCACATCGCCGACATCGGCGCGCTGTGCAACGACGTCGGCCACGGCATCCTCAACACCCACGCCCTGCGCGTGCGCGAACGCCTCCTGCGCCTCAACGACACCGTCACCGGCCACCGCCTGCTGCGCGGCGGCGTCCACCTCGGCGGCGCCACCGTCCGTGCCCTGCCCGACCCCGCCGAGCTGGCCGCCATCGCGGGCGACGTCGCCGAGATCGTCGACATCGCCCGGTCCAACACCGTCGTGGCCGACCGCTTCACCGGCACCGCGATCCTCACCGCCACCCAGGCCCGCCACATCGGCGCTCTCGGCTATGTCGCCCGCGCCAGCGGCCTGACCGTCGACGCCCGCCGCGACCACCCGTTCCTGCCCGGCCGGTACCGCGCACCCGAACTCCGCCACACCGACGGCGACGTCCTGTCCCGATTCCTCGTCCGCGCCGACGAGTTCGCGCACTCCATCGCCCTGATCACCGAACTCGCGGCCGCACTCGGCGACATCCGCTCCACCGGGGCGTCACCAGGCCCACCGCGGAAGTCCGGGGTCGGCATCGCTGAGGGCTGGCGCGGCACCATCGTCCACCGCGTCGAACTCGGCCAGGACGGCACCCTGGCCCGGGTCAAGATCGTCGACCCCAGTTTCCCCACCTGGCCCGCCCTGCCCGTCGCCCTGGCCGACACGATCGTGCCGGACTTCCCCCTGGCCAATAAGAGCTTCAACCTCTCCTACCCAGGCAACGACCTCTGACGGTGTGCGAAAGGTCGCACAGTTCGACACTTGCATAAGTCTTTAATTGTGCAGATGATGGTGGGGTTACGCGGACCGCACCTGTCCGCACGACCAACGGAGCGGGGGACGATGGGCGAGTTCGAGACAGCGCTGCGTGGCCAGATCGCCGAGGCACTGCGGCGGCTCGACCTCGCGCAGCGGGCCCGCCTCGACTACGAGGCCCACCTGCACGCAGCCCGGATCCGGGATCTGCTCGATGTGGCCCGCCGACACGACATCGACACCGCGGTCTGGGTCGACACCGACCTGCTGGCATCGGCCGACCTCGGGCACTCACATCGCTGACAAGGGAGACCCACACCGTGACCGCAGCCGTCATCCCCGGCCTGGATCGCACGCCCACCACCCACAAGGCGCTGCTGGACTGGGTGCGTGAGGTCGCCGACCTCACCGCCCCGGACCAGGTGGTGTGGTGCGACGGCTCCGCCGAGGAATGGGCACGGCTGACCGACAAGCTGGTCGCCGCGGGCACGTTCACGCGCCTGACGAAGAAGCCGAACTCGTTCTCGTGCGCGTCGGACCCCAGCGACGTCGCCCGCGTCGAGGAACGCACGTTCATCTGCTCGACCGACCCCGCCGACGCCGGTCCCACCAACAACTGGATGGACCCGGTCGACATGAAGGTCGTCATGACCGAGCACTACCGGGGCAGCATGGCGGGCCGGACCATGTACGTGATCCCGTTCTGCATGGGCCCGCTCGACGCGGAGAACCCGATGCTCGGCGTGGAGATCACCGACTCCGAGTACGTGGTCGTCTCCATGCACATCATGACCCGCATGGGCACCAAGGCCCTGGCCCGCTTCGGCGACGACACGTCGTTCGTGCGCTGCCTGCACTCCGTCGGCGCCCCGCTGAAGCCCGGTCAGCAGGACGTTTCCTGGCCGTGCGATCAGACCAAGTACATCACCCAGTTCCCCGAGGAACGTCTCATCTGGAGCTATGGCTCCGGCTACGGCGGCAACGCCCTGCTCGGCAAGAAGTGCTACTCGCTGCGCATCGCCTCGGTGATGGGCCGCGACGAGGGCTGGCTGGCCGAGCACATGCTGATCCTCAAGCTGACCTCGCCGGAGAACAAGGTCTAC
>DATLIA010000310.1:0-9994 GCA_035540215.1 Actinokineospora sp. | reverse complement strand
GGCGTCGAGCAGTGCGCCGACGGTGCGCAGCGGGTTGTGCAGGTCGCGGTAGTGCTTGCCATCGATGAGCGCCGATCCCCCGGTCGGCGCGTCCAGTCCAAGGATCATCCGCATCGTCGTGGACTTGCCAGCGCCGTTCGGACCGAGGAAGCCGGTGACCCGGCCCGTCGGCACGGTGAACGACAGGTTGTCCACGGCGAGGGTTTTCCCGTACCGCTTGGTGAGGCCGACTGCCTCGATCATGGTCTCTCCTCGTATCCGGTGCCGCGCTCGGGTGGCGACGGCTCCCCCACTGCTAGCAATCGTGCGCCGCCGCCATAGGCGCCCGCGTCGTCCTGTGGTCGCGACCCGGGGTCACCTTGCGGGACTAGCCTCCATCAACCCGGAGGCTGATCTCATCGGTGACGCCCCTGAGCCCACCCTGATCCGGATCGCGGCGCCACTCGGGGTGACAGGATTAATGAACTATGGTTCACTAATTGGGTGGCCCGCCCTAAAACCATCACTGACCAGCGCATACTCGAAGCGGCGGGCGATGTCATCGGGCGCACCGGGCCCGGTTTCACCCTGGCTCAGGTGGCCGCCGAGGCGCGGGTCTCGGTGGGCACGGTGGCGCAGCGGTTCGGCTCGAAGGCGGGCCTGCTGGCCGCGCTGACGACACATTGGACCGAACGCGTCGCCGTCGACATGCGCGCCGCCGCCGATGGCCACGAATCGCCTGTGGACGGTCTGCGCGCGGCGGCGGTGCACACCCACCTCGGCCTCGGCGACGCCGATACGGCCGCCAACCACCTCGGCCAACTCGGCATGGACCTGGTCGACCCGGTGCTGCGCGGCCTGCTCGGCGAGCACTACGCGGCCATGGAGGGCGAACTGCGCCGGGCCGCGTCGGCCGCCGCCCCCGACCTCCCGCGCGCGCCGGACCCGGCCAGGGTCGCGCGGGTGCTGCTGGCGGTGGTGAACGGGGTCTCGATGGACTGGTCGATCCGGCCGGTCGGCGCGCTGGCCGACCGGCTGACGGAGGACGTGGACGCGGTACTGGACGGTTGGAGGGGATGAACGTGGAGTTGAAGGACAAGGTCGCCGTGGTGACCGGCGCGACGCGCGGGTGCGGTCGTGGGATCGCGGTGGAACTCGGTGCGGCGGGGGCGACGGTGTACGTCACCGGGCGCACGACCCGCGAGACGGCTTCGCCGATGGGCCGCACGGAGACGATCGAGGAGACCGCCGAACTGGTCGACGCGGCGGGTGGCCGGGGTATCCCGGTGCGCTGCGACTACACCGTGGTGTCCGATGTGGACGCGCTGCGGGATCGGATCACCGCAGAGCATGGGGCGATCGACGTCCTCGTCGATGACATCTGGGGCGGCGACCCGTTTGTGCAGTTCGGCACGCCGTTCTGGGAGTCCGATCTGGACAAGGCGCTCGGTGTGGTCCGCAACGGCCTTGAGACGCACCTGATCGCTCTGCACCGGTTGCTGCCACTCGTGGTCGCCAAGCCTGGCGGGCTGGTCATCGAGGTGACTGACGGCGACATGGACGACTATCCAGGCTCGGTCGGCATTCCGTACCACCTGGTGAAGTCCGGTGTTCGCGCCATCAGCCGCGCGCTTGGCGCCGATCTGACCGCGCACGGGTATACCGGGCTCGCGGTGACGCCCGGTTTCCTGCGGTCGGAGATGATGATGGAGAACTTCGGCGTCACTGAGGAGACCTGGCAGCAGACCACCGACGCGGACTACCGGATGTCGGAGACCCCGCGCTACCTGGGGCGCGGCGTCGCCGCGCTGGCGGCGGACCCGAACGTCCAGCGGCACGCGGGCAAGACTTTGGCGAGTTGGACGCTGATGCGGGAATACGGCTTCACCGACATCGACGGCAGCAAGCCCGACTGGGGGCGCTGGTTCGCCGACGTCCACCAGCGCGGCCTCAACCCGGCGAACGTCGACCCCACGCCGTACCGCTAGGCGTCGCCGGGGCGGACCAGGCCGGTCTCGTACGCGAGCACTACGGCCTGGACTCGGTCGCGCAGTTCCAACTTCGCCAGCACGCGGCCGACATGGGTCTTCACTGTCGCCTCGGAGAGGAACAGTTTTCGGGCGATCTCGGTGTTGGAGAGGCCGTTCGCGATCAGTACCAGGACTTCGCGCTCGCGCTCGGTCAGGGCGTTGAGCACTGCCGGGTCGCGCGGCTCGCCGCCGCCGGGTCCGAGGAAGCGGTCGAGCAGCCGCCGGGTGACGCTCGGGGAGACCACCGCGTCGCCGCTGGCTACTGAGCGCAGCGCGGAGACGAGATGGGACGGCGGGGTGTCCTTGAGCAGGAAGCCGCTCGCGCCGCAGCGCAGGGCCGACAGGGCGTACTCGTCAAGGTCGAAAGTGGTCATGACCAGGACTTTTGAGGTGCCTGCCTCGGTGATGACCCGGGTTGCCTCGACGCCGTCCAGTACCGGCATGCGCACGTCCATCAGCACTACGTCCGGCCGTAGCTTCTCGGCCAGCTCGATGGCCGCCCGGCCGTCGCCCGCCTCGCCGACGACCTCCATGTCCTCCTGGGCGCCGAGGACCATGCGGAACCCGACACGCATCAGTTCCTGGTCGTCGACAAGCACGATCCTGATCACGCGTCCCAAGGTAGCCCTCCCAGCGGGTTTCGGGTGGACGAGGTCAGGCGCCGGACACGGGCAGCACGGCGTGCACCCGCCAGCCGCCGCCCGGTTCCGGGCCCGCGCGCAGGGACCCACCGAAGACGTTGGCGCGCTCCCGCATTCCGATCAGGCCGTTGCCGCCGACCACGTTGGCCAGCGCCTTGCCCGAACCGCGGTCGGTGATGTCGAGTTCGACCCGCTCGCCGACCCTGACCACCTTCACCGACGCTTTCGCCCCGGTGCCCGCGTGCTTGATGGTGTTGGTGAGCGCCTCTTGGACGATCCGGTAGATGCCCAGGCTGACGCCGGTGGGCAGGTCGTCGAGGTCGCCGGACAGGTCGAGCTGGACCGGAACGCCGACCGCGCGCACCCGCTCGGCCAGTTCGGAGATCGACTGGGCGCCCGGCTGCGGGGCCAGGTCGCCGCCCGCGCCGTCGTCGCGCAGCACGCCGAGGAGCCTGCGCAGCTCGGTCAGTGCCTCGCGGCCGGTGGCCGAGATCGTCGCGACGGCCCGCTCGGCCATCTCCGGGTTGGAGCGCACCGCGTAGGCCGCGCCGTCGGCCTGCACGACGATCACGCTCACCGCGTGCGCGACGACGTCGTGCAGCTCACGGGCGATCCGGGCACGCTCCTCGCCGACGGCGATTCGCGCCTGCTGGTCGCGCTCGGTCTCCAGCAGGGCGAGTCTTGCCTCGACTTCCACGTGATAGGCCTTGCGCGCTCCGGTGAACTCGCCGAGGACCCAGCACAGCGCGAAGATCACCACGATGACCAGCAGCGGCAGGATCGCGTCCGGGAAGGTGACCCGCCAGAACGACCACGCCGTCGTCCCCACCCCGAGCCACAGCAGGTAGAGCAGCGCCTGCCTGCGGCCGACGTAGGTGACCAGGGTGTAGAGCGAGATGCCGAGCGCGAAGTCGACCACCCGCACCCGCGCGTCGGTCCCGCTCTCCCATGGCAGCGACTGGCTGTGCGTGACGAGTTGGGCGAAGCCCGCGATGAGGATGATGTAGGCGCTGAGCATCGGGTTCAGCCTGCGGATCACCAGCGCCCCGATCATCCCGAGCCCGACCAGCCAGAACGCGACCGGCGAGACGGCGTTCGGCAGGCCGAACGCCGCGGGCAGCTCCATCAGGGCGAAGAAGACCGCGATGATGATGTCGCCCGCGACCGGGTGCCGCTTCATCCACATACTCAGTCGACGCACCTGATAAGCGTAGGCACGCCCACCAAGCGCGGACGTCAACCTCGCGGTGGATCGCGCGTCCACCTCAGGGCTGAGTCGGTTGCCCGTACCTCGCCCGCGCCCGACCCGACCATGGCAACATTCGGCTCGTACCTTTTGGAAGGGATTGGGCTTGTCCGAGCAGCAGCATCTCGCCGGACCGCTGTCGGCAGCCGTGGCCAACCTGTGCCAGCGGCTGCAGCCGCAGGTCTCGGCGCGCACGGCGGCGGGTTTCCGCGAGGTCCTGCGCCGGCTCTCCGCGCCGCTGCAGGTCGCCGTCGCGGGTCGGATCAAGTCCGGCAAGTCGACCCTGGTCAACGCCCTCATCGGGCGCCGGGTCGCCCCGACCGACGTCGGTGAGTGCACCCGGCTGGTCACCCGTTTCCAGTACGGCACCGTCGACCGGGTCGAGCTGGTCTTCTACGACGGCACCAAGCAGGTCCTGCCGTTCGACGTCGGCGGCATGATCCCCAAGGACCTCGACGTCGACTTCGACAAGGTCTCCCACCTTGAGGCCTACCTGACCAACGCGGTCCTGCGCGACCTCACCGTCATCGACACCCCCGGCCTCGGCTCGCTCGACCTCGCCTCGGTCAAGCGCACCGAGCAGCTCCTCGGCGCCGCCAAGCACAGCGCCGAAGAGGAAGGCGACGAGCCCGCGGAGGGTTCCGACGACCTGGACGACACCTCTCGCAACGCCGTCGCGGGCGCCGAGGCCGTCCTCTACGTCGTCACACAGGGCGTGCGCGCCGACGACCAGCAGGCGCTCGCGGCGTTCACCGCCGCGACGGCGAGCCGCGAGGCGGGTCCGGTCAACGCGATCGCGGTACTGAACAAGGCCGACACCATCACCCCAGAGTCGGTGACCGGCAGCGACGGCGACGTCTGGAAGGCCGCCACCCTGCTGGCCGAGAAGCAGGCCGCCACCCTCAAGCCGCGCGTCGCCGACGTCATCCCGGTGATCGGCCTGATCGCCGAGTCCGCCGAGTCCGGTGGCTTCACCTCCGCCGACGCGGATGCCCTGCGCGCACTGTCCGCCCTCGACGACATCACGTGGGAGACCATGCTGATGTCGGCCGACATCTTCACCAGCTGGGACTGCGACGTCGCGACCGGCACCCGGGTCAAGCTGCTGGAGAAGCTCGACCTCTACGGCATCCGCACCGCCGTCGACGCGATCAAGGCCGAGCCTGAGCTCACCGCGGGCGCCCTGCGCCGCAAGCTCCTCGACGCCTCCGGCCTCTTGGCCGTGCGCAGCAGGCTCGACGCGGTGTTCCGCGTGCGCGCCGACGGCATCAAGGCCGCGGCGGCGCTCGCCTCGGTCACCGCGCTGGCCCACGCCTCCGGCGATCCTGGCGAACGCCAGCGCGTGCACGACGCCATCGAGGTACTGCTGGCCAAGCCCGAGGCCCACCAGCTCCGCCTGCTCGAAGCCCTGACCCTGGTCACCTCTGGCGCCGTGGACATGCCGGAGGACCTGGCCGAGGAGGTCCTGCGGGTCGGCGGCAGCGCCGAGATCGGCGAGCAGCTCGGTATGAAGGGCAGGCCGCACAAGGAGCTGTCGGCCTACGCGCTGGAGCGGGCGGGCTGGTGGCGCTCGTTCGCCTCGTTCGGCGCGACGCCCGCGCAGAGCCGCGTCGCGCACGTCGTGCACCGCGCTTATTTCCTGATCTGGCAACAACTTCGCGAACAGGCTGGGTGACACGGTGGCTTCCTGGTTCAAAGGCAAGCGCAAGGACGAAGACTCGACCATCCAGGTCACCGCGCAAGTGATCGCCGATGCCGACCGGTCCGCCGAGTCACCGCCCGAGCCAACGCCCGCGCCGGTCCCGGCGCCGGTCGCCCCGGAGATCGAGCTGTCCGACGACTTCCGGATCGAGCCCGCGCTGGTCAGCATCGCCCCCGAGCTGTACGACCAGGCCATCGACGAGCGTCGCGCGCTGGTCACCCTCTGCCTCTACGCCCACGACCGCGCCCGTAGCTCGGGTGTGGCCGAGCGGATCGAGGAGGGCCTGGCCGCCGTCGGCGTCCTCGCGGTCCGGCCGGACGGCGCCAAGTTCGACCCGGCGCTGCACGAGGCGGGCGGCACCGCGGCCACCGAGGACGACGCGCTCGACGGGACCGTCGCCGAGACCGAGGTCGTCGGGTTCAGCGACCGCGGCCAGGTGCTGCGTCCGCCGATCGTCACCGTCTACACCAAGGCAGGCGCATGACCAAGCCACTGACGCTGCCCCAGCAGGTGGCGCAGACCAGGGACAAGCTGCTCGCGCTGCTCAAGGAGACCGAGCCGGAGTCGGCGCAGTGGGTCGAGGAGATCCGCGGCAAGCGGCGCAAGAAGCCGTCGGTCGTCGTGGTCGGTGAGACCAACCGGGGCAAGAGTTCGCTGGTCAACGCCTTGATCGACACGCCGGGACTGTCCCCGGTCGACGCCGAGGTCGCCACCGCGACCTACCTGGTGTTCGGCCACGCCGAGGAGTGGCACGCCCGCGCCTGCTACCCCGGCCAGCTCGCGCCGGTGCCGGTCGACATCGCCAAGCTGGTCAACTGGGTGTCCGCCGCGCACGAGCTGCCCGACGGTGAGCTGCCGCCGCGCTACGTCGAGGTCGACGGCCCGTCGGAGCTGCTCGACAAGCTGATCCTGGTCGACACCCCCGGCGTCGGCGGGCTCGACTCGGTGCACGGCGAACTGGCCATTGAGGCCGCCGCCTCGGCCACCTCGCTGCTGTTCGTGGTCGACGCGTCCGCGCCGTTCACCCTCGGCGAGCTGAACTTCCTGGCCAACGTCGGCGAGCGGGTCGAGACCGTCGTCTTCGCGTTGTCCAAAGTGGACCAGTTCCGCGGCTGGCGGCAGGTGCTGGAGGCCAACCAGGCGCTGCTGGCCGAACACGCCCCGCGCTTCGCGGGCGCGACCTTCCACCCAGTGTCGTCGCGGATGTACGAGATGGCGGGCAAGGCGCCCAGCCCCGAGGCCGCCGAGATGCTCAAGGAACGCTCCGGCGTCGCCGAGCTCCAGCAGGCGCTGCGGTCCCTGCTCGTCGGACGGTCGGCGATGCTGGGCGAGGCGAACACGCTGCGTGCGCTGTCCTCGGCGCTCGGCGAGCTGAAGGTGAAGCTCGACAACGAGCGCCGCGCGCTGACCACCGGCGAGGCCGAGGCCGAGTTGCTGCGCGCCCGCAAGGAGGAGCTGACCTCCGAGCGCCGGTCCTCGACCCGCGGCTGGCAGGTCAAGCTGCGCAGCGAGATCCAGCGCGCCCGGCTGGAGAACGCCCACGAGGTCAGCAGGCAGATGCGTGACCTGCAGTCCTGGTTCCGCCAGGCCATCGACACCGCCGACCGCGACAAGCTCAAGGAGTTGCCCGGCCAGGTCGACGCCGCGATGCAGATGGTGTCGGGCCGGATCAGCCAGTCGGTCAGCGTGCGGCTCAACCAGGTCGCCGACACCGTGCTCAGCGAGCTGTTCAGCGCCGACGAGCTGGAGGTCATCCGCTCCCAGTTCGCCCGGTCCGGTCAGTCCCAAGTGGTCCTGCGCGCCGCCGAGAAGCGGTTGCCGACCGCCGAGGACAAGCTGCTGGTCTTCATGGGCGTCTCCGGCGGCTTCGGCGCGGGCAAGATGGCCGTGCTGCCGATCGCGGGCGCGGTCGCCGCGCCGATCCTGTTGGTGCCCACGATCATCATCGGTCTGGGCGCGGGCTGGTGGATCGCGCGCACCCGCAAGCACACCGCGGACAAGCAGCACATGAAGCTGTGGCTCAACGAGTCGATCGCCGATTCCCGGTCCACATTGGATCAACTGGTCTCCGAGCAGCTCATCGACGCGGAGTCCCAGCTGTCGCTGGCGCTCGACGAGGCGCTCGGCAAGCGCATCGCCGGGATCGAGGAACAGCTCCGCGAGGTCGACAAGGCATTACGACTTGACGTGAGCGAGCGGCAAAAGCTTGTGACCGTGGTAAACAAGCGACTGACCGATGTGGTCGCCGGACGTGACCGCGCGGAGAAGCTGCTCGCCAGCATTCGGTCCGTGCGCGACAAGAATAATTGACCCGAACAGCGGTACCTAGGTTTATCGGTACCGTCGGGAACCGGACCGACGAGGCGTCAGTCATACCCACAACAAAGAGCGGATTGAAGGGGGCTTCACGTGTACGTGGACGAGACCGGCGCCGACACGACCGACGACACCACCGCGGATGACACCGCGGGCCACGACGAGTTGACCGTCGAGGTCGGTGGCGAAGAGTACGAGGTCGAAGAGAACTACGACTACGACGGCGACAAGCAGAACGACACCGCCGTCGTGCAGACCGAAGACGGCTACATGGCGTTCACGGACACCGATGGGGACGGCACCGCGGACACCATGGTCCAGCTCGACGAGGAAGGCAACGTCACCGGCGCCGCCGAGTACGACGAGGCCTCCGGCGAGTGGGCCGAGGCCGACCCCGACTCCGTCGAGGCCCCCAGCGGCGACGGCGCGGACGACAGCGGCTCGGCGAAGCCCTCGTCGAACGACGACGATGACGACAAGCCCGCCAAGAAGGACGACGACGACAGCGGCGACGCGCCCACGTCGAAGGACGACGCGGGTAGCGACACCATCACCGTCGACACCAAGGACGGCGACGTCACCGCGGGCGCCGCGGAGTACGACGCCGACGGCGACGGCACCAACGACACCTCCGTCGTCACCGACGATGAGGGCAACACCTACGCGTTCACCGACGCCGACGGCGACGGCGAGGCCGACCAGGCCATCGTGGTCGAGGCCGACGGCGACGTGACCATCGCCGAGCACACCGGCGAGGACGAGTGGACCACCGTCGAGACCGGACACATCAACGCCGATGGCTCCTACGAGTCCGACGGCGCGGGCACAGGCTCCGCGACCGGCTCCGACGCGGCGTGGAGCAACTCCGCTGGCGTCCCGGACGACTCGGTCTGATCGCACTCTCGTCACCCAAGGTGACGGACTAGCACGGAATAGAAGATCCCGGCTCGCGCCCGCGAGCCGGGATCTTTTCTTGATCGGCCCGCCTGACGTGGGAAGACTCACGTTTCGTCACGCCTGTTCGCAAACCGGACACCCCGATGTCCGATTTTTGACTACGCATCCGTGTACTGAATCGATTCCCTTATCGTTCTTGTGAGGGAACCGACAGGACAGGTCTCGGTTACCTGGTGGTCACTTCGCTAGCCTCAATGCATTCCTTGAAGCACGTACCCGCTCCATCCAGAGCGGGCGCGTAGCTATTCGATGAGGACGTCGTCAGTCCACCAGGGCCCGATGGCGTCCTGATCGGCATTTCGGCGTTCAGTCAGGAGACGAGGCGGAGATGACGGCAGTGACAATCCCTGGTGTCGACCAGGCACCGACGACGCACCAGCGGCTCCTGTCCTGGGTGCGCGAGGTGGCAGAGCTGACCGTTCCGGACGAGGTCGTCTGGGTCGACGGCTCTGACCAGGAGTGGACCCGACTGACCGACAAGCTGGTCGCGGCGGGCACCTTCACCCGACTGGCGAAGAAGCCGAACTCCTTCTACGCGGCTTCCGACCCCAACGACGTCGCGCGCGTCGAGGAGCGGACCTACATCTGCTCGCAGGATCCGGCCGACTGTGGTCCCACCAACAACTGGATGGACCCGGCCGAGATGAAGGCCGTCATGACCGAGCTCTACCGGGGCTCGATGCGCGGCCGCACCATGTACGTGATCCCGTTCTGCATGGGTCCGCTCGACGCGGAGAACCCGATGCTCGGCGTGGAGATCACCGACTCCGAGTACGTCGTGGTCTCGATGAAGATCATGACCCGGATGGGCACCAAGGCCCTCGAGCGCTTCATCGACGCCGACGGCACCGAGCGCGACTTCGTGCCCGCGCTGCACTCGATCGGCGCCCCGCTCGAGCAGGGCCAGGCCGACGTCGCGTGGCCGTGCAACGACACCAAGTACATCGTGCACTTCCCCGAAGAGCGCGTGATCTGGAGCTACGGCTCCGGCTACGGCGGCAACGCCCTGCTCGGCAAGAAGTGCTACTCGCTGCGCATCGCCTCGGTGATGGGCCGCGACGAGGGCTGGCTGGCCGAGCACATGCTGATCCTCAAGCTGACCTCGCCGGAGAACAAGGTCTAC
>DATLIA010000309.1:0-11805 GCA_035540215.1 Actinokineospora sp. | reverse complement strand
GTCCAAAGCTCGTACGCATTGTTGTCTCCTGCGTCCATGTTGTCGCAAGCGGTCGCTCGCGATAGCTCAACGATATATCGGAACCTATCGCGATGCAACGTCGATTTCGACCGGCGGGGTCGGAACCGATCGTTGGTGTGCGACGTCCTAGGAGTCATGCGGGGGCTGACGGTTGTAGTGGCGTGTGTCGCGATGGTGTCGGCGGGGTGCGCGACCGTGGTCTCTGGCAGCGCCGCGTCCGCGCCGATCAGCACCGGGCAGGCGGACGAGAGCAGCCCCGGGGTCCGGTGGATGAACCGGTGGTGCGGCGCGGGCAAGCTGCTCGTCACCGCGGGGGAGACCAACCCGGTCCCGACCACCACGGGCGACGCCGCCGTTCTCAAGCGCGAGTTCCTGCAGATGACGAGCAGGCTCGCGGGCGTGCTCGACGCGGTGCTCAGCGACCTGCGCGCCCTGCGGCCCGCGCCTGTCCCCGGGCTGGACTCGTCGATCAGCAAGATTATTGAGGGGCTCGTCGAGGCCCGTGGTGAGCTGGGAACCGCGCACGACGAGGTCGAGGCGGCCGACCCGATGACGGTCGAGGCATACACGGCCGGAGTAAAGCGCTTCGGCCGGTCCATGAACGGACTCGCCACCGCGCAGAACGCGATGAACCGCATCGATATCCCCGACGAACTCAAAGACGCTGGTCAGAGTGCGTCCAATTGCGACTGATCGAGTTCCCTGTTAAGCGCGGGTGCCATTCGGTGTATTGACCGGCGGTCCGGGTTCTGGGTGTCTGGTGTCCCTGCACTTTGAAGGAGCCACACATGCGGTCCCTGCCCCGCGCTGTGTTGGCCGTCGCGTTGATCGTCGGTGGTGTGCCCCTGGCCGCCACCGCCGCGCACGCACGTCCAGACACCAGCAGCTCAGTCGCCATGGTCGAGGAACGGATCTACGTCGAGACGACGGTGGACACCGACAACAACGGCCGCCTCGACCGGGTCGCCATCGACGTGTCCCGCCCGACCGACGGGTCCCGCGTCCCCGTCGTGTTCGAGCAGAGTCCTTACGCCAAGGGCCTCAACCCGGCGTCGAACTACAACCCCAACGTCGACCGACTGCCCCAGGAGGGCTTGTTCGGCCTGGCGTCGACCAGTACGGACGAGTCCGGCGCCCGGATCGCGAAGGCGACCCCGGATCTGCCCGACTGGTACGACGACTACTTCGTCCCGCGCGGCTACGCCGTTGTCATGGGGCACAGCATCGGCACCGGTGACTCCGACGGCTGCCCGACCTCGGGTGACCGCAACGAGACCGTCGGCACGACCGCGGTCATCGACTGGCTCAACGGCCGGACGAAGGGCTACAACGCCTCGGGCACCGAGGTCAGCGCGACGTGGAGCAACGGCAACGTCGGCATGATCGGCATCTCCTACAACGGCACGCTGCCCAACGCCGCCGCCGCGTCCGGGGTGCCCGGCCTGAAGGCGATCGTGCCTATCGCGGCCATCTCCAGTTGGTACGACTACTACCGGGCCAACGGGCTCGTCGTCGCGCCGGGCGGATATCAGGGCGAGGACGCGGACGTGCTCGCCAAGGCCGTTCTCGGCAAGCAGGCCTGCACCTCGCAGCTCGCGTCGATCACCACCAACCAGGACCGCGTCTCGGGTGACTTCACACCCTTCTGGCAGCAGCGCGACTACGTGCGGGACGCGAACAAGGTGACCGCGGGCGTGTTCGTCATGCACGGCCAGGCGGACTGGAACGTCAAGAGCATGCAGTACGCCCAGTGGTGGGACGCGCTCAAGGCGAACAACGTGCCGCGCAAGATCTGGCTGCACCGCGGCGGGCACGGCGCGCCCTCGCGTTCGGACTACCAAGCGACGGTGCTGCGCTGGTTCGACTACCACCTCAAGGGCATCGACAACGGGATCATGACCGAGCCCAAGGCCGATGTGCAGTTCCCGGACGGGACCTGGCAGACCTACGCCGACTGGCCCGACCCGGCGGCGCGCGACGTCACGCTGAAGCTCGGCGCCACGTCGGCGACCGCGCCCGGGACGCTCTCGTTCACCGCCGGTGGCGAGGTCAAGCAGACCTTCACCGACAACGGCCGTACGTCGACCGCGACGACACTTGTCGCGAGTCCGGATAGCGCTAACGGCAGCAGGCTCGTCTACCGCGGTGACGCGCTCACGTCGGCCGCGAAGCTCTCCGGCGCGCCGAGGGTGTCGCTGCGGATGGCGGTGGAGAACCGCAAGGACGCCAACCTGACCGCGCTGCTGGTCGACTACGGCGGCACGTCGCCGGTGATCGTCACCCGCGGCTGGCTGGACCCGCAGAACCGCGCGTCGGTCACGTCGGGATCCGCGCTGGTCCAGGGAACGGAGTACGACCTGGCGTTCAAGATGCAGCCGAAGGACTACGTCTTCGCCTCCGGCCACCGCGTCGGGCTGGTCGTGATCTCCACCGACTACGACTACACCCTGCGGCCCACCGCGGGCACGACGCTGCGGCTCGCGCCAGGGCAGAGCACGATCACCCTGCCGATGACCGGGCTTTCCCAGCCGGGCAACGACTTCTCGGTGGCGGTCGCGCCGTCGAGTGGCACCGTCGCGCCCGGTGGGTCGGCCACGGCGACGGTCAGCACCACGACGACCAGCGGCAGCGCGCAGTCGCTGACGCTCTCGGCGGCGGGCCTTCCCGCTGGTGCCACGGCGAGCTTCGCGCCCGCGACGGTCACCTCCGGGGCTTCCTCGACGTTCACCGTGGCGGCGTCAGCCACCACGCCTCCCGGCACCTACCCGCTGACGATCTCGGCAGCGGGTACGAGTGGCACTAAGACCGCGGCCTATTCGCTGGTGGTCAGCGGGCCGGGTGGTTGCTCTGGCACTAACGGCACTCCCGTCGCCATCCCAGACCTGACAACCGTGGAGAGCGCGATCACCATCGCGGGCTGCGCGGCCACGCCGTCGGCGACAAGCGTCGTGCACGTCGACATCCTGCACCCGTACCAGGGCGACCTCGTGGTCACGCTGGTCGCGCCGGACGCGTCGACCTACGTGCTGCACAACCGCACCGGGTCGGGCACGGACAACATCATCCGGGACTACACGGTGAACCTGTCCGGCGAGACCGCGAACGGCACGTGGAAGCTGCGGGTCCAGGACGCGGCGTCCGGCGACATCGGGACGCTGCGCACGTGGAGCGTGAACCTCGGCGGCGGCACGCCTCCGCCGACGGGCTGTTCCGGCTACCAGGTGACCAAGACGGGCACGCTGGCTACTGGCGCTAATGCTTACCAACCGGACAACAACTACTACGAGACAACGGTTTCCGGTGAGCACAAGGCCTGCCTGGATGGCCCTAACGGTGCCGACTACGACCTGTATCTGCAGAAGTGGAATGGCAGTGCGTGGTCGAACGTGGCCAGTGGCACCACGTCCGCCGCGGACGAGAACGTGACCTACAACGGCACCGCCGGGCGGTACCGCTACCGGGTCCACGCCTACAGCGGATCGGGCGGTTACACACTGGGCTACAACGCACCCTGATGATGGCGGACCCGACAGCGGCATACCAATGCCGTTGTCGGGTCAGCTCTTGCGGACCTGGTCGCCGCCCGCTCGCTTGGCCTCGTACATGGCCCGATCGGCCCGTCGCAGCACGCTCGCCGCGGACTCGCCAGGATGCGGTGCGACGATCCCTACTGACACCGTGACGCCGCGGCCGACCGGTTCGGGCAGCGCGGCCACGGTCGTGCGCATCCGGTCGAGCACCGTGAGCGCCTCGCCTGGACCGATCTGGGCCAGGATCGCGACGAACTCGTCGCCGCCGTAGCGGGCGAGGACGTCCGCCTCGCGCAATCCCTGCCGAAGTGCGGTCGCGACCGCGGTCAGGACCTGGTCGCCGTGCAGGTGGGAGTGGGTGTCGTTGACCCACTTGAACTGGTCGAGGTCGATCAGCGCGACCGCGAACGGCGAGTCCGCGCTCTCGACCAGGGTGCCGAGCAGCGTCTCCAGGGCGGCCCGGTGCGGCAGGCCGGTGAGCGGGTCGAGACTGGCGCTGCGCAGCAGGGCGGTATGGGCACGTTCCAGAGTCGCGTGTTCCACCGCCTTGCGCAGCGTGCTCAGGCGGGTGGCGTGCTGGGCGCGTAGTTCTGTCTCAAGCTGGTTCGCGTAGAGGCGCCATCCCTCGTCGCGGCCGACGGCCGCGGTGAGTCGGGCGAGTTCGCCGTGCAGCATCTGGCGCAGCAGGGATTCCACCGGCGCGGCGCCCGTGGCCGCGACGCGCAAGGTGGCGATCGCGGCGCTGTGCCTGCCCACATGGGCCTGACAGCGGGCCAGCGCGACCGACAGCAGGGCGCGGTCGTCGGCGCGAAGTGTGCGGCCGAGCCATTCGCTGAGCAGGGCGATGTGGTCCGCGCTCGGCTCGCGCAGCGCGTTCGCCACGGCGAGGATCGGTTCCGTGCGCACCGCCGTGGTGTCGGTTCCCGGATAGAGGCTGTGCGCCATGGCGTGTTCGGCCGCGGCGGCGGCGCGGGCGGCGCCTGCGAACCGGCGCCTGGCCGAGTCGGGCTCGTGGTGCTGCTCGGCCTGCAGGCCCCACCGGACCAGCACCTCGACCCGGTTGAGCTGGTAGGTGACGGTGTCGTGCCGGTCGGCGTGGCCGACCAGTTTCCGGCGCCCGCGGCGGAACATCTCATCGGCCACCTCGAACATGCCCAGCGCGCAGAGCAGGATGGCGGTGTCGCTCAGCGCCTGGGCCAGCTGGCGGGCCAGCACCGGTGCGGGCAGGTCGACCGTCGGCGCCTGGTCCTCGTCGATGATCGACAGCGCTGTGGCGACGTCGGTGGGCAGGAAGGCGTGCGGGTCGACCATGAGGGCCGCCGTGCCGCGCAGGGCGTGCCCGCTGGCCAGCAGCGACGCGAACCCGTGTGCTCCCGCGAAGTCGATGAGCCGGTCGAGCAGGTTCGCGCCCGCGCGCGCTGTCTCCGGGCTGATAAGTGTCGTGGCCGCCAGCGCCCGGTGCACCGCGGCCGCCTCCACCGGGTCGGGGTGGCCGTTGACCGCGACGGCGAGCGCGGCGATCTCGGTGGCCACCCAGGCCAGGTCCGGCGCGCCGCTGTGGGCGATGGCCAGCAGTTCGCGGGCCCGCGCCGCCAGTGGCCGCTGGGCCTCGTCGCGACTCTCCTGACCTGTCACGGCGCGGGATGTCCTCCGTCAGACGAACGGAGCGGTGCGCCCGTTCGGTCGAAGCCTGTTGTCGTTCTCCCTGGTGGGCGGACGATATCGCAAGTTCGGGCGGCCCGTGGGCCGGATCGGTGAGCCATACCGGTGTGGGGCAAGCGAGGTTTCCACTTCGGTCGTCCCCGGCCAACACTGATGATCGCCAGAGTTATGGCCAAGTGACATGCCCCAATCAGGTGTCCACACGCGATCATGGACCAATCCGGTCCGAGAGGGGTGTCGCTGTGGGTGTCGGTATCGCCGAGGTGGACTGGATCACGTGTGTCGACGACGGACTCGACCACGGAGTGCTGGTCTTGCACCGCGCCCGTGACGGGCTGCACCGCACGCTGTGCGGCTCGTCGGTGGTGGAGGCCCCATCGGCGTGTGTCCCACGGCCGCCATGTCCGGACTGCGCGCGCACCGCGCTGCGCCGGGAGCCCGTGCGGCGGTCGCGGATGCGGCGCTGGTTCGGTCGCTAGCCACTGTCCGAAATGGACACAGTCGACTCAGTCGACCAGCTTGGTCCCCTCGAATGTGCCAAGCTCCTCTTGGTAGAGCTCCAGCCCGACGCCGTTCGGGTCCCGGAAGTACATGCTGTTCTCCACGCCGCGGTCAGGGCCGAGGTAGTCGACCCCCGCGTCCTCCAGCTTCTTCTTCGCCGCGGCGAACCCCTCCGCGGACACCGAGATCGCCAGGTGCTGCACGCCGCCGATGGTCTCGCTGAACGGCGGGTGGTCGTGGCCGGGGAAGTCGAAGAAGCCGAGCAGGTTGCGGTTGCCGATGTCGAAGAAGAAGTGGCTCGACCCGGCGTAGTCGCGGTTCTCCACCAGCTCGACCAGCGGGAACCCGAGGAACTCCTGGTAGAACCGGATCGTCTCCTCGACGTCGCGGCAGATCAGCGCCAAGTGGTGGACGCCGCGGACCGTGGTGGACGCCGCGGACCGTGGTGGTTTGACCGGACCGCAGGTAGCGCTTTCGCAGATCGTCGCGCCGAGCACGGACCTCGGCCAGTTCC
Organism: Actinokineospora sp.; assembly: GCA_035540215.1. GTDB lineage: Bacteria > Actinomycetota > Actinomycetes > Mycobacteriales > Pseudonocardiaceae > Actinokineospora. The sequence goes on along the minus strand of DATLIA010000309.1, from coordinate 5,577 downwards.
TGGCCTTCCGGTTGCGGCATGTCGTTTCTCCCTCGCCGGTTCGGTGCGTCACCACCGAATCTATGCCGGTCCGGTGCGTGCGGCTACCCGGTCAGGGGACCGGCAGGTAGGACAGGCTGAACGGGGTGTCGGTCGGCACGTTGGCGCGGTCCCGGCACAGGATTTGCACCTCCGAGGTCGACACGTTCCAGTCGACTGGCGCGCAATGGCTGGTCGAGGGTCCCAGGGGCGTCACCTGCACGCTGTCGGCGGGATAGACCGGGGCGTTGCCCGCGGTCGGCACCTTGACGCTGTAGGAGCCGACTCTCGGGTGGGCCAGCGTCGGCGGCTGTCCCGCGCTGTCGTGGAAGCGCGTGATCACCTTGCCGTCAGTGTCCACTGTGGTCCCAGCGGCCGTCGGGTCGTGGTGCAGGGGGCCGCCTTGGACGTAGGTGAGGTGCCAGTCCGCGTCCGTCGGGGCGCCGGAGCGGATGTCGTGGCAGCTGACCCGGATCGTGAGTGTGCCTGCGGTGCCGACCGGGTGGCAGCGCGTGGGTGCGGTGTCCGCCGTGGTCAGCTGGATGTGGCCGAAGCCGTCGAAGGCGCTGTCGGCGATGGTGGCCGCGTACTCGCCCGGCCCGGTTCGCGCCACCTGGATGTCGGCCCCCGTCGAGGTGAACCGCACTCCTGGCGCGATCACCGCGAGCGGGGTCGACCCGTGGCTCGGCTTGGCCACGAACAGTGCGAAGCGACCCTCGGTGAGATCGCCGCCCGCGTTGCAGCACGCCACGTCGACCACCTGGTCGCGGCCTTCGGCCCAGTCCCCCACGACGTTGCAGCTGTCGGTCGGTGTCCATCTGGCGGTCACGTGGACCATCCCGGTCGCCGCCCCAAGGCCCGGCAGACGCACCCGGAACCGGCCGATCTCGCTGTGCTCGACGGTCGCGTCCGGTGCCCAGCGCGCCTCGACCGATGGGAAGCGGCGGATCCATGTCGACCAGAGGAAGTCCGGGTGCAATGGCCTGCGCACGCCAGGGTCGGTAAGGGAGGCGATCACCCGAAAAGTAGGCCCAGACCGGGCCGGGTGGGTGTGGACCGGGGTCGAGCGCGGTCAGGTTGTCCGAGAGGGCGCCCGGCATCCGCAGCGTGGTCACACCGAAGTCGCGGTCCTCATGCACCCCGTCGGGGTTGTAGCAATGGACATCGACCCACACCTCGCCGTGCGGCACGGTGGCGGACTGCCAGTGCGCGCTGTGGCAGTAGCCGGAACGCGTGTCGGTGATGGTGACCTGGGCGGTGTCGCCGATGGTGCCCACGCCCTTGATCCCGACCCGGTAACGGCCGGGGTCTGCCACTGCACCTTCATCGCCCCGCCCGCCGAGTTGTACGAGCGGGCGTCGTCGATGGCGAGACCTTCGTCGGTCGTGCGGACGTAGGCGCCTGGAGCGAATGGCGCCGGTGTGGTTCTGTCCGCATAGGACAGTGTCCACGCGGCGTCGACCGGATGGTTGCCGACGATGGTCGCGCACCGGACGACGATCCGGGCGCCGATGGTGCGGCACCGCACCGCGTCGGGTCCGCGCGGGGTGATCTGGGCGTACCCGGTGGCGGAGAAACCCTCGACCGTCACCTCGTACTCGCCGACGCCGAGCGGGCGCACCGAGATCGGTGCGCCGGACCTGAGTCCGGACGCGGTGTCGACCGTCGCCACCCGCGACTTGGGCTCGGTGAACAGCACGGTGAACTGCGTGTCGGCGGGCTCGCCGTTGTGTGTGCGGTCGTCGGGGTAGTAGCACGCGACGTCGACAAGGTGGTCGGGCCCGTCGTCGCGGCTGTCGCGAACCACGCACGAGATGCCAAGGGAGTTCCCGTTCACGGTCACATGCGCCACGCCGCGCGCTGAGGCGAGCGCGGGGAATCGGACCAGGTAGTGCCCGGTCGCGGTGTGCTGGATGTCGACGACACGGTTCTTGGTGGCGGGGTTCTGCTTCCAGTGGACCGGCCCGCTCCTCTTCTTCAACACCGACGCGTCAGGCCACGTCGCCTACGGCACGGAACTCGACAACGTCTTCGACGGACGCGGCACGGCCATGCTCACGGTTCGCGGCGACGCCAACGGCGAAATGGGGATACGCGCGGGAGAATCCGCAACCGGGCGCCAACGAGTGGGGCACCCGCGCCCCGCTCACCCAGGCCGACATCGCGTCACTGGCGGGGATCCGGCTGCCGACGGCGGAGAAGGTGCTGCGTGGCCTTGCGGAGGTGGGCTTGATCGGACTCGGCTATCGCGACATCCGAATCCTCGACCACGACGCGCTCCGCGAGATCGCCGGTTGACGCGCTCGTACTCCTATTGGCAGGCCGGCACATTCCCGTTGTGTTGAAGCGGTTCGGTGAAACCACGGTACATCCACGCGGTTTGCGGCTCGTTGGGCTCCGATTCGCGGCCGTTCCCCCCGGACGGCTTGGGCTTCGTTGGTGGTGCGGCCGAACAGACCGAGTGATCCGGTGTCGACCACGACAAAGGTGCTGTTGTTGCTGACTTGACCGCACGGAGACGAGTTCTGGTTCACGTTGTGCCGGAGCCCGCGATGGAGGCGTTCTGGTCAGACGCGGTCGGTTCCGGCTCACGTGAGGTGACCAACGCGACGATGGTCGTTATCGCTACCAGGACCGCCACAGCCAACGACCAGCGGCTGAGTAGCTCTTGATGGTGGCTTCCCAAAAGCGCCGGTGAGTACGGCCTGGTTCGACGTCGTGGTCGTTGTCGGGCATGGTGGTCGATCACAGTCCTTTGGCCAGGTCGGCGCTTTCGGGCGACCGAGCACACTCGCCAGAAAGAGGATGATCGCGGCTATTGCCAGCGCGACATCGACGTATACCGGCGGAACGGGGCGGACCGCCACGCGGTGTCCGCCGCGGCGGCTCCCGCCGGAGCCGATCGGCCGAACGGTCATCACCGCCTCGGTCAGAGCGGGCGCGCGAGTTCTATGACCGGGCGCTGGCCATCGCCGAAGGACTGCGGGACCTGTGGCTGCAGGCGCGCTCGCGCGAAGGGACCGCGTTCTGCCTCTTCAATCTCGGTAGACGGGACGAGGCGAAGGTCCATCATCTGGCCGCGCTGGAGCTATACCGAGTCCTCGGCTTTCGAGCAGACCTCTGAGCGTTCGACTGGGGCTTTGGGCCTCGACGCGGCGGCCGGTCTTGTCGGCGTAGCCGCGGGCGGCGTCGAGGACTTCGGCGACGTTCCAGCGGTTGTTGACCGGGACGAGGGTGTCACGCAGCTCGTCATCCGGTGTGTGCAGCGACACCGCGAGGCGGACTTGCATGCTTTCTTCGGTGAGTTTGCGGATCGCGGGGACCAGGCCGACGGTTGAAACTGTCACCGATCGTTGGGAGATGCCCAGGCCGTCGGGTGCGGGGTAGCAGATGCGGTGCACGGCGTCGATCACCCGGCGGTAGTTCGCGAGAGGTTCGCCCATGCCTACCGTTGTACAACGAGACATCTGGCTCTGACTGCAGCGTTTCTTACATGCAAGATGTAAGAAACGCTGCTCTGTGGTGTAAGATTTGCGACATGGAGACGGTCAAGGCCTTAGAAATGCTCGGCGAGTACACGGCCGGACAGTGGGGCATGGTGACCACTCGACAGGCACTGAACCTTGGGGTCGATGACGTCACGCTGCATCGCCTGAAGAGAGCTGACTTCCTTGAGACCGTACGCCGAGGAGTTCACGCGCTGACGGCCTCCAGTCCATCCGGTGCTCGCGCGGAACAAGCGGCGTGGCTGAGCCTTCGCCCAGCAGTCGCTGGGTGGGAGCGACCCATGCTGGACCCAGACGGGGGGGTGATCTCCCATAACTCCGCCGCCCGACTGCACGGCTTCGGCGAGCTAGTGAATAGACGCGTGGAGATGACCGTTCCCCGCAGGCGCACGATGCGCGATCCCGGCGTATGGCTTCGCAGGGCAGACCTATCCGAAACCGATGTGGCTGTACTCGACGGCCTTCCGCTCACCAACCCGAGGCGCACTATCTGCGACCTCCTCGACCAGCGCAACGATGCCAGCCATGTCGCGACCATCATTCGTCAAGCCGTTGAGGCCGGGCAGGTACAGCTCGATGAGCTGGCCAATGTGATCGGGCCATACGCAAGCTATTACGGTGCCCGTCCGCCCGACGGGGTCGCACTGTTAGAGCAACTTCTCGCGCAAATCGGCCTATCTATCGCCGACATGACAACACGACCTTCCCCTATCACCTGGGGTCGACTGGCTGGGGTCAGTTGGGCCGAGCTCAAGAACAAGGGCGTCACCTGGGGCCAATTGGCGAACATGTCACCTGACATCGTGCGCCGCCTAGGGATTGCCACAGTCGAGAACAAACTAGAGAACGAGACGTGACGCCGAAAACGCCGACCCCGCAGGCCTTCATGCGGTCGCTGAAGGACCGAGCCGCCAACACCGCAAAGCAAACCGGTGTTCCCACCGGGGAACTTATCGAGCGCTACTACCATCGCCGGTTGCTGGCCCGCGTGTTTCACACCGATCGCGACGGATGGGTCCTCAAAGGTGGCCAAGCGCTGCTTGTGCGTTGGCCACAGGCTCGGTATTCCACCGATGTGGACCTGCTCAGGACTCGCGACGACGTGACCGTTGACGGCGCCGTCGACGCGTTGATCGCAGCCGCCGCAACAAATCTGGATGATCACCTTCGATTCAGCCACCACGACACGTCGAACGAGACTGCGGCCAACCGACCTTCGCGCAAAGTGCGGTTCAAGGTCATGTTCGGCCTCAGGGAACTATCGACTGTCAGCGTTGACGTCATAGCTGCCGAATTCCACCCAGTCGGGAAACTTGCCATCGAGCTGCTCGAAGCACCGTTCGCGATCGATTCCAGCCCGTGGCCGCAAATTCGTATGTGGCCGCTCGAGGACCACGTCGCCGACAAGATCTCGGCGATGTACGAGCTTCATCGCGAACAGATGCTGCCGTCGACCAGGTTCAAGGATCTCGTCGACCTTGTGCTGATCGCACGCAAGTCCGCGCTGAACGGCGAAATCACCCATGCCGCGCTACATGCCGAGGTTCACCGCCGCCAATCCGCGGGCACACACCTTGTCCTCCCAACGACATTCACCGTGCCCGACCGCTCGTGGGTAGGCGGCTATCAGGCCCAAGCCATCAAGACCCATGAACTGCCTGCCGACTACCGCACCCTCGAGGGCGCCACACCGCTGGCCAACGCGTTCATCACACCGCTGCTCCAAGAGCAGGCGCCCACCGGCACCTGGAGGTTCGGCCGTCTCAGGTGGGCGTGATCGCGTTCCGCCGGCTTGGGGCTGGCGTCCCACTTGCTGCCCGGAGTCGGGTTCAGCGGGATCACGTTGACGTGCACGAGCTGTCCGAGGTGCTTACGCAAGACCTTGCCCAGGAGGTCGGCGCACCAAGGCTGATCGTTGATGTCGCGGATGAGGGCGTATTCGATGGAGACGCGGCGGCCGGTCTTGTCGGCGTAGCCGCGGGCGGCGTCGAGGACTTCGGCGACGTTCCAGCGGTTGTTGACTGGGACGAGTGTGTCGCGTAGTTCGTCGTCG
>DATLIA010000308.1:0-2468 GCA_035540215.1 Actinokineospora sp. | reverse complement strand
CACCTCGTCGACCAGCGGCACCCGGATCCCCGCGGCGTGGTCGGCCTTGCGTGCGCGGAACGGCGCGAGCGCGCCGATCCACGGCAGTTCTTCGAACCGCACCTGGCTCGCCAGGTTGAGCAGCAGCAGCCCACGGCGCTTGCGGAACGCGGCGTAGAGCCGCTCGTGCAGCCCGGCCACCACCGGGTCCTCGATCGCCGCGGCCGTCAGCCGAGCGGTGACCTGCGGCAACACGGTCGCCAGGGAGTCGCCCGAGGTGATCACGCCTAGGCGGACCAGGTCGTCCAGCGGCGCCTCGAGCGCCCGGTTGGCCTTGCGCCGCAGGTGCGCCGGGATCGGGGTCCCGGCCACGACATCGCCCGCGTCCGCGCTGGAGACCGGAGCCGAGACCACCTCCGGCGCGGGAATCCCACCGTCGGCCGGGTACTGGTCGAGGCGCGCGGCCAGTGTCTCGGCCAGCGCCGCGTAGGTGGGCGCGGCCACGGTGTCGGCCTGGGCCGACCGGATGGCGTCGCGCCGCGACGACCCGAGCGCGCCCGACTTGGTCACGGTGTTGGCGATGGCGCGCCGGATCCAGCCGACCTCGCGGGCCGACAGCGCGCCGCTGTCCGCCGGGCACCGCAGCAGCGCCGCGTGCAGACGGGCGAAGTTGCTCTTCGGGTGGCCGTGGCGGCCTGGGTGCGCGCCACCGGCCGCGGCTTCGTCATGGTCGGCCAGCCACCGTGCGCGTTCGACCGCCCAGTCGTCCGGCCACACCTGGCACGGCCAGCCGCCTACCGCGCCGGTGGCGCCGACGGTCGGCACATCGCCGTCGACGGTCCGGCTCCACAGCGCGACAAGCCTGTCGTAGAGCGGATTCCACACCCCGGCGGTCGCGCGCATCGCCTCGATCGGAGCGGGCGTCCGCACCGCGCGCAGGGACTCGGTCGCGACGGACACCGGCACCAGCCGCACCGCCGACCCGGACGGCAGTGCCACCCGCTCGAAGCGCGGCACGAACCGCAGCCGGTGCGCGAACGGGAGCACCTCGGCGATCAAGTCGAGCGCCTGGTCGTCGAAACCCTTGTCCAGCAAGATCGCGGCCACGGCGAACGCGGCTTCCTCGGGCACCGCGATCCGGTAGTGCCCAGCGCGCAACGCGGCGAGCAGTTCGGCCTGTCCGGTGTCACCGAGGTACCAGAGGTTGAGCCGCTCCCGGTCGGTACGACCCGGCGCGCCTGGCGGGAGGGCGGCCACCCGGGCGAGCTCATCGTCGGACAGCGGCTCCTCGGCCAGCAGGCGGCCGGTGGCGAAACCGCCGTGCGCGACCTCCAAGGTCACCCAGGCGGGGATGTCCGCGACCGGCGTCCGGGACCCGACGGACAGCGAGCCGTCGAGGATCCCGGAGATGACGTCCTGCCACCGCCGCACCTTCGTCAGCGACCGCTCGTCATCCGTCCGCGCCATGGCGCGGGCCAGCATCGCGAACGGGTAGCCGAAGGACGGAGTGTGCTGCGGATCGTCGGTCAGGGTCAGTCCCCAGGTTGTGCCAAGTGGACATGGAGGCAGGATTCGAACCCGCACCCTCCCGGTCCGAAGCCGGGCGATCGTTCCGTTGATCTACTCCATGGGACATGGAGGCGGGAATCGAACCCGCGCCTTCCCGGATAACAGCCGGGTGATCTGCCACTGATCTACTCCATGAGACGCCCAGAGGCTAGCCGCTCCGAACGTGGTTGGCGCGGGAATTTCACTCTGTGAACCGACGCCTTGATCAGAGCCTCTTGAAGTACCTCGCGATCGGGAGCAGGGTGAATCCGGCCTGCTCGCAAGTGCGGCGCGCGGGCGCGCGGCCTGGGTCGCCACCGATGTCGACCATGGCCAGGGCCATGCCTTGGGACTTGATCCGCGCGAGGCTGTGCGCGATCAGTGCGGCGCCGATGCCATGGCGCTGGTGGGCCGGGTCGACGGCGATCATGTAGATCTCGCCCATGCTCTCGGCGTGGTCGACGCGGACACCGGCGAAGCCCGCGACCGCCGTGTCGCCCTCGGCGACCCAGGTGTGCGTGCCATCGGCCGCGAGGTGGACCCGAGCGCGCTGCGCCCAGGACCGCTCCAGCGAGGTGAAGTCCGGTGCCCACGCCCGCCTGACGCGATCGCTTTCCGGGCGCCGACCAGGTGCCCTGGTCAGCGCCCGGGTTCCAGCCGTTCGCATGGGAGCCCTTGCCCACCGTCGGAACCACCTGCCGCGCGAACGCGAGTCCCTGCTGCCCGCACCCTCGGAGGCTTGCGACCCCGCGGGTGCACCGGGGCCGGGTCAGCCCTGGTAGCCCGCCTTTCGCAGGGCGTCGGCCAGGGAGCCGGAGGCCGGGGATTCGCTGCGACCGCCGCCGCGGCGCTGGTCGCCGGTGGTGGAGCGGTGGTTCTGCGGCTTGCCGCCCTTGGGGCGGCCGGAGGCGGGCTGGCCGGGGGTTGGGAGTTCGTCGTCC
>DATLIA010000307.1:0-37949 GCA_035540215.1 Actinokineospora sp. | reverse complement strand
CAGGTCACCGGCTGGACCCAGGACGGCACCACCGGCGTCTACAAGGCGACCGTCCCCTCGGGCAGCGAGACCCGCCAGCTCTACGTCAACGGCAAGGCCGTCCCGGTCGCGGGCGCCACCACCGGTGCCCTCGGCTGGAGCGCGGGCTGGACCGGCTCGTCGACGGGCTACTCGATCGGCGGCGACGCCGCCGCGAAGGCGTGGTTCGGTGCCCGCACGGCCGCCGAGGTGGCGGGTGTCGAGTTCGACTACCCCGGGGCGAACGGCGCGTGGACCGAGTCACGCTGCCGCGTGGCGAGCTACAACTCCAGCACCAGCACCCTCACCATGGCCCAGCCGTGCTGGACCATGGTGACCAACCGCCAGTCGTTCAGCCAGGCCACCGGCGGCCTGCCGTCGATGAGCGTGAACACGAAGCCCACCCGCGTGGACAACGCGAAGGCGCTGATCAGCGCAGGCGAGTGGTTCCTCGACTCGGCGGCGAACACGCTGTACTACCAGCCGAACGCGGGTGAGCAGGTCAGCGCGCTCGACATCGAGCTGCCGCGCCTGGAGTCCCTGGTGCAGGGCGCGGGCACCCTCGCCAACCCCCTGCACGACATCACCTTCCAGGGCCTGCAGTTCTCCTACGCCACCTGGAACGACCCGTCGCGGTCGTGGGGCTTCTCCGACGTGCAGAGCAACCTGCGCATGACGCTCGGCCGCGACCAGGGCATGTGCACCTTCTCCTCCCCCGCGGGCACCTGCCCCTGGGGCTCGCTCACCCAGCCGATGGCCAACGTCGCGTTCACCGCGACGACCAACCTCAGCATCATCGGCAACCGGTTCGCCAACCTCGGCGGCGCGGGCCTGAGCGTGATGTACGGGGCGAAGAACACCCTGATCCAGGGCACCGAGTTCACCGACATCGCCTCGACGGGCCTGCTGCTCGGCTGCACCTACGACCCCACCCCCACCAACGCGCCGGAGGCGCAGGGGATCAAGGACCACTGCACGCCCGACGCCGCCGCCGTCAGCGGTGACACCATCGGCCTCAACGAGATCCTGACCAACACCACGGTCAGCAACAACGTCGTGCACCGCGTCGGCACCAACTACTCGTCGGCCTGTGGCATCACGCTGCTGTTCTCGCGCGGCACGAAGATCACCAACAACGTGCTGTACGACCTGCCCTACACCGGTATCACCGCGGGCGTCATCCAGGGCCACGTCGACAACGCGGCCCACCCGCAGAACTCGGTCAACATCAACGAGAACAACACGATCAGCAACAACCTGTTGCACGACTACATGTCGGTCCGGTCCGACGGCGGCTCGATCTACGTCGAGGGCCACCAGGCCGGCTACCGGTACCTGGCCGACGGGACCACCATCGATCCGGTCGCGACCCTGGCCAACGGCTTGCAGGCCAAGGGAAACGTCGCGTTCGACGGCCACAACACGAACTTCACCTACTACGACGACGCGGGTTCGGAGTGGATCAACTGGCAGGGCAACGCCACGTTCAACTCCGGTGACTACTCCCAGGGCGGCTGCGCGGCCACCGGCCACATCTGGTCCACCGACAACTACGTCTCCAAGGCGACTGGGCAGTACAACTGCGCCGCGGCGACCGACGTCCATGCCAGCGGCAACACGACGATCACCAATACCCCGAAGCCCGGTGACATTCCGAACAGCATCCTCGGCGCCGTCGGTCTGACCTCGGCGTATGTCGGCCTCGGCATCGGCGGCGGCCCAGACGTCCAGTACATCTCCACCACCACGAACGCGACCCAGGTACTCGTCGCCGGGCACGGCTTCACCTCGACGACCCCGGTCTACGTCAAGAATGTCAAGGTCACCGGGGTGCAGTTCCTGTCCGGCGGCTTCTTGATCGTCCCGATCCCGACCGGGACCGTCGCGGCCGACATCCGCGTGGGCGACGCGATCCCCGCCACCGCGGGCCGTATCAACGACACCGACAGCCACATCACCTACACGTCGGACTCGTACTCGGCCAACCGCGGACTTGGCGACTACAACGACGACATCCACTTCTCCACGGCCAACGGCGCCACCACGAGCCTGACATTCACCGGCACGGGCATCGAGGTCTACGGGGAGCAGAACACCGACCAGGGCAACATCGGCGTCTCCATCGACGGCGGCACCCAACAGGTGATCAGCACGGTGCCCGCCGACGGTCAGCGCCACACGAACGTGGCCGTGTTCCGGAACGCGAACCTGTCGTCCGGCACCCACACGATCGTGGTGACGAAGCTGTCGGGCACTTACTCGACGATGGACGGGTTCAACGTCCTGAACTCGGCTGCCCGACTGGACAACACCGCGACCGCGATCACCTACAGCGGGTTCACGCTGCAGGGCAACCGGCCGTTCGGCGACTACAACGGTGACATCCACTTCGCCACCGCCAACGGGTCCACCGCGCGGCTGACGTTCACCGGCACCGGCATCCAGGTCCACGGAGAGCAGAACACGGACCAGGGCAACATCGGCGTCTCCATCGACGGCGGCACCCAACAGGTGATCAGCACAGTGCCCGTCGACGGCCTGCGCCACGCCAACGTGGCCGTGTTCAGCCGGACCGGCCTCACCGCGGGCTCGCACACGATCGTGGTCACGAAGCTGTCCGGCCAGTACTCGGTGCTCGACGGCTTCACCGTTCTCAGCTGACCAGGCCGTGCGGCGGGTGGCTACGCCCGCCCGCCGCACGGTTCGTCAGGGGCAGTCGCGTAGCAACGCCGCCGGGAACGTGATCTGGGGATAGCCCGGGATCTGCTCCACCCTCGGATACGTCTTCGTGCACCCGATCTCCTGCCCGCCCAGGTCGAACACCTGCGCGTACACCGGCCGGTTCGCGCATACCTGGTTTCCCCGGCAGTCGTACTGCACGGCGATCACCTCAGGTGAGGAGTCGCTGACCACGTTCCCCAGCATCAGTACCCCCGCCGCCGACAGGTAGGCCCGTTCCTGGGCGCTCCACTTGTCCGACCGGCCGACCACGACCTGCCCGGCCGTCCCCGTGGGGGCCGATCCCCGGATCAGGCACGCCGACGCCGAGCCGGGTACGCACTGCAACGATGTCGGACTCAGCGTGACCCCCAGTTCGGTGATGGTCGTCTCGATCACCTGGCTCGACGACGGTCCGCCGATGCGGAGGCGGCCCGAGGTGGCGCCCGCGTCGGCGATGAGTTCGACGAAAGTGCCGCCGACGGTTGTGGTCGACAGCACTTGACATGGTTCGCGCAGGCAGCCGGAGACGCCGACGTTCGGCGTGGTGGTCGGCGTCGTGGTGCTGGTGGTTGGTGGCGCGGAAACTGTATTTGACCTGGCGTTGATGATCGCGGCGCCGGTCAGTGACGCGGCCGTGACGACGCCGCACAGGACGGCCGTCAACACCACGGAACGGGGGGCGCGGACGCTCATCGCCGTGTCATCTCCTCGCATGCGGCGAAAACTGGGCACAGTATCCCTCTGCGGTGTGGGGTTGCTCTCGGTTCACTAGAGGCACTTGGTCCGTAAACTCCATCCAATCCCGCGCGAACTAGGAGGAACGGCGTGCCCGAGTCGGCAAAGGCGCTGAGCAAGGTTCTCATCGCCAACCGCGGCGAGATCGCGGTCCGTGTCATCCGTGCCTGCCGCGACGCCGGTCTGGGCAGTGTGGCCGTCTACGCCGATCCCGACCGTGACGCTCCGTTCGTCCGGCTGGCCGACGAGGCGTTCGCGCTCGGCGGCAACACCCCTGGCGAGAGCTACCTGTCTTTCGACAAGGTGCTCGACGCCGCGAAGCGGTCCGGTGCCGACGCCGTGCACCCAGGTTATGGCTTCCTGTCGGAGAACGCCGACTTCGCCCAGGCCGTGATGGACGCCGGGCTGACCTGGATCGGCCCGACCCCACAGGCCATCCGCGACCTCGGTGACAAGGTGACCGCGCGGCACATCGCGATGCGCGCGGGCGCGCCGCTGGTGCCCGGCACCAAGGAGCCGGTAAACGGCGCCGAGGAGATCATCGCCTTCGCCGAGGAGCACGGGCTGCCGGTGGCGATCAAGGCCGCGTTCGGCGGCGGTGGGCGTGGCCTCAAGGTCGCGCGCACGATCGAGGAGATCCCCGAGCTGTTCGACTCCGCGGTGCGCGAGGCGGTCACCGCCTTCGGCCGCGGCGAGTGCTTCGTCGAGCGTTACCTGGACAAGCCGCGCCACGTCGAGGCCCAGGTGCTCGCCGACCAGCACGGCAACGTCATCGTCGTCGGCACGCGCGACTGTTCGCTGCAGCGCCGCCACCAGAAGCTGGTCGAGGAGGCGCCCGCGCCGTTCCTCACCGACACGCAGCGCGCCGAGATCCACAGCTCCGCCAAGGCCATCTGCAAGGAGGCCGGGTACTCCGGCGCGGGCACCGTCGAGTACCTCGTCGGCACCGACGGCACGATCTCCTTCCTTGAGGTCAACACCCGCCTGCAGGTCGAGCACCCGGTCTCCGAGGAGACCGCGGGCGTCGACCTGGTCCGTGAGCAGTTCCGCATCGCGGCGGGCGAGAAGCTGCGCTTCACCGAGGACCCGGCCCCGCGCGGCCATTCCATCGAGTTCCGGATCAACGGCGAGGACGCGGGCCGCAACTTCCTGCCCGCGCCCGGCACCGTGACCCTGTTCTCCGCTCCCGAGGGCCCGGGCGTCCGGGTCGACGCGGGCGTCGAGACCGGCACCGTCATCGGCGGCCAGTTCGACTCGCTGCTCGCCAAGATCATCGTGACCGGCGAGGACCGCGACGAGGCCATCGCCCGCTCGCGGCGCGCGCTCGATGAACTGGTCGTAGAGGGCATGGCGACGGTGACGCCGTTCCACCGCGCGATCGTGCGCGACCCGGCGTTCATCGGCGACGGCAAGACCTTCTCGGTGCACACCCGCTGGATCGAGACCGAGTTCGACAACAAGATCGAGCCCTTCACCGGCGGCGTCGACACCGCTGAAGATGAGCAGCCCCGGCAGAACGTCGTGGTCGAGGTCGGCGGCAGGCGCCTTGAGGTGTCGCTGCCCGGCTCGTTCGCCATCGGCGGGGGCGGTGGCGGCGGTGCCGTCGCGAAGGCCAAGCCCCGCAAGCGCGCGGGCGGCAAGGCGGGCGGCGCCGCGTCCGGCGACGCGGTCACCGCGCCGATGCAGGGCACCATCGTCAAGATCGCCGTCGAGGACGGCCAGGTCGTCGCACAGGGCGACCTGATCGTGGTCCTCGAGGCGATGAAGATGGAGAACCCGGTCACCGCGCACAAGTCGGGCACCGTCACCGGCCTCGGCATCGCCCAGGGCGAGACCGTCACCACGGGAACCGTGCTCTGTGAGCTCAAGGACTGACGAGGAACGCGGTCAAGCGGTCGAGTGATGGGCGAGACACGCTCAGCTCGGCCGTTTGGCCGCCGCTGAGAATTGCCTCAGGTCACCTGGTCGAGTTTTCCGTAATATCGAACGCGTGACCGAGTTTCCGCAGTCCGAGATGCGCATCGGTGATGCCGAACGGGAAGACGGTCTGCGTGCGCTCGGTGTGCATATGAGCGCGGGCAGACTCACCGTCGACGAGTACGGCGACCGCAGCGCCAAGGTGACCACCGCGACCACCCGGGGCGAGTTGACGGCGCTGTTCGTCGACCTGCCCGACCCGCGACCGCACTACGGGCCGCCCGCTGTCATCCGCCAGACGCACTCGCCGATGCCCGCCTACGCCCGCAGGCCGCCGCCCGCGGTGCGCAGGCCGTCGAACCTGCTGGTGCCGATCGCCGCGGTGGTCGGGGCGATCCTGTTCTTCCGGTTCGGCCTGTTCCCACTGCTGTTCTTGCCGCTCATCGTGATGATGGTGACCGGGCGCAGGCACCACGCGGGCCGGGGCTGGCGCTGAGCGGGCCGCGGCTGCTGCTGCTCGACCTCGACGGCGTGCTGCGCGGCTTCCCGGAGTTCGACGACTCCGCCTTCGGGCTGCCGCCGGGCTCGGTGACCGCCACCGCGTTCGAGCCAGGGCTGTTCGGGCTCGCGATCACCGGCCAGATCACGCACGACCGCTGGATGGCCACGATCGCCCGCCAACTCGCGGGCGACGCCGTGCCCACCGCCCGGGCCGCCGCGGCCACCGCCGCCTGGTCGCGCCCCGGTTACGTGATGGCGACCGCGCTGGGTCTGGTGCGCGCCGCGCGGGCGCGGGCCAGGGTCGCGCTCCTCACCAACGCCACGACGAGGCTCGCGGACGATCTCGCGGTGCTCGGCCTCGACCGGGAGGTCGACGGGGTGATCTCGTCGGCCGAGATCGGGATCGGCAAGCCAGACCAGGAGGCGTACCTGGCCGCCCTCGCGCTGCTCGACGCCACCGCTGAGGAGACCCTCTTCTGCGACGACAGCGAGGCCAACGTCGTCGCCGCGCGCGCAGTCGGCATGACGGCGGCGCACGTTCCCGACACCGACGCTCTGCGCACAGCGCTGTCCGTGCACGGCCTGCTTGGCTGACTTCGCTAGCGTGGCGGCCGTGGAATTCGTAGAGATCAACGCCGGTCGGTTCTATCTGCGCGCGCTTCGCGCCGACGACCGGATCGACGACCGGCAGGCGATCGTCGAGGGCTTCGCCGACCCCGAGAGCAGGCGTTGGCTCTCGCACGTCGACGTCTCCGACCTCGACCGCGCCGAGGCCTACATCGTGCGTCGCGCCGAGGGCTGGGCCGAGGAGACCAGGTTCTCGTGGGCCGTGGCGGAGCCGACGACCGGTGACCTGCTCGGCGAGGTCCTACTCAAGGAGGTCGACCTGGCCGCGGGGACCGCCGAGGCGGGCTGCTGGGCGCACCCGGCGGCCCGGGGCAAGGGGATGGCGACCGAGGCCCTCGGCGCGGTCCTGCGCTTCGGCTTCGGCGCGCTCGGCCTCAAGGAGATCGTCTACAAGCACAGCGCGGGCAACGACGCCTCGGGCAGGGTCGCCGCGAAACTGGGGTTCACGAAGGTCGCTGAGACGGACGAGGGAACTGTCCTCGTGCTGCGTAACGACTGAACGGCGGGCGACGGTAGGGGGAGGGGAACCTGACGATCGTGGCGTGCGTCTAGAAAACGAGTCACGAACGGTCGAATCCGAGCATCGACACTCGATAGAGTGAGTTCACCACAGGTAGTGACGGGGAGGCGACGTGCCGGGCACGGACGGGCACCACCAGGGCGGGCAGGGCGGACAGCAGAACCAGGGTGGGACCCAGACCGGCGCGGGGGCGCCGCAGACCGGGTCGGCCCAGGGCGCGGGCAACGCGGGTCAAGGCGGCGCCGGGCAGGGCAACAGCGGTCAGGGCGACTTGGGCTCGGGCGGGCACGGCAATGGCCATGGCGCCCATGGCAACGGCCACGGTTCGGGCAGCGGTGGTCACGGGGGTGGCCACGGTGGCGGCAATGGCTCGCCGCACCGTGAGGACCTGCTCGACCTCGACCCGCAGGCCGTTCCCGCGCTCCGCGGCGCGTTCATCGCCGCGCTCGACCAGGTCGACCGGCAGCTCGAACAGGCGGCGGACCTGCGGATCACCGCGTGGGCCAACGACCCGGTGAGCACGCACGCCGCGGACGTCGTCAACGCGCTGTCCGTCGACTCCGACTTCGCCGCCCTTGACGCGCTGCAGGACTTCCGCAGGCAGTTGGGCACCGCGGTCGACAATCTGGACAAGATCGCCGACCAGTACCGCGTGCTCGAGGACGACACCCAGGCGACCGTGTCGCAGACCGGCCAGGGCTGAGGGGGACGACATGACCGAGCAGGCCACGAAGCGTTGGCAGGGTTTCACCCACGAGGAGCTCTACCGCCTGCTGCACGAGGGCCCCGGCGCGCAGGCGTCGGCCGCCCCGGCCCGGCGGTGGGCCGAGATCGCGACCGCGCTGACCGAGGTCGGCCAGGACCTGTTGACATCGCTGGAAAGCACCGGCGCGGGCTGGCGCGGACGCGCGGCCGGCCGGGCCTACGACCGCCTCTCGCCGCTGGCGGGCTGGGCGACGGAGTCAGCGGAGAAGGCCGCGGAGATGCGCGTCGCCGTGGAGAACCAGGGCGACCACATCGCCAGGGCCCGCGCCGAGATGCCCGCCCCCGAGTCCGCGCCGAGCCAGGCGCCCGATCCGACCGTCGCGCCCGCGGTGCAGGTCGCGGGCGCGCAGACCGACCCGGAGCCCGTCGAGGCCGCCAAGACCTCCGCCGAGCAGCGCGCGTTTGAGGTAATGACCGCCTACCAGCAGGCAACCGAGTCGAACCTGGGCACCCTCACGCCGCTGGGCGTCCCGGCCGCTGTCATCGAGCACGGCCACGGCAACAGCAGCACCCGCGGCCACGGGATCAACATGTCGACCCACACGTCGTCGGCGCCGACCACCACCGTCATCCACGAGCACGGCCACTCGCCGCGCCCGGCTCCGCACGCCCCCCACAACCCGCACTGGGGCGGCCAAGGCGTCTACATCTCCGGCGCCACCATCAACGCCGCCCCGCCCCGCCCGATCTCGCCCGGCGTGCTGTCCGTGTCGGCGCCGATGGAGCCGAACCCGGTTCTTGGCGCGGCCCCGCGCTCCGGTTCCGACGCCGCCGACGCCGAGGATCGACCGACCCGCCGTCCGGCACCGGGCGCGGTGATCGGTGCCGACCCGACGCCGAACAGCGGCGGCTCATCCCCGCTCGGCACGTCCGCCGCGCCGCCACCGCTTGGCGGCACCGGCACCGCGGGCACCCCGATGGCCCCCGGCGCGTCGACGACCCCGTCGTCCAGCGCCGACAAGCTCGGCCTGCGCCGCTTCGGCGCGGACGCGGTCGGCTCCAGCCAGTGGTTCGGCGACCCGGTCGACCAGGCCCCGAGCCGCACCGTCTCCGGCCGCCGCCGCGACCTCGCGGCCACCGAACAGGTAACCGAATCCGTCCACGTCGACGGCGAGGACCACCAGCTTCCGCCTGGCGTGATCGGCGGCTGACCGGCGAACTAACCTTGCCGAAGGCCGGTGGCGCTGTGTGCCCCGAAAGCGTTTAGGGGCGGAGACATGAGCGAGCAGCGGAGAGCATGGGCGGCTCTTGCGGCTCTTTGTGCTTGCTTCTTCATGGTGATGCTCGACTCGACCGTCGTCACCGTGGCGATCCCGGCGATGCTCACCGACCTCGACGCGACCCTCAACGAGATCATCTGGGTCAACAGCGTCTACCTGCTCGCCAACACCGTCCCGCTGCTCCTCACCGGCCGCCTTGGCGACCGGTTCGGGCCGAAGCGGGTCCTGCTCGTCGGCCTCGTGCTGTTCCTCGGCGCCTCCCTGTGGTGTGGGCTGGCGACGACCGCGGAGTCGCTGATCTCGGCCCGCGCCGTGCAGGGCCTGGGCGCCGCGGCGATGACGCCGCAGACGCTGACCTTCATCACCCGCCTGTTCCCCGCGGAGCGGCGCGGTGTGCCGATCGCGGTGTGGGGCGCGGTCGCGGGCGTGGCCACGATCGCCGGCCCGGTGATCGGCGGGCTGCTGGTGGAGAACCTCGGCTGGGAGTGGATCTTCCTGCTGAACCTGCCCATCGGCGTCGTGGGGCTGGTCATGGCCCTCGTGCTGCTCCCCGACTGGCGGCCGGGCGGGCGGATCCGGTTCGACACCCTCGGCGCCGTCCTGGCCTCGGTCGGCCTCGCGGCGCTGGTCTTCGGGCTGCAGAACGCCCAGCACTACCACTGGGGCACCATCGTCGGGCCGATCAACGTCGCGGTGGTGATCGGGTTCGGGCTGCTGCTGATCGGCGCGTTCGTGGTGTGGCAGCGGCGGATCAAGGACGAGCCGCTGGTCCCGCTAGCGCTGTTCGCCAACCCGACCTTCTCCTACGCCAACCTGACCTACGCCGCGCTCGGGTTCGCGACCACGGGCATGTTCCTGCCGCTGGTGATCTTCGTGCAGTCGGTGCTCGGCCTCGGCCCGGTCGAGTCGAGCGTCCTGTGCGCCCCGATGGCCGGGGCGGCGGGCCTCGCCGCGATCGGCGCCGGGCGCGGGATGCGGCACATCAACGGCAAGACCCTGATCATGACCGGCCTCGCCGCGCTCGCCGTGGGCACCGCGCTGATCGCCGTGTACGCCGAGCCCGACGCCGACCCGACGCACCTGGTGCCCGGCCTCATCGTGGCTGGTCTTGGCATCGGGCTGGTCTACTCCCCGCTGACCGCGGCGGCCACCTACGGCCTGCCGCCGCATCTGGTCGGCGCCGCGTCCGGGGTGTTCAACACCTCGCGGCAGGTGGGCGGGGTGCTCGGCAGCGCGACGACGGGCTTGCTGCTGCAGGTCGGTCTCAGCTTCTCGGTGCCTGCGGCGGCCAGGCAGTACGCGCGGGTCCTGCCGCCGCGCTACGCCGACGAGTTCGTCCGGCGGATCACCGACGCGGCCAGCACGGCCAGCCAGTTCGACGACAAGGGTCCGCAGGTGCCGAGCGACTGGTCGCCGTCCATCGCCGAGCGTGTCCGCGATCTGGCCACCGACGCCTACGATCTGGGATTCACCAACGCGGCCAAGGCGACCCTGGTCCTGCCGGTCGTCGTGCTGGTGCTGGGCATCGTCTGCGCGGCGGGTATCCGGACGCCAGCAATTGGTAACGCGAAAAACCTGGACTATCCGCGCGAGCGCGCGACTCCGTAGCGTCCTGGGCATGATGATCCGACGGTCCCTGCTCACCGTCATCGCGGCGGTCGGCGCCTGCCTGGTTCCCCTGTCCTCTGCCGCCGCGGCTCCCGCGGCGAGCGACCCGATCTACTCCTACGCGTCCGCGGTGCGCGAGACGGTCTGGGTCGACACCGGGCTGACCTCCCCGCAGGGCGCCAGGGTGCGGGTGGCCGCCGACATCGTCCGGCCGAGCACCCCGGCGGGTGTCAAGGTCCCGGTGATCATGGACGCCAGCCCGTATTACACGTCGCTGGGCCGTGGCAACGAGAGTCAGAAGAAGACCTACGACAGCGCGGGCAAGCCCGTTCAGTTCCCGCTGTTCTATGACAACTACTTCGTCCCGCGCGGCTACGCGGTCGTGCTCGTCGACCTGTCCGGCACCGCGCGCTCCAACGGCTGTGTCGACGTCGGCGGCCGCTCCGAGATCGCGTCGGCGAAGTCGGTGATCGACTGGCTCAACGGCCGCGCCACCGGGTACACCTCGGCGACCGGCTCCGCGCAGGCGACGGCGGGCTGGTCGACCGGCGCCGTCGGCATGATCGGCAAGTCGTGGGACGGCACGATCGCCAACGGCGTGGCCGCCACGGGGGTCGACGGTCTCAAGACCATCGTGCCGATCGGAGCGATCAGCTCCTGGTACGACTACTACCGCGCCCACGGCGCGACCCTGAACGCCGGGACCCCGTCCGCGCTCGCCGCGCGCGTGGAGAACACCCAGGGACAGCAGAACTGCGCGTCCGTGAAGTCCGCTTTGGACAGTGGGTCGCCGTCGAACGGCAATATGACGACGATGTGGCGGGACCGCGACTATGTGGCGAGCGCGGCCAACGTCAAGGCGAGTGTCTTCGCGGTGCACGGGGTCAACGACCTCAACGTGAAGTCGATCAACTTCGGCCAGTGGTGGGCGGCCCTGCCCGCGGGCGTCGAGCGCAAGATCTGGCTGTCGCAGACCGGCCACGTCGACCCGTTCGACTACCGCCGCTCGGTCTGGGTCGACACCCTGCACCGCTGGTTCGACCACTACCTGCTCGGTGTCGACAACGGCGTGCAGAACGAGCCGCAGGCCACCGTCGAACACCGGCCGGACGTGTGGACGACCAGCCCGAGCTGGCCCGTCGTCACCACTCCGAAGTACCTCTACGGACACGCGTCGAGCATCGCGGGCGTCGGCGTCCTCAACGGCGCCACGCCGCCGCCCACCGAGATCCCGGTGTGGGCCAACTTCACCGACAACCGCAGCAGCGAGTACTCGTGGATCACGAACCCGACGGCGACGTCGTCGGCCCGCCTGATCTACAGCTCGCCCGCGATGACGGCCGACAACCGGATCTCCGGCACGCCGCGGGTCACGATCACCGCGACGTCGAGTTCCACCGCCGCCCGGCTCACCGCGGTGCTGGTGGACCTCGGCCCCGCCACGATCCGCGACTACCGCGGCTCCGGCGAGGGGATCACCACCAAGACGACGCGTTCGTGCTGGGGCGAGTCCACCGCGGGCGACAGCGCCTGCTTCCTCGACACCGCCACCTCGACCACGTCGACCAGCGCCAACATCATCAGCCGCGGTTGGGCAGACCTCGGCCACTACGCCTCGCTCGACACGCGGGAGTCGCTGGCGAAGGCGACGCCGTACCGGATCACGTTCAACCTGGCCAGCACCGACCAGGTCATCCCGGCGGGCCACAAGCTGGCGCTGGTGATCGGCAGCACCGACACCGCCTACATCGGCTCCGCGGGCAACTCCCCGAAGATCGGGGTGGACCTCATGAAGACGTGGCTGCAGATCCCGATGACGGGTTCGTTCTAGAACGAGACTCCGGGCGGCGACAGCCGCCCGGAGAATCTCCCTCACCAGAAGTGCGCGACGTCGATGACGATGCGCGAGCCGCCGTCCGGGTTGTTCAGGACGAAGGTGCGGAAGGGCAGGCGGGCGCGGACGCCGAGCCCGATGGTGGTCTGGCCCTCGAAGCTGCCCGCGTCGGCGACCTGGCGGAAGGTCTGCCAGCCGCTCACGTTGACCAGTTCACTGCGGTTGGCCGGGTTGAACGTGGAGTTGCCCCAGTCGTCGTACGACGGCGCGATCGCCACGATCTCCAGCTTGGCGCCACCGCGCAGCGGGACGACGTGGCCGGAGCCGTCCTGCAGGACCTCAGGGACATAGCGGACCGTGTAGCCGTCCGCACCGCCCGAGCGGACGTCGAGGACGAGACGGTCCCAGCAGTAGTGCCTGCCGCCGCGCACACCCACCAGGGGCGCGACCTCCGTCGCGGGAGCCGACTTGGCCAGCGAGCCCCAGCTGATCCCGCAGTACCCCTCGGTGGCCGACGCCGCCGACGGCCCGATCACGCCCAGCGTCAGGGTCGTGCCGACCGCGACGGCGATCGCGGTCATCCGCTTGGTCCATCTTCGAACACTCATGACGATCTCTCCTCGCACCTGCCGAAACCCCTTCGGCGAGAGCTGACCGTGATTTCGGTCATATAAGGAGGACGCGCGTGGACGCCCGAAGTTGTGGCAGGTTCAGCCCGTTGTCGGACCGATACCGTCGCAAGGTCGAATCCGCAGGTCGGCGACGTAGTCGGCGGGTGCGCCCGCGGCCTCGGCGGCGTCGGCGACCACCCCGAGGTAGCGCGCCGACGGCAGGCCGCCCTCATAGGCGTCGAGGACGTAGAGCCAGGCCAGGACCGAGCCCTCCAGGGTCTGCACGCGCAGCCGGATCTTGGAGTGCAGCCCCAGTTCGGAGCCCTCCCAGCGGTCGAGCAGCTGCTCGTCGTCGGTGACGTCGTAGAGGACCACGAAGACCTGCGAGTCCGGGTCCTCGACGATGGTGGCCAGCGCGCCTTCCCAGCCGAGGTCCTCGCCTCCGAAGGTCAGCCGCCAGCCCACCAGCCAACCGGTCCCCGCCATCGGCGAGTGCGGGGCTCGCTGCATCATCTGGGCCGGGTCCATGTTCGACCCATAAGCGGCGTAAAGCGGCACGCCGACAGCCTAGCGACACCGGGGATCATCGGCGCGCAAGCAGGCGCGTTTCGCGGCCACGTCGCATTCACCCGAACGGGTCCGCGTACGGTAATCGCGGACGTCAGGTCGATGTAGGAGGACGCAAGTGACCCGGATCGTGATCATGGGTGGCGGCCCGGCCGGGTACGAGGCGGCGCTGGTGGCCGCCCAGCACGGTGCCGACGTCACCGTCGTCGAACGCGACGGTCTCGGTGGCGCCTGCGTGCTCTATGACTGTGTCCCGTCCAAGACGTTCATCGCCTCCGCCGGCGCCCGCTCCGCCTTCCGCGACGCCGACGAACTCGGCATCGGCACCGACGACGTCGACTCGTCGGTCCACCTGCCCGTGGTCCGGGGGCGCGTGCGCGGGCTGGCCCTCGCCCAGTCCGCCGACGTGCGCAACCGGGTGCAGAAGGAGGGCGTGAAGATCCTCATCGGCAACGCCCGCTTCTGCGACGACCGGCCGGGCATGGCCGCCCACCGGGTCGAGGTCACCACCGCCGACGGCGTGGACGTCCTCGACGCCGACGTCGTGCTGATCGCCACCGGCGCCACGCCGCGCGTCATCGCGGGCGCCGAGCCCGACGGCAAGCGGGTCCTGGACTGGCGACAGATCTACGACCTCGAAGAGCTCCCCGAGCACCTTGTCGTCGTCGGCTCCGGCGTCACCGGCGCCGAGTTCGCCTCGGCGTTCATCGAGATGGGCGTCAAGGTCACGGTGATCTCCAGCCGCGACCGCGTCCTGCCGCACGAGGACGCCGACGCGGCGGCTGTGCTGGAGGAAGTGTTCTCCGAGCGCGGCACAACGCTGGTCAAGCACGCCCGCGCGGAGAAGATCGAACGGGACGACACGGGCGTCAAGGTTCACCTCAAGGGCGGCGAGATCGTCGAGGCTTCGCATGCCCTGATGACGGTCGGGTCGGTGCCAAACACCAGCGACATCGGTCTGGAGAAGATCGGTATCGACCTGGGCTCCGGTGGCTTCATCGCCGTCGACCGCGTGTCCCGTACGAGCGTCCCTGGCGTCTATGCGGCGGGCGACTGCACCGGCGTGCTGATGCTGGCTTCGGTCGCGGCCATGCAGGGCCGCATCGCGATGTGGCACGCCCTTGGTGAGGGGGTCGCGCCGATCAAGCTCAAGACGGTGGCGGCGAACGTGTTCACCCATCCGGAGATCGCGACCGTCGGCATCAGCCAGCAGGCCATCGACTCCGGTGAGGTCCCGGCGCGGACGATCATGCTGCCGCTGGCGACGAACGCGCGGGCCAAGATGGAGGGCTTGCGTCGCGGCTTCGTGAAGCTGTTCTGCCGCCCGGCGACCGGCGTGGTCATCGGTGGTGTGATCGTGGCGCCGAGTGCGAGTGAGTTGATTCTGCCGATCGCGCTGTCGGTGCAGAACCAGCTCACGGTGGATGACTTGGCGTTGACGTTCTCGGTCTATCCGTCGCTGTCCGGCTCGATCACCGAGGCCGGTCGCCAGCTCATGCGCCACGACGACCTCGACTAAACGCAACGGGCAGAACCCAACGGCCTGTTTGGTGGTTCGCCTTGATTCGGGTCCCCGAATCAAGGCGAACCACCCAAACAGGCGTCCGCCGATCAGGCCTGCCTCAGCCGCCGTTGGTGGCGCGGTAGGCGGGTGCGGGTCGCCTGGCGTTGGTGTTGTCCAGGCGGGCTACCGCATCTACCAGGGTCCGGCCGATGGCCTGCCGCGCCCGCAGCGCCGGGTGGGTGGCGCTGTAGTTGTCGGCGTTGGCTGTCTGATCGCCCGCGAAGGTGCCCGAGGCGAACAGCGCATAGGTCGCCGTCGGCTTGTCCGCCGCGTTGAACACGATGCCTGCCTCGTTGCGGCCGTCGGCGAACCATCCGGCCTTCGTGGCGACCTTCGACCGCTCCGCCGAGTTCAGGTTGAGGCGGATGCCGTCGGTGAACGCGCTGGACGAGCGCAGGATCGTCAGCAGGTACGCGGTCGCGGTCGCCGAGAGCAGGGTGCCGTTGACGAGGCCCTGGAGCAGGGTGTGGGTCTCCCGCGCGGTCGTGGTGCCCAGGTAGAAGCGGTTCGGGTTGGCGACCGGCTTGACCTGGGTGTGCACGAATCCCTTGCCGCGCAGGATCTCGTTGAGTTCGGCGGCCGGGCAGACCAGCCCGCACAGCCGCACGCACGTGTTGTCGGAGACGGTGAGCAGGGTCGCCAGGGCGTGGCCGATGGTGACGTGGCTCGGGTAGGCGCCGTCGAAGCCGAAGATTCCGTCGCCGTCGTGGCTGACGATGGCGCTGGTCACCTCGACCCGCTGGTCCAGGGTCAGCAGGCCCCGGTCGATCTTGTCGAGCACCGCGACGGCCACGGCGATCTTGTTGACGCTGTAGGCCTCGACGACCTCGTCGGCGCGGACGTCGACCGCCGCGGTGGGTACACCGTCTACATCGGACACGCTGATGTAGGACGCCCACGTGCCCAGCGCGATGCCGGTCTCGCGTTCATACATTCCGCGGATTCGGCCGCACGCCTGCGCGGCGGTCCTCGACTCGGTCTCTTCGGCTGCGGCGGTGGTGGATCCGACCCCCAGTGCGGTGCCGACGACGGCGGCACCCAGGCCCAGTGCGGACCTTCGGTTCAAGTTCATGATCCGAGTCAACCAGAAACCGTGGGGCTATGTGGGCGAGCCGCGAAATACACGCAGGGTGACAATGTCCTACATCTAGGTAGCTAAGATGGGTGAATCCCACCCAAACGCCTATGAGTGGGTCTACTGGCGCGGTACGTCTGGACTCGCGGGAACCAGTCCGGTCCCGACAGTCCTTGGAGGCGCCATGTCTCGCCGAATCGAATGTCCGGAATGTCTCGGTTCAGGGCTCGCGCCCAATCGGCGCGACTTCTGCCCGCGCTGTGGCGGCATCGGGCAGGTCCCCAGGTATTGCGAAGCGTTCGGCATACGCAGATGACTCGGGCCGACCGTAACGCTGAGCGTACGGCTTGCGACGATGGGTCCGGGATCATCCGCTGAGAGGGGCACAAGAGAATGACCTATCCACCGCAGTCCGATGAGCCGCACGGCCACACCGGGCAGCAGGACGCGACGTACGGCCAGTACGCCGCCGCACCGCAGGCCCAGTACCCGCCGCAGGGCCACCCCGCGCAGCCCGGGCCCTACGGTCCGACCCTGCAGAACGGGATCGGCACCGCGGGATTCGTCACCGGACTGCTCGGCCTGATCCTGTTCTGGGTCCCGCTGATCGGGCTCGTGCTGGCGATCATCGGCGTGTCGCTGTCCGGCGTCGGGATGGCCAAGGCCAACAAGGGCGAGGCCAACAACAAGGGCCTGGCCATCGCGGGCCTGGTCTGTGGCGTCATCGGCCTGACCATCTGGCTGATCGCGTTCATCGCGGTCGCGTCCAGCTGATCCGCGCGGCCCAGGTCGGGTCGCCCCGACCTGGGCCGTCCTGGCTCAATCCTGGTCGACCCAGTCGAACGTGCGGGTAGGCGAAACACCTTCTTGGTGCGGCCCTCATTGCGGCGGTGCTCGTGGCGCCCCTACGCTGGGGTTATACCTCTCGCCGAGGTTGTAAGCCCCCGGCCGACGGGCCGGGGGCGCTCGGCGCGGGCACCTCGGCGAAGTGGGTGGACTATGAGCACACCTGAGTCCCTGCCGTTCGGCCAGCGGCTAAGGCGGCACCGCGAACGAGCGGGCATGTCACGCCCCGTCCTGGGCGGCCTGGTGGGCAAATCTAGTGAATGGGTCAAGGCAGTCGAGGCGGGTCGCCTCCTGACACCTCGATTGCCGGTACTTCTCCAACTCGCGCAGGTACTGCAGATCGGCGATCTCGTTGATCTCGTCGGCGACGAGCGGATCTCCACCGCATCGTTCGGCAAGACGGCACACCCGAATCTGCCCACGATCGCCGACGCCCTCGCCCGGTATCCGCTGACGGCCTCCGACGAACCGGTCGACGTCGCCAACCTGGCCGGGCGCGTGACCCAGGCATGGACGTTGTGGCACGGGACCCGGAGCCACCGCAGTGCGATTGCCACCCTGCTCCCCGACCTTCTCCACGACGCCCGAACGACCGTGCGTCGTACCGACGGCCTCGACCGCCGAGCGGCGTCCCGTGCGCTGGCTCAGACCAACCACCTCGCACAGCTCTATCTGTCCTTCCAGCCCGCGCCGGACCTCGTGACGCTCACGGGTGACCGCGCGATGACGGCTGCTCAAGATGCCGACGATCCAGCCGCGATCGCCGCGGCCGCGTGGTACGTCAACCACGTTCATCGGGATGCCGGGCAGCAGCACGAGGCCCGTGTCCAGCTCGCTCTCGATGCGATAGCCCTCCTCACACCGGAGCGCGACAGCGACCGCGCCGAGTGGGGCCTGCTGCACCTGGCCATCGCGCTCTCCTTCGCCAAGGTTGGCCAGGAGGGGCGCGCCTGGCATCACTGGGATCGTGCGGACGAGGCGGTCAAGGCCCTCCCCGAGGGCTACGTTCATCCGTGGCTGATGTTCGGCCGCGCCATGGTCGACACCTACGCTGTAACCATCCTTGTCGACCTGATGCGAGGCGGTGAAGCCGCCCGTCGCGCCGACCAGGTCGACATGACGGCCATGCCGTCGGCAACCCGCAGGTCGTACCTGCTGATCGAGGCCGCCCGCGCCTATCACCAAGAGCGGGAGAACGTCGCGGTGATGCATCTGCTTGGCCAGGCACATGACGAGGCGCCAGAGACGGCTCGATACAACCTGTTTGCTCGTGCGACGGTGGCTGACCTCGCAGAGCATGGCGGCGGGATGGTGCGCAGGAACGCTGCTGCGTTGGCAGAGTCGATGGGCTTGGTGGTGTAGAGGGGTAGGGTTTGTACCCCTTTCACGGCGGCACGGTGTGTACCTGGCCTGACCTGCGCTAACTCTTAGCGTCATCTCCGATACAGGAGGTGACGAGCATGGGTGCAGTCCTGATCATCCTTGCGATCGCCGTAGTGATCGCGATGGCCTCGGCGGTAGCCGGGATGAAGCCGGGCGGCGGGCGGTGAGCCCCGCCCGGTGGCTCCACTATCGACGGATCCATGCGCGGGTGAGGGCCATGCGCGCGGCATATCGCATCGAGCCGCAGTCACGCCCACAGCCGATCGTCGACCTCGGCAAGCTCGTGATTCGAGATCGCCGTGTGGCCGGAGTCGAGCGTCGGGAGTCCCGATGAGCCCGAGCGCATCGCTCGAACAGGTGGATCTCGCCAAGAACCTCGCAGCACTCGCGGCCACCGTCGAGGAATCCCTGCTGCCAAAGATGCGTGACTACGCGGCCGGGCTCGTCACCGCCTGGGCCACACCAGAAAAGGCCGACGACCTCGCTGCGGTGCTTGAGGAGACCGCACGCCAAGTCCGGCTCTGCCGACCTGACCCAGCAGTTCAGGAGGAGAAATGCCCCACAGTCAACGATGCGGAAGCCGTCGGCCAAGCAATGCGGTCCGACGACGTCCAAGGCGTTCGCAAGTCAAGTGCGCTGCCCCCGTCGTCGCCATTTACAACGTCGAGATGGAGGAGTGCCCTCGATGCTATGGATCTGGTCTCGACGGCAACAACGACTACTGTGCGACCTGTGGTGGCCTCGGACAGATCCGCAAACGCAAGTAGCGACGACTGCCCGCAATGCCAGGGCGGCGGCGTAATCAAGTGGACGCAACCCGATCCGGATGGATCGGGCGGCTTTGTCCTGAGAGAGATGACCCACCCATGCCCTCGCGGCTGCGGGCCGCAGTGGAAGCACCCGAACGCCGAGCGCGAACGTGTCGTCGATGGCGAGCCCGACAATCGCCCGGTGCGCGTCGAAGGCCATGCGAAGGCCGCCAACCAGTTGCCGCCCGAGCTGGACGACCTACTTGCCGAGATCTACAAGCGACACGGCCGCGACTAGTTCCGAGCTGATCTCCGGACTCATCTGACGAACGCCTTGGCCCCACGCATCCGCCGTGGGGCTAGTTCGACGTGCTCGGAGACCCCGGACGGCTCACGCACGTTCGAGGGGAGGGTAGAAGTGGCGGAGGAGGACGAACCTGAGAAGAAGACTGAGGACGAGTCGTCGGACCGCGAGGCGATGGCGAAGTGGTACGACGCCAAGGTGTCCGAGTGGTACCGACGGCGCTGACGTCAACAGAGGCCCCACGCGCACCGGGGAAGGTGCGCGTGGGGCCTCGTTGCGTGGGTCAGGCGAGTCCGGCGATCAGCTCGGCGTCGTACTCGGTGGTGGTCGTCAGGTCGAGCGTGTCAGGCAGACTGGCCTGCCCGTCCTTGAAGACGGTCACCTTGACGCCCAGCGGGTTGGACAGCGGCCCGTTGAGCCTGAGGTCGGTCACGTACACCGCAGGCGGTGTGGTGAGCGTGGACAGCACGACGTGCCAGACCGCGCGGGCCGTGCTGCCTGCTACCTGAGCGCCGAGCGCGGACGACTTCCACGTTGCGGCGCCACCCCCGGTGTACTGGGAGGCGGCGTCCGCGGTGAGCCCGACGCGCGTGAGCGTGTTGCCGGACTGCTCGTAGACGCCGAGCCACACCGAGCCCGGTCCGGCGCCCACGACGGCCAGCGGTACCAGGCAGGACGTGATCGGGTCGGCCGCGTCGATCAGCATCCTGGTCGCGATCAGCCGCCCAGACGGCAAGTTGACCGTGGCACCAGTCGGACCAGCGTCGAAGGCTTCCGCGTTCGCGGCGACCAGGCCGCGGCGCTTGGCAGGGTTGAGCGAACTGCCTGCCGTTGCCCACTTGATTCCGCCCGTGCTCGAGCTGTCCGCGGTGAGGACCTGGCCGTTACCGCCGACCGCGACCCGCACGATCGTGTCGGCCGCGCCGCCCGCCAGAAGGTCACCCTTTGCGTCGACCAGTCCAGCCTGGACGGCGCCGACGATGCGGGCGTCGTTCCCTTGGGCCGAAGTGTCTGCCGTCGTTCCGTAGACAACGGACAGTGCGCGGTCGACGGTGAGGTCGCCGCCACCGACGAGGCCCGCTCCGGCGACGATCAGCCGCGAGGTCGGGACCGCGCCGCCCGCGCCGATGACGACGTTGCCGTTGGCGTCTGGCGCGATGCCGTTGATCGTGCGCACTGGCACGACGAGCGGGTTGGGTGGCACCGCGTGAGCGACGTCCTTGAGCTGGACGACGGTGCCCGCCGGTACGTCGATGTAGTACGACCGGCGCACCGAGCCGGCGACCTCGTCGACTCGGTACTTCCAGTCGGCCGTGGTCGCCGCGACGACCAACTGCCCGACGCCGCCGACCATGGGGACGGTCAGCGGCGTCGGGCTGATCTGGCCCTCCTCGACCGACCGGAACGCCGTCGGAGTGAGGGTGACCGCGGCGGCCTGGCCGACGAGGGTGGCATCGACGAAGTCGGCGACGACGGTGCCCGTACTGGTCGGCATCGGCTACTGCTGGTCGATGTCGAACAGCGGTCGGCCGTCGGGGACCAGGCGCACGCCGCGGTCGTCGCGCGGATCGCTCGACGGGGTCACCAGGGGCTCGCCGCCGCGCACGACGCCGAACGCCGCCAGCACGCCGAAGACGCCTCCGACGATGCCGGGGATCGCGCCGAGCAGACCCGTCACGGCATCGCCCTGAGCGGCGGTGACGATGCCGACACCGACGAGCGAGGTGATCAGTGCGCTGATGACGGTGACGCCCTTGGTGATCTGCCGGGCGACGGTGACGAGCGGGCGCGGGCGGGTGGTGATGGGGATGGTCACAGGGTCGCCTTTCCGGACGAGGTGGCGGCGGGCGGGGTGAGGGCGTCGCCGAGCTGGCGGAGGATCTCGGCGGCCTGCGCGGTGTTGTCGACGCCGAGGACCCGCTCGGTGATCGTCTGCACGACGGGCAGGAGCGCGGCGGCGTTCTGGTCCGGCGTGGGGGTGTGCTTGGCGACGGACTCGTCGATCAGGCGGGCCAACGCCTCGGCGGTCACGTCGGGGTTGGTCGCGATCTTCTGCGCGACTGCGAGAGTCGCGGACTCCCGGGCGGCCGAAGCGTTCGCCCAGTCCTTGATGTACTGGGCGAAGTTGCGGGGTCCGTCGAATGGCGTGCCCCAGAAGATCAGAGCGGCGTCCTGCTGGGTGAGCGGCATGTCTTCCTCCTCCTGGCCCACGAGGCAGGCCATGACGTGATCGCGCGGGAATGCGGGACCGGGGTCCCAGTGCGTGCCGCCCAGGACGCGCGACACCTGAGCGTGGGTGATGTGGCCGGACTCGCCGCGGCGCAACTGCTCGTCGGTGAGCCACCGCGCGGGGATGTGCGCCAGCTCGGGCACGGTCTTGATGTGCGCGCAGGCGTTGCGGATCGCGGAGAGGCTGTACGGGTCGGTCCAGTCCACTCCGGACTGTCCGGCGCGGCCGACGATCTCGACGCCGTAGCCCGCCGAGCTGGCTGCCTTGGCGTGCCAGGCGGTGTCGGCCGGGTCGACGCAGCGGACGATGCCGTCGGGGTAGCGCGGGTCGGCGCCGTCGTCGGCGACGATGTGCGCCGACGCCTGACTCTTGGCGAGCGCGAACCAGTTCTTTGCGACGTTGTAGGCGCCGCCCTTGACCTCGCCGGACTCGGTGGAGTGCCAGACGATCCACTTGATGGCCGAGCGGCGGCCCTCGTAGAAGTTCGGGGATGGGACGGAAATGCTCACTGTTAGCCGCCAATCAGCTTGGTGATGGCCGCGCCGACGCCGCCGCTGATCGGCCCGACGATGCCCGCCAGGCCCCACCGCCAGCGCTCCAACGTGCGGATGCGGTCCTCGTGGTCGGGGACGTCCTTCTCCACGTCGGCCTGCGCCTTCTCCAGAACGCGGATGCGGTCCTCGTGGTCGGGAAGGATCTCGGCGAGACGCTTGACGTCACCGCTGATCTCCTCGACTCCTTTGTGTACTGCGCGGATTTCGGCCAACATCTCGTTGGGCGTAGTGATCGCGCTACCCGGTGGGACATCCACGAGGCGGCCTCCAATCGGGTGAATGTTGCTAACGAAACAATGGTGGTGTGCGATATAGGCGCGTGAGGGGAAATCCCAATTCGCCATTTCTGAGGGGTAATTCGTGCGGCATCTGATTTCCGCTGTCTGCGTTCTCGCGTTCGCCGTCTCGGGGTGTGGCGTCCCGCGCACATCCGACGGCACGGTGAGTCCTGGATCCGCTGGGGCGCCCGCGCCCGCGGCGGCCCCTGAGGCTGAGACGAAGACTGCGACCTGGGGTGAGCGCTACACCTGGACCGACGGGCTGGCCGTTGAGGTGTCCGCGCCGGTCGCCTGTAAGCCCGGCAAGTACTCGATCCCGCAGACCATCGAGCGCGGCGTCAAGGTCACCATCAAGATCATCAACGGCGGCAAGGAACCCTTCGACACCGCCGTGCTCGGCATCGGGAACGACGCCCAGTTCGCCGGAGCGAAGGCCGAGGAGATCTTCGACAGCTCCGGCGACTGCGGCGGTGGCGCGATCGCGCAGTCGACCACCGTCCTGCCCGGCAAGTCGTTCGACCTGAAGATGGCGTTCGCGGTGAGCAAGCAGCCGGGCGAACTGCAGTTGGCGCTGCAACCCAACTTCGCCGCGGCGAAGGCGATCTTCGTCGGACAGGCATAGGGGGCACTGTGAACATGCGGAATAAGTGGGCTATCGGCGCAATCTTCATGGCCGTCGCCGGCGCGCTTGCGGGATTGGCGATCTGGCTCGGCGGCGGGCAGTCGGATCCGGCGAGCCCGGAGATCACCCCTGCTGGCGCCGAGGTTGCGACGACCTCGTCGACATCGGCCGTCCCGACGTCAGCCGCAGGCGTGGCGGTGTCGGACAGCCAGGCTCCTGGGGCTGGACCCTCGTCAGTGGCAGGGAAGCCCGCTCCTCGTCAGGCGACCGTGCAGGCCGACGAACCCGCCGTGACGACGACCCCGGCGGCTCCCACGGCGACCGTTGCGACGACCCTTCCGCCTGGACAGTCGTCCGCGCCACCGCCGCCGCAGGTGTGCCGCTGGGTACATGACGGCCCGACTGACCACATCGGGCACGAGGTCTGCGACTAGGTCTGTCGCATCCAGACCCCGAAAAGACCTGCGGCGACAAGCCCGGTGCCTGTCGCCGACACCTTCACCTGCAGATCGGCATTCGACTGGTCGATCTTCGATGTGATGTCGAAGGTGCGTCTGGACTCCTCGAACCCAGGGGTCCAGGTGCCCATCTCGGTTCCGTTGAGCGTGAGTCGGTACGTCGCTGCGTTGGACCCGCTGGCCTGGCCCCAGATCCCGCTGATCTCGATCTTGGGGTGTGACACCAGCGGGATCCGCCCCTTCCAGAGCGTCTTCTCGGCGGCGATGGTCGCAGCGTCGATGGTGGGATACCCGAACGTCGATGACGCTGCCTGCGAGAACAGCGGGTACATCGGCACGCTGAGCCAAGGGCGTGCAAGACCGATCCCACTCGCCGCGTCGTCGGACGCGAGGATGCGGCCATTCTTGTCGGTCAGCGCCCAGAATTGGTTGCCGCTCGGCGCGTGCGTGTAGGTGTAGAGCACCGTTGACCCGTCGGTCCGGCGCAGGATGATGCACTGCGTGCCAGGAATGTCCGGGTCAGGCCCGAGGTAGGCGATCTGGATGCCCGCCGCGCTCACCATCTTGAGGAACGCGTCGTTCAGCAGGCTCAAGCCGCCGCGGTTGATCGTGGCCGAGGAGAGGCCCACCGTCCGCCGCAGCTCGTCGAGCTCGCGGCGGAACCCCTGGATGATGCTGATCAGGTCGGTGGGCTGGTTGATCGGCGCCAAGTCACACCCCCGTGCTTTCGAGGAGCGGGTTGCACACCAGCTCGGCCGATGGGACCTCGCGCGCGTCCGGTGTGAACGCGATCTGCGCGACCCTGACCGGGCCGTCGTATCCAGCGCGCGCGAACTCATGCCCAGGGGGCAAGACCAGGCGGCCGTCGTCGCCGGGCGAGATCGTGCCCAACGTGGGCGCCTGGTCGGTGCGCACGACGAGGGTTGGCAGCG
The DNA here is from genome assembly GCA_035540215.1 of Actinokineospora sp. Taxonomy (GTDB): domain Bacteria; phylum Actinomycetota; class Actinomycetes; order Mycobacteriales; family Pseudonocardiaceae; genus Actinokineospora. The sequence continues at coordinate 13,310 of DATLIA010000307.1, read as the reverse complement.
CGATTGGGCTGCGGCCTCGGGCGAGGCTGCCGTCCGCGTGGCCCTGCAGGGAGTCGAACCCGCCGTACGGTGCGGTTGGGTCGACCTCGATGTCGTGGCCGCTGGTCGACTCCAGCAGCGGCCAACGGCTGTGGGTGTACTGCGCCGGATCCTCGGTCACAGCGGTCGGCATACCCAACTCGATGCCCTTGCCGGTGGCGTAGTGCCGGGTCGTCATGGCCGACGCGCTGCGGGACCACTTGAGGCCGATGATGTTGCCGCCGTGCTCCCAGACGTGCGCGCTGCCCTCCTGTCCGAGCCGCGGTGTGCCGAGCTTCAGCACCCGGGTCGGACGGCCGGACGAGTCGACGGCGCCGACGTCGAACAGGACGTCGGGTCCGTCGATGACCTGGGACAGGTCGGCCAGCGCGGAGCCGACCGACTTGAGTGCCGATCCGAGGTAGGTCCGGTCGCGGTAGATGCCCGACGACGATGCGTCCGCGACGATCCCGATGTTGCCCGCGCTGTGCGACTGCGCCAGGGCTACGAGGTCGCGGGCGAGTTGGTTCTGCTCCACGTCGGCGTAGCTGGTGACCAGACCGGAGGCGTAGAAGGGGTCGGCCTGTATCCGGGTGCCGTCCGTGCGGGTCGTCCATCCACTGAGGACGGGCAGGATCAGCCGGTGGTCGAAGTAGCTCCACCAGTCCGCAGCGCCGATGCTGACCGTGCGGGTCGACGAGTCATAGGACGACGTCCAGATGATCCCGCCCCACCTTGGCTGCCCGTCCTCCAAGGCGTAGACGACGCGGCGGGCCGGGGTGGTCAGGTCGTAGGGGTCACGTCGGGTGGTCGAGCCGTGTCGGGTGAGGACCCAGTCGGCCTGGAGTGTGCCGGACATGCACACGCCCTTGGTCGCGCGGATCCCTGACAGCGGCACCTCGGCGAGCGTCTTATTGGTGGCGAGGTCACTGATCAGGTAGGACCAGGCGGTCACGGCGCACCCACGTCCTCGACGAGGAAGTCGCGCTCAAGGCCGTTCGCGACGCCGTTGATTGTGCCGCTCGTCGCGCCCGCCGCCGCAGTGGCGAACACGCCGACGGTGTAGGTGCCGCTGGTCAGCGACCGGAACACCGACGGGAACACCTTGCTGATGCCCATGTGGTTGTTGCTGCCGCTACCGGTCGGGATCGTCTCGTAGATCAGGGTGTCAGTGTTGGCGACTGGTCCGGACCCGGACACGTAGCGGTAGCGCATGATTGCCACGCCGCCTGTGTTGAGGGAGAAACGGCTGTCGAACTTGCCGCGCTCGTAGCGGCCTGACGTGTGCGTGAAGGTGATCGAGTCGATGAGCGTCTCGGTGGCGGTGAACGCGACGTTGCCGGTCGCCTGGACGATGCCGAGGATGCCGCGCGGATCCCTGACACTGGCTAGTTGCGTCCACGCCGAGGTGCCGCCGTCGTACTGCCAGAGCGTGTCCGGCGTGTTCGTGGTCTGCGCCAGCTGCCCTGTTCGCGGGTGGGTGATCGCCGAGTCCCGATCCGCTGTCGAGGTGCAGATCGCGACGCCCTCGACCCGCCATGCGGTGCCGTCATAGACCTCGATCCAATCGCGGTCGGTACGCCAGATCAGCATCCCGTCGTACGGTGCGGTGATTGCCGCTCGCTCGGTGACCGAGCCGATTGGCAGGACGCCGCCAGTGGCCACGGTGAACAGCACGCTGTCCGACGCACGAAGGTCGGCGATATCACCCGGGCTGATCACGGTCGCCGACGGCGGGACGGTGACCCGCGCGAGCGTGCGGTACTCCGGGTAGGCGGCCAGGGACGGGTCTGACCCGGATCCGGGTGTGCCGGTGATGTACCGGATCCGCATGAGGCTGTCGGCCTCGGAGAAGCCGATGTCGTTCTGGTGGATGATCACCAGGTCGCGGCGGCTGTTGCTGGGGTCGGGCGGGTAGGTGTCGATGACGTTGATGTCGAAGATCGCGTCGAGCGTCTGCAGGTAGACACCACCGCCGCGCAGCGACTGGTGGATACGGTGAAAAGGCGCGACGTGGATGAATTTGTTAGGGGTACCGGTCGCGGTCACCAGGCCCGGGGCCGACGCGGCTGGCCGGAACCCGGACCGCGCGGTGACCAGGCCCGCCCCCTGGGCGAGGGCGGCCATGCCGTAGCGGCCGTCGAGCGCGGTGATCGGGCCGGGGACGCCCACGGCGTTGGACACGAAGAGACTGGCGCGCTCCGCCACGACGTCCTCCTTAGTTGCTGGTGTGGTGGTAGAGCACGTGCAGCGCCGCAGCCGGGTCGTAGCCGCCGGTCGACTGCCACTGGATCCGTGTCGGCCCTGGCGCGAGCGGGAACCACTGCCTTGTGAACAGGCGGTCATCACGACTCACGCCACTGCCGACGATGGTGACCGTGCGGGCGTCGGTGTCGACCTCGATCGTCTGTCCGGCTGGGACGGTCCAGGCCCCGTCGAAGACGAGCGCGCCGCCGACGTCGGGCGCGAGGATCCTCGGCCCTGTCACGGGGCCGCTGAACCGGAAGGTCGGCCAGGCGTCGGTGTTTCCGAGGTTGGTGACCGTCGTCTCGCCGCCGGTCTGCCCTGGCCCGAAGTCGAGCGGGAACGTCAGCGGGACGATCAGCCCGGTCGACAGTGAGGCAGGTAGTCCGATGGGTACGTCGACCTGGGGAAGTTGCTGCACGCGCGGGTTGCTGGCACGCCACTGGATCGCGCCCTTGGCCTTGCCGATCGTGTAGTGCGCGTCGAGCGGCATCGTGCGGCGCACACAGCGTGCCCACACCTGATACAGCGTGCCGTGCAGTCGAACGACCAGCGGTTCCTCGTCGGCGCCCTCGCGCAGCGCCGTCGCGGCCAGCAGGGACGCCACGGCCGCCGGGAACGCGGCCGGGGCGACCCGCTTGGTGATGTAGGTGAAGGTGATCGTGCGACCGCCCGCGAGCGTGGTGCCGGGGTAGAGGCCGTGCCGGTCGGTGCGTTGTGTGTCTCCGCCGCTGATGTCGGGTAGGTCCCGCAGGCCGTCGACCTGCTTCCACCCGTAGGGGGTGCCGCGGCCCAGGATCAGGCCCCGCCACTCGATCTGGTCGTCAGCGGTGATCAGGTCGCCAGCTGCCACGGCTCACCCCCCAACGCTTTCGAGCTGCCACGCCAGCTCTGTGGAGACCTCGCGGGGCGAGGTGGCCGCGCTCATGTCGAGGCGCTCGACGTTGATCAGCTTGTCGATGGTGGCGCCCGCCGTGATGCCGCCGAAGCCCGCTCCGGTGCCTGGTGATCCGAGCGGGAGCCCGAGCCCGAGCGGGTCACCCGCGCCTGGCAGTCGGGCGGCCGCGGAGAGTTGTCCCGTCGCGGCTGACACCTGGTCGGTCATCGAGGCGATGCCCAGAGCGAGGCCTCGGCCGATCATCTGACCAGCCCATATGCCCTCTTTCGACGGGCTGTTGATCCCGAAGAAGGCGAGCACCGAGTCCCAGGCGTCGGAGACGATCTGCTTGAGCTTTTCCCAGATCCAGCTGGCCGCGTCGCCAAGGCCGCGGACGATGCCGCCGATGATGTCCTTTCCGACCTGGACCAGCTTCGAGCCGATGTCGCCGATCGCGCCAAGAACGCGCCCAGGCAGCCCGGCCACCCAATCGATCAGCTCGGAGAGCTTGCGAACGGCCCAGTCCTTTGCGGACCCGAACCAGGCCGAGACCTTGCCGGGGAGCTGGGCGAACCACTCAAAAAAGCTGAGCACGTCACGGATCCGCGCCTGGACCGTGTCGCGGATGTCGGTGATCCGGTCGGACACCCACTTCCAGATCGCGTTCCAAGCGTCGACCGTCCACTGCTTGACGCTCTCCCAGTTCGCGACGATCAACGCGACCAGGCCGACGACGGCGGCGATGATCCAGCCAATCGGGCCCATGGCCATGATCCAGCCTGCGGCGATGCGCGCACCCTGGATGAGAGCTTGGGTGCCGAGCAGGATCCACTGTCCGACCATCACCAGGATCGCTGCGCCCTGTGCGGTCAGGCTCGCGATTGACGTCGCCCGCTGGAGGATCCAGGCGGCGACCACCTTGTAGGCGCTGATCGTCGCGTTCACGCCCATGGCGATCAGCGCTGGCACGAACAGGCCCATGATCACGGCGGCCACGATGGACAGCCACGTCGAGTTCTGGCCGATCCAGCTGGCCATGGCGGACAGGGCGGGCACGAGGTCGTCGGCAATGAACCTGCCCGCGGCCTCGATGGCAGGCCCGACGTTTCTGGCCAGGAACGACGCGAAGTCGTTGACTACAGGCAGAACCTTGCCGCCGATGAAGTCGACGACCTTGGTCTTCAGGGTCCGCCAGAAGACTTCCAGATTCGTCGCGGCGTTGTCGTTCAGCGTCGCCCCGAAACGATCGGCAGCTCCGGACAGGTCGTCCATGCCTTCGCCAGCCAGCAACAGCGATTCCAGGAAAGCGGGGATCTCCTGCACGCTGAGGTCTTCCAGCGGCGTGCCGAACAGGGCGAGGGCCGCCTGAGACTGCTTGGCCGGATCGGTGATCTTCCCGAGGCCGCCGACGATCTGCTCGAAGGCCGCCTTCGCGGTGTCGCCGCCCGCGAGGAGCTGCTTGGTCATCTTCTCCTGGGAGAGTCCCAGCGCGTCGTACCCAGCCTTGCTGGCAGGCCCCATGTCCGTCGACAAGATCAGGAACTCTTTGAGAGCGTCACCCATCTTGTCCAGGCCGAACGCACCCTTGTCGGACGCCTGGATCAGCAGGCCGAGCGCGGCCTCACCCTTGACACCGAGGGCCTGCATGAACGGCGCGTACTCGTCGAGCGCGTCGATGAGGTCCTCGCGCACCGCGGCCGGGACGCGCTGCAGACCGAGGGTGATCATGTCGAGGGCTTCGGTCGCGTCCTTGGCGAGCCCGGACTTGACGAGCTGGCCAGCTACCTGGGCAGACCGGCCGACGTCGACCTCAAACGCTGCGGCCAGGTCGAGGACCTTCGCAGTGATGTCTTGGACGGCATCCCCGCTGGCGTTGCGCATCCCGTCGATTGAGGACACCACCGCGCCGACCGCGTCGTTCACCTCGGCCAGCGACGCGCCGTACGCGTCGGCGTAGAGGGCGCCTGCGACGTGCCCCATCCGCTCGGACTGCTCCGCGGTGAGGTCGAGCTGGGCGGCCAGCTTGTCCGACGCCTGGTCTGCGTCCATCGCCTCGACGAGCCCCGCCGTGAAAGCCGCGCCCGCCCCGACGCCGACGCCCGCGAAGATCTGGCCCGCGCGCTGCCCGAAGCCCTGCATCTGCCCTTCGGCCTGGCCCAGGCCAGCATCGAACTTGCTGTTGTCGAGCGTGAGGTAGCCGACCAGTTCACCGATCGAGAGCGCCACAAGCACCCCCTTGCTGGTGTCACATGGTGTCGATCAGCGCTCGTGCGGCGTCGCCGGTGACCTCGACAGGCTCCTTGGACATGACCTCGCGCCAGCGGCTCTTGCTCGACAGGCCGAGCAGCAGGCTTACGAACTCCCACCACGACAGGCCCGCGTCGAGATCAGCGAGGAGGTCGCTTCGGTATTCGCGGCGCCAGTCCGCGTAGAGCAGCCGGAAGTGCTTGCGGATCATGGTCAGGAGGTGGTCGGCGGTGCCCCCGTCGGCGTGGGGGCGAGCGGGTTTCCCGCTGCGTCCATGCGCCGCTTGTAGAGCGCCATGCATCGGCCGAGGACGTCGCCGAGCTGCTCCATGTCGACCCCGGCAGAGAGGATCTTGTCGATGTTGTCCATGCCAAGGATCGACCCGAGGAGCTCGCGGGTCTCCTCCGGCCGCACCTGGTCGGCCGCGGTACGGCCCTGCCGCTTGGCGTTGGTGGCGAAGAGGATCAGCTTGGCAGGCATTGACTGGGGCAACTCGTAGACGGTGCCCTTGAGGCGGATCTTCGGGCCCGGTGCGCGCTGCGCCCGCTGGTGCTCCCACGCCTCGTCGAAGTCGTAGTCGACGACGTCGTCGGCCTGCGCGGGCTTGGCGGCCTCGTCGCCGAGGTCCTCGCCCGCCCACGCCTGCTCCGCGGTGAGTCCCGCGCGGTCGGGCCCGGTCACGGGGCGGTCATCGTGGTGGTCGGACCGGAGCGCTTGACGGTGAACTTCCACGCGCCCTTGTCGTTGACGCCGCCGCCCTGGTCGCCCGGCGAGAAAGTGGCCTCTGCCCACACCTTCCACACCGCGTCGAGCGGGTGACGGAAGCGCAGTGCGCCAAGGCTTTCGTAGCCGACCTTCGTGGCCAGATCCTCACACCGCGCCTGGCCGGGGTCAGGGGCGCCGGTCAGATGGTCGAGGACCTTGAGCGCCTCGATGTCCATCGCGTAACCGCGCTGCATGATCTCTTCCTCGGCGTTACCCGCCGAGTCGACCGTGGTGGTTTCTGCGGTCTCCTCCGACTCGCCCGGCTTCGGCACGATCGAGGTGAGGTCCTTGATGCCCAGCCAGGTCACGCCGTCGGCGGCCCGGACCTGGACGATGATGTCGCGCGCGTTGATCCTGCGCAGGGTCATGTGTCCGTCCTTTCAGGAGCGGTTTGCTGTGAGACGGTCGATGTCGAACCGAAAGTTGACGATCCACTCGGGCCGGTCGTTGACGTCGCGACCCATCGGGACCGGGCCCGCGTTGATGCCGATGACCAGCTGCAGCCAGGTTCCGCCAGTGAGGGTGCGGCGGCCGAGTCCGTGGATCGCGCTATAGACGTCCTGCGCCTTGGCCTCGCCGACGCGGTAGTCGAGGCGCGGGCCGCGGACCTTCACCTGCAGACCCGGCTCGTCGTGGCTGTTGAGGCTGTCGGACTCACCGCGGCCGTAGAGCTGCACACCGAGCGCGAGATCCGGATCCTGCGGCAATGAACCGAGGAAGATCGTGCCGCCGAGGGAGCCATCGCCGCGGTAGTCGCCGAGGCCGAGGTCTTCGAGCAGCTGGGCGACCTCTTCGAGGAGAGTCACCTCAGCGCCCTCCGCACCTGTGCGGCGATGATCTCGGCGACTGTGCCTGCTTCCTCGGCGAGGGGGCGTTCGAGGTACTTCGCGGTCCGGCCGGAGTCGTGGCGCAGCGACAGGTCCTCGTGCTGGACCACCGCGTACGGGGTGTCGTAGGACACCGCGCCCCGCAGGTTCGACGCGTCCACGCTGGCCGTGCCGGACCGTTCGAGCGTCGCCTCTTCGATGGGCACGACCGCGCGGGATGCTGCGAGCACATGCTCGCCCGCGAGCCGTAGGCCTTTGACCGTGCCCGCGCGCTCGGCCGCGCCGACGGCTGTGACGTTGCTGGTGAACGTGGCGTTCTGGGTCACTCGCAGCTCACCTCCACGTGGCTGGGGACGGGCAGGGCGTGGCCGTCGAGCTTGCGGGAGGCGATCACGATCGTCTGCCGGCCGCGCACGGTGACCCGACTGTCGGCCGGAGCGTCGGTCGTGAGCGGACAGAACAGGGTCGTCGAGGCGACGACCTGGTCGCCGCCGCTGCCACGCACGAGGCGCCGCTTGTCGTCCACGATCGCCCGCACGGTCACCGCAGGCCCGTAGGTGTCGCCGAACGGGCCTGCGCCGAGGTAGGGCTCGATGACGATGTCTTCGCCGCCCTGGGCGTAGGCCCACGCGGGGATCTCCATCACCACCCCCGCTCGACACCGCCGGTCACGATGTGACCCGGCAGCAAGCCCGCGTCGTCTCGCAGGTGCGCCAGCGCGTCGTCGCACAACCGAGGCGCCGCGCCCGTGCCGTCCGATGTGGACTTACGGCCAGACAGGGACACTGAGCCGATCGAGACGCTGTCCCACTGGCCACTACCGGGACCGCCGTTCTCCGCCTGCTCGCTACCCGGGTTGCTCAGCCAGTAGGCGACCTGGGCGCACACCGCGTCCCGCATCGCGTCCTTGACGACCTGCTCGGTCGGCATGTACGCGCTATCGGTGGCGTAGACCGCGCTCCGGAGTGCTCCGTCGACCCGCTGGGATGCGCGGGTCAGCATCCGCGTCGACTCCGGCGGCGCCGGCTGCACGACACCGGGCGGCAGGCCGTACCCGGTCAGGTCGCCGTCGGTGGCGTACACCCTGGCCACCTACATCACCCGCGGCATCTCGCGGACCTGGCGGGTGATGCTGGTGACCGCGGAGTAGTCGATCCACACGTAGCCGTCGGCCTGCTGCCACTCCGGTCCCCACGGGCCGAACTCGGCCTCGGTGCCATTGGCGACGGCGACGACCTTGTCGGCGAGCGGAATGCCGCCGGGGGTGGCGGCGGCGGGGGCCTTGATGGTGACGTTGATGGGAGCGCCTGCGGCGTTCTTGACGTGCAAGACGCGGCGTCCGTTGTTGAGGATGGCGTCGTTGTCGACCGTCGGCGCGGTCAGTGCGAGGACGAGGCCGATGGCACTGTTGTTGGCCACAGCGGGGATCACGCGGGGCACGGGCTACTCCTTGGGTGTGGCCCGCTTGCTCGCGGGCTTGGGCTTGGGGTCAGCGGGGGCCTGGTCCTCGATGTCGCCCGCCGCGGGCGGCTTGGGGGTGTCGTCGGGCTGCGCGGGCGCCTGGTCCTCGTCGGCGATGCGCCAGTGCGGGTCGCCGTCGAGCACGAGCGTGCCGAGCAGGGTGTCGGTGTAGTCGCCGTCGATGGGCTGGACGCGCTCGACGACCACGCCGTCGACGACCTTCTCGTAGACGGTCACGTGACTGTCCTTTCGGGAGGATGCCCGCCGGTCGCGCCCTCCCGTTGGCGCGACCGGCGGACGATCAGGAGGCCAGCGCGAGCGGAACCTGGCGCTTGAACGCCGGGGTTGCGATCGTGGCCGGGGCGGCCGTGGTCAGACCAGCGCCGGAGGTGACCGCGAGGTTGCCCTCACCGGTCAGGACCGGCTTCGCGCCGACCGTGCCGACCAGCGTCGGCGGGGTGGTCGCGGTGACCATGCAGGCCGCCCAGTACAGCCCGGATGCGGTGATCCGCTGGGCCGTGGCCAGCGCGAGCGTCTTGACCGTGTCGGCCGCCCACGCCGCAGTGGTCTGGTCTGCACTCTGCGCGAGCAGCGCCGGAGTCGCCGCCGAGCTGTAGAGCGCGAACCAGTAGTTCGTGGGCGTGCCCGCCGCGGTGCCGCCGGAGGTGAACGAGAGCGACGTGATCACGTCGCCCGCGTTGAGCCAGATCGGCACGCTGGTCATGACGCCGGTCGCCAGCGCGGCAACGTCGTCCAGGCCCACACGCGGCAGGTTCGCGCGGTGGAAAACCTGCGTCGGATCGGGTCGGTCGCACGAGTTCACGTGGCCGAGGGCGTCGCGGATGATGCCCTTGTAGGCGCCGAGTTGGCTCACGCCTCCTCCTTCGGGGTCAGCAGCTCGACGAGCTGGTCCTTGGTCATGGCGTCGGCCTTGGCGCGCGCCTCGGCCTCGTCGACACCCGGCTCCTCGGCGAGAGCCGCATGGACTGCGGCCTCGACCCACTCGGCCTTGGCCGCGGACTTCGCGGGCAGGGCCGCCGGGGTCGGGTTGTCGACGGGCGGGTCGTGCGGCGGCTCGGGTTCGGCCGCGGCCGCCTGGTCGTCGAGCGCCTCGACGGTGTAGCCAGCGCCCCGGAAGTAGTTCAGGGCGCCGACCGACGCCGCACCCGTGTAGGTGCCGTTGGCGAAGGCGCAGCCCGCCACGTCACCCGTGAAGGCGGCGACGGGCGCGGTGATCTTCCACGTGTTCGTCATGGGGCTACTGCACCTTCAGGTTGCGGAGGACCGCAGCCGACTTGGTGTTCTTCAGCACCACGGCCGCGGGGCCGAGCTGGACCTCGCCGGTCTTGACGGCGCCAGCTGTGCTCCAGTCGGGCATCCACGTCTGCACCAGCGGAGCGCCCGCCTTGCTCGCGGCGTGCAGTGAGTCGATGCCGAACGTGGCCGCGTAGAGGTCGGTCAGTCCGGTGATGTTTCCGCCACCGCCACCGCCGTCAGGGTCTCGCGTCTCGATCGGGATGATCGGCGCGGCGCCGTCTTCCCGGTCGCCGATGTCGACGAGGACCCACTGCTTGTACCGCTCGATCTCGCGGCCGAGGGTGTCGGTGGTGATCGTGTAGGACCCCGCGCGGCGGGCGATCGAGCGGACCCGCGTGATGGACGTGGTGTTGCCCATGATCGCCTTCACGCCGGGCGGCAGCTCGCCCGCGTCGTTGCCGGTCATGCCGCCGGTCCTCGACGGGACGACCTTGGACAGGAACAGGTCGAGCAGGTCGAGGACGTCGTTGGCCTTGTCGACGGTGTTGACCGTGGCCGAGGTCCAGTCCGCGTAGGCGGTGCTGCCGGAGTTCGGGACGACCTCGGTCGTGGTGCCCGCGAGCGCCTTGTTCAGGCCGTCGAAGCCCAGTGCGTCGACTGCGACGTCGCCGAAGATCAGCTCGCGCATGAAGCGGATCGGGATCGAGGCGAGCAGCTGCTGCAGCTGGAAGGTGACCTCGTTTGACGCGGCCGGGCCGAGGGTGGCCAGGTCCCGATCGAGCGTGAACGCGCCGCCGAGCGGCTTCAGGTTCACCGACGCCTGAGCCTTGGTGGCCTGGCCGGGGGTGAACTCGGTGTTGAAGGCGCGGAAGCCGGCGGACGCCGCGGTGACGAGTCGGGTGTAGCCGTACTGCAGCGAGGCGCCCCCGGTACCGGGGGTAACGGTGTCGTCGAAGACCAGCTGATCGAACAGCCAGGTCGAGCGGCGCAGGTTGTCGATCACCGCGAAGTCGAGGTCGACCTGGGTGTTGAGCTGCGCTTGGGCGAGCGTAACGGGCATTGGGTTCTCCGTTGGGTTGTCAGCCGCCGACGGCCTTGGTCACGGCGGCGTGCAGGCTGGTGGATCGGCCGCCAGCCGGGGTGCCACCGCCGACGGGCGCACCGGATCGGGGCGGGGCGGCCGGGGTGGTCTTGGCGTTCGGGTTGGCCTCGATGTGCTCGGCCACGGCATCGGCGACCTTCTTGCCGAACCCGTCGGCAGTGGGGTCGAGCTTCGTGACCTTCGCCATGAAGGACCGGCTGTCTGTGAGCTTGATCGGGTCGGCGCCCGCAGGGACGGCGGCCTTGAATACGGCGAGTTCCACCTGCGCCTGGCGGGCAGTCTCGGCGGATTCGGCGGCCTGCGCGGCGAGCTTGGCCGGGTCGGCGGGCTCGTCGTTCTTGACCAGGCCGAGGGCCTTGCCGATCTGCTGGGCAAGCTCGGCCTTGGCGGTCTCTGCGGCCTTGCTCTTGGCGTCGGTGCGGTCCTTGGCGTTCTCCTTGCGGAGGGCCGCGATTGTCGCCTTGAGCGTGGTCGGGTCGTCGCCGTCATCGGCGGGCTTGACCGGAGGCTTGTCGGCCGGTGCCGGGTCGGCGGGCGGGTCGCCAGCGGGCGGATCGCCTGCCGGATCGGTGTTGCTCGGGTCGTCCGGGGACGCGCCCATGACCGGCCAGATCGGGCGCCCGTCGCGGCGGTAGCCGACTGCCTGCAGCGGGGTGCCGGTGCGCGGGTGAACGAGTGTGGCGTGGACGGGAAGCGTGGTCTTGCGCATGACGTGCCCTCCTGGGGCGTGGAGTAGCCCGGCGCCTGGCCGGCTGAATGGTGTTCAACCCGCGGTCAGCGCGGGGGTCGTAACGGTCGGCGACTGGGCGGCGACAACGAGGCGTGAAGTCGACTCTCGTCTTGATCTCGTTCGGTGTGGCCGCGCTGCTTGCGGGATGCGGCAGTGAGCCGGGGAACGACGCGGCCAGTTCGCCGTCGTCGGCCCCTGCGGCGACCGTTCCCGGAGCGCCGCCGAAGCCCGATCAGGCCACGGCCGACGCCTACGTCGCCGACCTCCAAGCGATTGACCCGAACATCGTCGATGGCAAGCCCGACCGGGTGGTCAGCCGCGGCAGGGACCAGTGCACGAGCGTGGTGCAATGGCCGAACGACCAGGACAAGCTCGTCGGCCTGGTCCAGAAGCGCTTCACGTCGGCCGATCATCCGGAGGGTTTCGGCCGGGAGAAGTCGACCCGCATCCTTGCCGCTGTGAGGAAGCACCTCTGCCCGACGTACTAACTTTGTCCGCGTTGTTGACAGTAGCGGCCGGCTGTCCTAAGGTTGTCAACAACGCAGACAAAGAATAAGGGAGACGAAGTGCTCTTCACCGACACGGACTTGTTCGGCCCGATCGCTCACCAGATCGACATCTTCGAAGCCATCGCGGAGGCTGAGTTCGCCGCGGTGATGACTGTCAAAGTCGACCGGTACGGCGTCGAGGCGGGCGTGATCGACCTCTTCGGCGCCGGCCAGCTCTCCATCACCGGGGTCTGACCGTGCGCGAGTACGTCGGCGCTGCGACGGTCGCGGCCTGGTTCGGCGTTAGCCGCTCCGCTGTCGCGAAGTGGCGCGAGCGCTATGACGACTGCCCACCGCCGGACGCCATGATCGACGGCGTTCCAGGGTGGCTACCAGGCCGCGAGGTGGCCTGGCGAAAGTGGGAGCGGTCGCGGCCTGGGCGCGGCGCTGGTGGCGGTCGCCCGCGTCAGTCGGCGGACGCGGGCACGAGTCCGCGTGCGCGTGCATAGTCGGCTTGGCCCGCCGAGTAGCCCAGTCGCCAGGCACGCGCGAGAAGAGCGGCCTCGCGCACGCGCACGGCGAGTGCGGCACGCCCGGCCGTGGTACGGGGCTGACGCCACGGCGTGGGAACGTCTACGGCGTGCGGGTTGGTGCTGGGCTGCAGCGCCAGCGCGGCCGCGCGGCCTGCCGCGTGTGCCTCGCGGGCCTGCTCCGCTGTCACTGCTGCCACGTCTCACCACCTGTGCGGAATCGTGCCGCGTTGCTGCCTGTCAACAGCTCCTCCTGGAACTGGGCGAAGGTAATCCTACCGCGCTCGTCCCACCATTCGAGGAGTTCATCGCTGGCCCACTTCCGGGCGTAGGTCTCGTTCTGGCGCCACAGTTCGCGGGGGTCGATCCCACGCGCCACGCCCTGACTGTTGAGCAGGTAGCCGTTTGTCGCTGCCTCGGCGGCGAAGTAGTCCTCTTCGAGACGCACACGGTAGGCGCCGCGCGCCAGCTCCTCGAACGATCGGCCGGTGAAGCCCTCGTCGCGCAGTCGGACAATGGCTTCCTCGCGACGCACCTTGTCGACGTCTTTGCCGAACGCCTCGGCGTAGGCCTGGCGCTCATCAACTCCGTCGGCGAGCAGAGCGTCGAACCGCGCCCACTCCTCGCCCTGTTCGATCGGGTCGTCGTCCTCGTCGACCGGGCGCGGCCCGGCGAACAGGTCGTCAACCCATGTCCGCTCCGGGGCGGGCACCGGGGCGGGGTTGTCGGCGCGGCGGTCCATCTCGGCGAGCACGGCTTCGAGT
>DATLIA010000306.1:0-2452 GCA_035540215.1 Actinokineospora sp. | reverse complement strand
GCAGGCCAAGGCCCTGGCGGGCGATCTCGGGCTCCAGATAGGGGATGCCGTAGAAGGCGACCGGGCCGTGCTCGTCGGCGAGCAGGACGGGGTTGGCCACGTCCATGACCGAGGTGCGCAGGTGCAGCCCGCCCGCGGCGGCGAACTCGCCGAACGCGCCGAGCCGGGGGGCGGAGTCGTGGTTGCCCGGCGTGATGACGATCTGGGCGCCCGCCGCGGCGATCCGGCCGAGCACGCGGGCACACACGCCGACGGCCTCGGCGGAGGGGACGGCACGGTCGTAGAGGTCGCCGGACATTACGACGACGTCGACTTTCTCGTCGGTGACCAGGTCGGCGAGGCCGGACAGCACGGACTCCTGCTCGGCGAGCAGGTCTCGGCCGTGGAAGGTGCGGCCCAGGTGCCAGTCGGAGGTATGCAGGACCCGCATCCGGCCAAGTTACGGCGAAGATCCCCCCGATCGGGGGAGCCACGCCGGTCGAACGCGCGTTCGAGCTGGTTCTGTCGGGGGTATGCGCGATCATCGTCGCGACACCCCAATCAGTGGAGGAGGTCCGCACCGTGACCGCCGTGCTCGGCACCGTCGCCGCCGTCCTCGTGCTGCTGCTCGCCGCCGCAGCCGCGCTGTTCTGGCGGCTCTACGGCGACAGCGTCCGCAGAGCCGACGCCGCGCGCGCCGAGGTCGAGGCCGAACGCCGCCGCTCCGACGCCCACCAGATCGCGCTGCGCCGCTACGAGGTCGCGTTCGCCTCGATCAGCGGCCGGGGCGAGCTGGGCGAACAGGTGCTGGTGGAGACCGCGCGAGCCCTTGGCCTGCGGGAGGGTCTGCACTTCAGCGTGCAGACCGACGTCGCGGGCGGCGGCGCCGTCCGGCCCGACCTGCTCTTACTCGTCGGCGCCGACCGCCGGGTCCCGGTCGACGCCAAGATGAGCCTGGCCTGCTGGGCGGAGGCCGTGGAGACCGACAACGCCGAGGAACGCCTCGACGCGCTGCGGGTCCACGTGCGCAACATCAGGTCGCGCGCGGCGGAGCTGGCGGGCAAGGGCTATCAGCGCTGGGCGGACGCGATCTACGGCACGATCATGTTCGTCCCGTCCGACGCGGCGGTCGTGGCCGCGCTGGACACGGACCCGGACCTGATGCGCTGGCTGCTGGACCGCCGCGTGTTCATCTGCGGCCCGACCGGCTTCGCGGTGATCGCCTCGGCGGCGCTGTTCGCCGCCACCGAGCGCACGATCGCCGACGACGTCACCGCGGTCCGGTCCCGCGCGGCCGCGGCCCACCGGTCCGCGGGCCTGGCCATCGACGCGGTCAACCTGTCCAGCACCCACCTCCAGCGCTTCCTGTCGGCCCGCCGCCGCGAACTCGACGCGCTGGAACTGTTCCGCACCACCGTCATGCCGCTGTCCGACGCCGCCGCCAGCCCGACCCCGGTCCCCGGTGTCCGGCGGGTGGAGGAGACGGTCATCAACGGCCACGATCCGCAGGAGGCGATGCCGTTCGACGCGGCCGAAAGCTAGTGGTTACGACCGGAGGTTCGTGACCACTAGTGGTGCGGCTAGACCGATCGGCGTATGCGCGGGCTCACACAATTGGCTGGTTAGTCGCAGGATGACAGCGACCCAACACCGACGGACTAACGTGTACCGACGTGACCGCGACTCGCGATCGCCACAGCGATCTTGATGACGACCACGTGGAGCCCACGTGGGATGAGCGCCCGATCTTCGGCAGGTCGCGTGGCCTGCCATGGTGGGGCGCGGTGTTGCTGGCGTTCGGGCTCGCGCTCGTGGCCGCCGCGATCGATATGCAGCGACAGGACACCCTGGGCAAGATCTATCAGGGCGCGTACATCCTGGGCTGCGTCGCGGCGGTGTGCCTGGTGCGACGACGCAACCTGTTCGGGCCGATCGTGCAGCCGCCGCTGGTGTTCGCGGTGACGGCTGTGGGCAGCGTGCTCGCGCTGGGCCCGGACACGCCCGGGGGCGGCCTCAAGGCGCTGCTGTTCTCCGTCGCGCTCCCGCTGACCAGCAACTTCCCGACGATGGGCCTCACCACCGCGGTGGTCGTAGCCATCGGCCTGGGCAGGCTGTTCCTGCAGCGCGACCCCGAATCGAAGACGGCCGCCCGCAAACGCACCCCCGACGACGGTGACGACATCAAGCCCGCCGTCGGCGCCCGCCCACGGCCGGACGACGCGGCGGGTGACCCGTTCGACGAGGTTCCCGTCCGCAGGCCGCGCCCGCCGCAGGACGAGCGCAGGCGGGTCCCCCGTCCCGGCGGTCGCGCACGCCCCGCCGACGGAGTGGCCGCCGATGACCGCGCGGGTCGCCCGGCTGATCGCGCCGGACGCCCGGCCGACGACCGCGCCGCTGGTCGCGAGGCCCGTCCGGCCCGGGGTGAGGCTCGCCAGCCACGCGGCGGGTCCCCGGACGACCGTGTCCGCAGGCC
>DATLIA010000305.1:0-15590 GCA_035540215.1 Actinokineospora sp. | reverse complement strand
ACCGGATTCGGCAAGACCCTGGTCTTCGGTGCCGCGAGCGGCCCCGCGGTCACGGTCCCCGCCGAACTCATCATGACGTTCAACATCATCTGCGGCGGCAAGTTCGCCGACATCATCATCAGCGACCTGTTCGGCTTCGTCCCGAACGGCACCACGACCGCCCTGCAGGACGCCACGGTGTCCCGCGGCTTCACCGGAACCCTGTCCGGAGTGAAGTTCAAGGGCACCAGCTACACGATCACCAGCGGGTCGACGGGCGTCTCCATCGCCGCGGAGTGACCGTCGGCGGGCCGCCGACCCGGAGTGGGTCGGCGGCCCGCCACAGATCGTTCTTCCCCCCTGCACCGGAACAATCTGTCGGAGCCCCCAATGACTGATGCCAGCCGTCGTGACTTTCTCAAGTGGTCGTCCGTGTTGGCGGCGAGCGTGTTCGCCGCTCCGCTCCTCCCGGCCGCGTTGGCCAATGCGGCCACCGGCACCCCGCCTCCGTTGGATTCGCTGACCAGCGATTGGCTGGCCGTGTCGGGGTTGCGGCACCTGCCCGCGATCTCCAACTTCTGGGGCGGCGTCAACGTCAGCGGCAACGTGTTGGGCGTCAACAACTTCACCCTGCCGCCCTACGCCCAGGCGGGCTCGGCTGTCGACCTCACGGTGGACGGGACCGGACTCAATTCCACCCACTCGCGTTGGTCGGCATACGAAATCCTCCGCAAGGCCACCACCGCCAAGGGCCTGACCGTCCAGACCGCGACCCGCCTGACGTTCGAGGCCAACCAGCTGCTGCTTCAGCTGACGGTGTCCAATCCGACCGCCGCGGCGGTGACCAGCACGTTCTCGGCGAATCTCAACCCGCGCATCCGCAAGAGCACCTCCGGCTGGTCGTGGAGCGTGCCGCGGCCCGGCGACTCGAACTTCACCGCGCGCACGGTCGGCACCCCCGCCGCGAACGTCATGGTCTCCGACAACACCGGCGCCACGGTCACCGTGTTCGCGGTCAGCGGGGCCCCGACCCTCGCCGTGTCCGGCGCGGCGGGCACCGCCTCCTGGAGCCTGACGCTCGCCGCGGGCGCCACCCAGACGATCAACATCGTCATGTCGGTCGGCAACACGTCGACCGGCCAGGCACTCGTCAATGTGTCCGACGGCCAGAGCGTCACCAACGCCGCCAACACCGCGCTGCAGAACTTCGCGTCCGTGTTCACCGCCGCCGCCACCGGGTGGTCCACCCGATGGACCCAGGCCTTCACGTCGGGGAACTCCCACTACTCGGGATCGCTGCCGGTCCTGACCCCGGAGAACACCACCAACGGCAACGCGATCGCGCGGCTCTACTACATGGCCATCCTGACCGTGCTCACCTTGGAGCGCACCAACCTCGGGCCGTCGTTCAACACCAACCTCGGCCGGACCGGCACGTTCTCCGGCATCGACCGGGTGTATGTCACCGCCGCGCCCGAGTACGCCCCGACCGTCACGTACTTCTGGGACACGTCGTACTGCTCGGTCATCCTGTCGCTGCTCGACCCGACAGAGTTCAAGAAGATGACCGACCACTGGCTGACCAAGAACATCTACGGCTGCTACGCCGTCGAGTGGATCCAGGGCGGCACGGTCGGTCCGTGGTACTCGGCCAACGACCTGACCGTGTTCTCCACGGTTCTCAACTACATCAACTACAGCGGCGACCGCGCCTACCTCAATACGACCATCAACAGCAAGACGGTCCTGACGCGGCTGACCGAGAGTTCGACGCACTGGCAGACGCTTGTCCCGTCCGGCCAGAAGCTCGCGGACTACGGCCTCAACCACAACTTGCTCGAAGTCCTGCCGAAGTACGTCAACCAGGTCGCCGCGTTCAACGCCGCGAACGTGTGGATGATGAACCAGGCCGCCGACCTGCAGCAGGCCGCGGGCAACACCACCACCGCCACGACGCTGCGCTCGTCGGCCAACTCGCTGCTGCCCGAGGTCCTCGCGCTGTACTCCGCGGGCGAGGGTGTCTGGAACTGCAGGCACGCCGACGGGTCGCTGGTCGAGGTGCGCACCGTGGTCGACTTCGCGATCGGGTCGAACCTGCTGGCCGACAAGCTCACCAGCACCCAGAAGACCGAGATGAAGAACTTCGTCACCAGCGAGCTCATCGACGGCGACTGGATCCGCGCACTGTCCATGAGCGACTCCATGGCGCCGGTCCCGCGCGTCGACCACGGCACCTCCGGCGCCTACGACGCGTGGCCCGCCATGGCCGCGCAGGCGTTCGGCCGGTTCGGCGACTACACCGGTATGCGCGACCAGCTCGTCAGGTACTCCGGCGTCACCACCAAGGGCCCCTTCACCCAGGCCCACCAGCTGACCTACCCCAACGCGAACCTCTCCGTGGCCGACCGGCCCAGCCTCAACCCCGCGCAGGCCCTGACGGTCTCGGCGTGGGTCAACGCCACCAGTTGGCCCGCGCAGATCTACCAGGGCAGCATCATCGCCAAGGACACCTGGGCAGGCGGCAACGGCGGATACGTCCTACGCGGCGGCGCGGGCGGACGTATTTCCTTCGCCATCGTCGCAGGCGGAACCTGGTCCGAACTGACCACCACCGCCACCGCCGCCGCGGGCGGATGGCACCACGTCGCAGGCGTCTACAACGGCACCACCATGAAGATCTACATCGACGGCGTCGAACAGGCCACCAAGAACCAGACCGGCGGGTTGACCGCGTCCGCCGTGCCTGTCGTCATCGGCAACTGCCCGTCTGACAACACCCGCAAGTTCACCGGCGACATCGACGAACCCCGCGTCTACAGCCGAGCACTGTCCGCCGCCGAGATCACCACCGCCTACCAGGCCACCAGCGGCACGGCGGGCACCCAGGACCCCGCCATCGTCCTGCGGGTACCGACCAACAACGGCGCCGTGGTGACCACCGCGGACGCGACGAAGCTCAACCCCACCCAGCGGATCACCGCGTCGGCCTGGGTGAACGCGACGAGCTGGCCGACGGAGATCTGGCGGGGCAGCATCATCGCCAAGGACTCCTGGTCGTCCGGCAACAAGGGCTACGTGCTGCGCGGCGGCGCGGGCGGACGCGTCTCCTTCGCCATCGTCGTCGGCGGAGCATGGACCGATCTGCTGACCACCGCGACCGTCCCGACCGGAGGCTGGCACCACGTGGCCGGTGTCTACGACGGCGCCACGATGAAGATCTACATCGACGGTGTCGAACGGGCTTCTCGCACCCTGACCGGCGCGTTGACGCCGTCGACCGGCACGTCGGTGCTTGTCGGCGGCTGCCCGTCCGACGCCAACCGCACGTTCGTCGGCACCATCAACGAGGCCCGCGTCTACGACCGCGCGCTGACCGCCACCGAGATCACCGCCAAGTACAACGGCGGCGTCGCGGCCGAGCCCGCCACCGAGCCCGCACTCGCCCTGCGCCTGCCATTCGACGAGGGCGTCGGCGCGACCACCATCGACGCTGCCACCGGCGCGGCGATCGCGACCGGCGCGACGACCTGGGCGAACGGCAAGTCCGGGTTCGGCAAGACACTTGTCTTCGGGTCCTCGGCCGTTCCCGCCGTCGGCGTTCCCGCGGAACTCATCATGACCTTCAACGAGGTCTGTGGCGGCAAGTTCGCCGACGTCATCATCAGCGACCTCTTCGGGTACATCCCCAACGGCACCACCACGGCACTGCAGGCCGCCACGGTGCCCCGCGGGTTCAACGGAACCCTGTCCGGAGTGCGGTTCAAGGGCACTAGCTACACGATCACCAGCGCGGCCACGGGTGTGTCCATCGCCGCGGACTGAACATGCGGCGGGCCTTGACTGCTCGGTCAACCTGACTCATCATGAGTGAAGATGTGTGTTAGACCACAGTTTCGATCAGTTCTACGCAGCGATGGGTTTCGGCTGGTCGCTCGAGAAACGGCAAGGCCACGACATGACCACAACACTTACAGCGGGAGCCGTCGACTACACGACCGACCGACACACCGCGCTCGACCTCGTGAACACCGGTCAGATCATCGCGACCGGCGCGATGGTATTCCGCGCCGACGGCGCCGACCTCGACCTCGGCGTGTTCGCCGCACTGCTCTGGATGGCCGGATCGGGCTTGCTCGAACGCAAAGTGGCCGGTCCCGGCGAAGACCCCGCCACCGCGCCCGCGTCCAAGGTCCGGCTGACCGTGGCGGGCCTGCAACTGCTCGGCTGGTTCCGCCAGGCCCACGGCCGCCACCCCTGACCCGCTATCAGCGCGACAAGCGCTGCCAGCGGCCGTGAGTCTGAAGGAACCAGGTGAGCAGCTGCATACCGGCCACCGTCAGGCGCACCGGCCAGATCAAGGTTGCGGCGGGATCGTCATCCGGACTGGGCAACCTGCGTTCCAGGTAACCGGAACCACCCAGCCAGAGCAGTGCGGCGAACACGCCGAAGTCGAGGTCCGCCTCGTCGGCGCGACGCAGAATCGCGTCGGTCGCGACGATCTGGCCGGTGTTGACCAGGTCCAGGGCGGCGTGTCGTTCGACGGTGTAGTCGACGGCTTCCGCGCTCGATGCTGTCGTCATGTCATGGCCTTGTCTCTTACGCACTTGGACTGGAGCGGGCCGACCGGTGAGTCTCAACCGGCCGGCCCGCTCCCCTTTGGCTAGCTGTTGACCTCCAGCTCGTAGACGCGGGTGGCCGCGTTGGTCGTCTGGGTCGGTGTGGTCACCGACAACCGGACGTAGCGCGCGCTCACCGTCACCGGATGCGTGGTGACATTGGCTGTGTTCGCGGTGACGGTGACCCGGTTGGTCCAGGTGGTGCCGTCGTTCGACGTCTCGATCGTGAACGCCTTGGTGTTGTAGGCGGTCGACTCACCGCCCGCACCCGCGTGCTTCACCACGAACGACTTGATCGCCTTCGCCGAACCGAGATCGACCCGCAGCCAGGCCGACGTCGCCAGCGAGCAGAACTTGTCCGACCGACCGCCGCTTACCGACCCGTTGACAGCCTTCTCCGGGCCCTCAGCGGTCCCGCACGGCGCCGCCGACGTCGTCGGGCGGTTCAGGGCGAGGTTCGGCGAGTTGGGCGACGGCGGGACATCGGTGGTCCCGGTCCCCCACGTGCTCGGGGTGCTGGAGACGGTGTAGTCCAGCGTGCCGCCCTTGGCGATGTTCACCTGGGACAGCCAGGTCCGGCTGAACGCCGTCCCGCCGAGCTTGGCGGTGCCGATGTAGCGGTTGGCATCGGTGACGCCCGGCGCGTTGATCGTCAACGTTCCGCCCTGCGTGGTGCCGTAGGTCCCGATCGTCACCTTGGCGTAGGGGAACTGCGGTGTGGTGACGCCGTAGAAGTTCGCGCCGTGCATGAGCGGGTAGATGCCGAGCGACGACAGCACGTACCAGGCCGACATCGTGCCGAGGTCGTCGTTGCCGGTCACACCGTTCGGAGCGTTCGTGAACAGCGTGTAGGCGGCCCGCACGACTGTGGCGGTCTTGTGCGGCTGACCGGTCCACAGGTACGTGTACGGCGCGATCAGGTCCGGCTCGTTGTTCGGGTTGTAGGTCTTGAAGCTGTAGTAGTCGTAGGCACCGTTGACCCAGTCCGTCTTCGCGGTGGTCGCCGGGTCGGTGAGCAGCTTGGAATAAGCGAAGAACTCGTCAAGACGGGTGTTCGCCGCTGTCGCGCCACCCATCATGCCGACCAGGCCCGCGGGGTCCTGCGGCACAAGCCACTGGTACTGGTACGCACCCGCCTCATTGAACTCGTGCGCCCCGTCAGTCGGGTTGTACGGAGTCAACCACGAGCCGTCCGACATACGCGGCCGGAAGACGCCAATCGACGCGTCATACAGGTTGCGGAAGTTCTGGCCCCGCGCCCGCAGTGTGACCGCGTCCGCGGTCTTGCCCAGGCCGGCGGCCATGATCGCCAGCGCCGAGTCCGCCGCCGCGTATTCCAGCGTGGCCGACGATGGATAGGCGCAATCCTGGTTCGGCGGCGGGCTGCAGGTGATGCCGCTCGGGATGTAGCCGAGGCTCTTGTAGGTGGGGTTGCCCTGTCGGGCGTTGATCCCCAGGGTGGTGGCGGGAATCTCGTTGACGTTCTTCCAGAGCGCCGCGTACGCCTCTTCCTCATGTCCGGCGAGCAGGCCGCGCGACCAGAGGTCCACAAGGAACGGAGTCACCGGGTCGCCGGTCATCACATTCGTCTCGGTGTTGTACATCGACCAACGCGGCAACCACCCGAACTCCCGGTTGATCGACAGCATCGAGAGCCCGATGTCCCGTGCGACTTGGGGTTCGAGCAAAGCGATCAGCTGATTCTGGCTGCGGAAGGTGTCCCACAAGCTGAACGTCTGATACTGCGCGGACCCGGTGGCAGAGTGCACGACCTTGTCGAAGCCCATGTACTTGCCGTCGGTGTCACTCGCGATGTTCGGGTGCAACAGCGAGTGATACAGCGAGGTATAGAACGCGGTCTGCCGGTCGGTCGTGCCGCCGTCGACCTCGATCTTGTGCAGCTTCGTGTTCCAGATGTCGTGCGCGGCGGTCTTCTTCGCCGCGAAGTCGAACGACGTCCCGGTCTCAGCGGTCAGGTTCGCCCGCGCTCCCGCAAGACCGGTATAGGAGAGACCGGTCTTCACCGTCACCTCCCGGCTGATGGAGGTATCGAATCGAACCCAACCCCCTCGGGCGCCACTCCCGGTCGATGACGAACCGCCCGGGGTGAACACCGTGCCCGACCAGGTTCCCTGTGAGACGAACGGACGGCTGAACTTCGCCGAGAAGTACACCGTGTGCTGCGGCTGGGTGGTACCGCCACAGAAACCGCCGATCGTGACCGAACCTTCCACCGTGTCATCGCCGATGATCGTGGTGGAGGAACTGGCCGCTGTCCCGCCCCGCGTCAAGGCTGTGTTGAACAGCACGTTCGCCTCGGTGGTCGCGGGGAATGTGTACTTCTGCAACCCCGTCCGCATGGTCGCCGTCAGCTCGGCCGTGACACCATTCGGCATACCCAGCTTGTAGTAGCCGGGAGACGCCGCTTCCTTGGTGTGGTCAAGCGTCTGGCCGTAGACCGACGGGCTGTTGGATGTCACCGCGCCGACCGTCGGCATCAGCGACACCTCGGTCGCCGCCGCACAACCCACACCCGATAGATGCGTGTGGCTGAAACCCCACACCTTCGTGTGGTCGTAGTTGTAACCGACGTTCCAACCCGTGTCCGGACTGAGCTGCACCATGCCGAACGGCAACGCCGCACCCGGGAACGTGTTTCCGTGATTTCTCGTCCCGATCAACGGATTGACCAGAGTCGTCAGATCAGCCGGAACGGCCGCCCCGGCCAGTTGTGGCGGAACGAACCCGAGCACCCCGGCGATCAACGCCACCGGGACAAATGAACGCGCTAACTTTGACCTCAATTTCGCCCAATCATCGTGGTTGTGCATAAAGGTGAGGACCAAACCAGTTGTGCCCATCCATGAGTGGGGCCTCGGGGCTCAGTGGGTACCGCGTCGTTCCACCGAGCCCAGAGGCCCTCACGCAGCTCGTGAATGTCCGCCGCCACAAGCGACCGTCGAACGCCACCGGCTAGCCGTTGACCTCCAGCTCGTAGATGCGCGTGGCCGTATTGGTCGTCTGCGTAGGTGTGGTCACGTTCAGCCGGACATAGCGGGCGCTGACCGAGGTGACCGGGTGGGTGGTCACGTTTGCCGTGTTGGCTGTGACGGTCGCCCTGGTGGTCCAGGTCGTGCCGTCGTTCGAGGTCTGGATGGTGAACGCCTTGGTGTTGTAGGTGGTCGACTCGCCACCCGCGCCCGCGTGCTTCACCACGAACGACTTGATCGCCTTCGCCGAGCCGAGGTCGACCCGCATCCAGGCCGACGTCGCCAGCGAGCAGAACTTGTCCGTCCTGCCGCCGGTGATCGAGCCGTTGACCGCCTTCTCCGGACCCTCGGTCGTCCCGCACGGTGCCGCGGACGTCGTCGGGCGGTTGAGAGCCAGGTTCGGCGAGTTGGGCGACGGCGGAACATCCTTGGTGCCCGTGCCCCACGTACCCGGGGTGGTGCTGAGGGTGTAGTCCAGTGCGCCGCCCTTGTCGAAGTCGTCCTGTGACAGCCAGGTGCGGGTGAACGCGGTGGTGCCGAGCTTGGCGGTGCTGATGTAGCGGTTGGCGTCGGTGACACCGGGCGCGTTGATCGTCAGGGTGCCGCCCTGGTTGGTGCCGTAGGTGTCGATCTTGAGGGTGGCCGACGGGAACTGCGGTGTGGTGACACCGTAGGCATTCGTGCCGTTCATCAGCGGATAGAGACCCAGCGACGACAGCACGTACCACGCCGACATCGTGCCAAGGTCGTCGTTGCCGGTGACCCCGTTCGGCGCGTTGGTGAACAGCGTGTACGCCGCCCGCACCACCGTGGCGGTCTTGTACGGCTGCCCGGTCCACAAGTAGGTGTAGGGCGCCAACAGGTCGGGCTCGTTGTTCGGGTTGTAGGTCTTGAACGTGTAGTAGTCGTAGGCGCCGTTGACCCACACGTTCTTCGCCGTGGCCGCCATGTCGGTCAGCAGGCCGGGGTAGTCGAAGAACGCGTCGAGCTTGGTGTTCGTCGCCGCCGCGCCGCCGAGCATGCCGACCAGACCGGCAGTGTCCTGCGGCACCAGGTACTGGTACTGGTAGGAGCCGGACTCGTGGAACTCCTGCTCACCACTGACCTGGTTGTACGGGGTCAGCCACGACCCTTCCGCCTTGCGCGGCCGGAAGGAGCCGATCGAGGCGTCATAGATGTTGCGGTAGTTCTGGCCCCGCGCCCGCAGCGTCGCCGCGTCCGCGGACTTGCCCAACCCCGCGGCCATGATCGCCAACGCCGAGTCCGCCGCCGCATACTCCAGCGTCGCCGACCCGGAGAAGTCGCAGTCCTTGTTCCCGGCCAGCCACGGAGTGCACGCCGCGCCATGCGCGACGTAGCCGAGGCTCTTGTAGTTCGGGTTGCCGTGCCGCGCGTTGATCCCGAGCGTGGTGGCCGGAACATTGTTGACGTTGTTCCACAGCGCCGTGTACGCCTCCTCCTCATAACCGTGGAGCAGGCCACGCGACCACAGATCCACAAGGAACGGGGTCACCGGGTCACCGGTCATGATGTTGGTCTCGGAGTTGTACATCGTCCACCGCGGCAACCAACCGAACTCCCTGTTGATCGCCAACAGCGACAAGCCCATGTCCCTGGCCGCCTGCGGCTCGATCAACGAGAGCAACTGATTCTGACTCCGGAACGTGTCCCACAAGCTGAACACCTGATACGGGGTATACCCGGATGCGGTATGCACGACCTTGTCGAACCCCATGTACTTGCCATCGGTGTCCGAGGCGACATTCGGGTGCAACAACGAGTGATACAACGAGGTGTAGAACGCGACCTGACGGTCAGTGGTGCCGCCGTCGACCTCGATCTTGTGCAGCTTGGTGTTCCAGGTGTCGTGCGCGGCGGTCTTCTTGCCGTCGAAGTCGAACGCCGTCCCGGTCTCGGCCGTGAGGTTGGCGCGGGCGCCCGCCAGACCGGTGTACGAGAGGCCCGTCTTCGCCGTGACCGTCTTGTTCGTCGACGCGTCGAAGGTGACCCAGCCGCCTCGGGCCCCGGTGCCAGACGACGAGGTTCCGTTCTGTGTGAACGTCGTTCCCGTCCACGTTCCCTTTGAAGTGAACGAGCGGCTGAACTTCGTCGAGAAGTACACCGTGTGCGTCGCGACGGAGTTGCTGCCGCAGAACCCGCTCAGGGTGACCGAGCCCTCGACGGTGTCGTTACCGACGATCGAGATGGCGGAGCTGTTCGCGATGCCGCCCCGCGCGGAAGCGACGTTGATCATGACGTTCGCCTGGGTGGTGGTCGGGAACGTGTACCGCTGCAACCCAGTGCGCAGAGTCGCGGTCAGCTCCGCGGTGACACCGTTCGGCATGCCGAGCTTGTAGTAGCCGGGTGACGCCGTCTCCTTGGTGTGGTCGAGCGTCTGGCCGTAGGTCGCCGGGCTGTTCGACGTCACCGCGCCGACCGTCGGCATCAGCGGCACCTCCGTCGCCGCGCCACAGCCGACACCCGACAGGTGGGTGTGGCTGAATCCCCACACCCTGGTGTGGTCGTAGTTGTAGCCGGTGTTCCATCCCGTGTCCGGGCTGACCTGGACCATGCCGAACGGCATCGCCGCGCCGGGAAAGGTGTTGCCGTGATTTCTCGTGCCGATCAAGGGGTTGACCAAAGTGGTCAGATCGGCAGGAACCGCCGCGCCTGCGGGCAGCTGCGGAACGACTCCCAGCAACCCAGCACCGAGTGTGACGGATACTAATATTCTCAATGACCTGGACATCGACTCTCCGATGGCTAATGATGGTTGGCTTCCGCGACGCGTACACGACTTGCGCGGTTTCGGACCCCTTCCCCGGTCGACCGCGCCGCGTGTTCTAGCCGTTCACCTCCAACTCGTAGATACGCGTTGCCGTATTGGTGGTCTGGGTGGGTGTGGTCACGTTCAGCCGGAAATAGCGGGCACTTACCGACGTGACCGGGTGCGTGGTCACGTTCGCCGTGTTCGCCGTGACCGTCACCCGCGTAGTCCAGGTGGTGCCATCGTTCGACGTTTGGATGGTGAACGCCTTGGTGTTGAACGAAGACTCCTCACCACCCGCACCAGCGTGCTTCACCACGAACGACTTGATCGCCTTCGCCGAACCCAGGTCGACCCGCAACCAGGACGGCGACGCCGGCGAACAGAACTTGTCCGAACGCCCGCCGCTCACCGAGCCGTTGAACGCCTTCTCCGGACCTTCGGTGGCCCCACAGGCAGCCGTCGACGTAGCCGGGCGGTTCAGAGCCAGGTTCGTCGAGTCGGGCGCGAAGACGCCGAACTCCGCGAGCGACCAGCCGTATCCGCTGGCGGCCGGTTGCCCGGTCGTGGCGTTGACCCAACTGTTGACGCTCAACAGCACATAGCGAGCCGTCACCGCGGGGAACTGATACGACCGGAGTTGTCCGCACTTCGTGACACCGTGGGCCGCACAACCCGTGGTTCCACCGGCGTCAGCCTCACTGGCCACCGTGGTCCAGTTCGTGCCGTCCTGCGACACCTTCAGGTCATAGCTCGACGCGTAGTTCTTCCACTCGGGATTGACCTCCATCCGACCAGCCACTGTGTTGGCCCCCAGGTCGACCCGCAGGCTCCACGGGGCACTGGTGGTCGACTGCGCCATGGTCGCCACGTTGCCGTCCACCGCGTTCGCCACCGGCTTGCCCCAGTTGGTCGCCTCAGTGCCGTTGACCATCGTCACCGCTTTGCCGGTGGCCAGGTTGGAGCTCGGCGGAGGCGTCGTCGCGCCCCAAGCCTGCGGCGCCGCGTTCATGGTGAACGTGAGGTTTCCGCCGCTGGTGAGGTCGGAGTGCTTCAGGAACGGCTTGGTGATGTCGGTGCCGTTCTTGCTGAGTCCCTGCACGTACTTCTTGGTGGCCGCTCCCTGGGAGCTGATCACCAGTGGCGTGGTGGTCCCTGGCAGGTCAAGGGTGACCTTGTCGAACATGGGACTGCCGACCGCGTACTCGCCGGAAGCCGGGTTGACCGGGTAGAAGCCCATCGCGGAGAACAGATACCAGGCCGACATCTGGCCGCAGTCGTCGTTGCCGGACAGGCCGTCTGGCGTGGCCTTGTAGTTCGCGGCCGCGATCTCGCGGACCTTCTCCTGGGTCTTCCACGGCTGGCCCGCGTAGTCATACAGGTAAGGGATGTGGTGGCTGGGTTCGTTGGTGTGGTTGTTGCGTCCGCCCGCGAAGTAGCTGTCGAGCCACGTGGCGTACGCGGCGCTGCCGCCCTTGAGTGCGATCAGGCCGGGCATGTCGTGCATGACGTCGTTGGTGTAGACCCACTCGTTGCCCTCGGTCCAGCCGCCGGTGGTCCAGGAGCCGTCATACTTCCGGGCCTGCATGAGACCCGTCGAGGTGTTGAACAGGTTCTTGTAGTTCTTGCTGCGGTTGAGGAAGAACTGCTCGTCGGTGGTGTTGCCGACCGCCTTGGCGACCTGGGCGACGGCCCAGTCCTCATAGGCGTAGTCGAGGGTACGGCTGGCCGACTCCGCGGTCTGGTCGGCGGCGACCCAGCCCTTCTCCTTGTACCTCGTCAGGCCCGCGCGCGCCTCGATCGGCGTTCCTTGCTGCCGGTCTCCCCACCACAGGGTGGTGTCCTGATCCGGAGGCGTCATCGCGTTCTTGCGGACGGCCGCGTAGGCGAGGTCGAGATCGAACCCGTCGAAGCCCTTGGCGATGTTCTCGGCGATGATCGAGTCGGCGTTCGAGCCGACCATGATGTTGGTCTCGGCGATGTTCTTCCACATGGGCAGCCAGCCGCTCTGCTGGTAGTCCTGCAGCATCGACGTGGTCATATCGTCGACGCGTTCCGGCGCGAACAGGGTCAGGAACGAGTTCTGCGCGCGGAAGGTGTCCCAGAGCGAATAGCCGGTGTAGCTGACTCCAGTGTGGACAGTGTCGTCATGGGCGCTGTAGTAGCGGCCGCCCTCGGACATCTCCGACGGGTACTGCAACGCGTGGAACATCGAGGTGTAGAAGGTGGTGAGCTGGTCGGCGGTGGCGCCCTCGATGTCGACCCGGTCGAGCTTCTCCGCCCACGCGGCCTTCGTCGCGGCCGCGGTGGTGTCGAAGGTCTGGCCGTTGGGGATCTCCGCGTCGAGGTTGGCCCGCGCCTGCGCCACCGAGATGAACGAGGTCCCGATCCGGACGTTGACCGTCACGGTGCCCGTGGGGAACTTGACGAAGCCCGCGACGTTCTGGTCCGTGCGGTCGGACGTCCCGGCGTACTGGGTCGCGCCGACGGCCGTGCCGTAGCTGTCGAACGCGGTGTCGAACCTCGCGACGAAGTAGCCCTTGAAGTTGGGCGCCTTGGTCGGGCCGAGGTTCTTGTCCTGACGGTCGGGGTTGTACCCGGTGATCTCCTTGTTGACCGTATCGATCTTCACGTTGCCGGTGACCCCGGACCTGGTCGCCTGCACGACGAAGTTCGTCGCGACGTTCGCGGGATAGGTCAGCCGCATCTGCCCGACCCGGGAGGTTCCGGTGAGTTCGGCCTTGAGCGTCTGCCCGGCCGCGGGCGTCAGGTTCACCGTGTACTTGTCGACCGCGGCGGTCTCGTTGGCGTGGGTGAAAGCCATCCCACGGTCCGCTTCCGCGGTCTTGACCGTGCCGACGCCG
This sequence comes from Actinokineospora sp., assembly GCA_035540215.1. Taxonomy (GTDB): domain Bacteria; phylum Actinomycetota; class Actinomycetes; order Mycobacteriales; family Pseudonocardiaceae; genus Actinokineospora. The sequence continues at coordinate 2,374 of DATLIA010000305.1, read as the reverse complement.
GGCATACCGACCACATAACCCGAGTCGCCCATCCAGATCGCGGGCTGGTGGGTGCCGATGAACCCGGTGATCTTCGTGTCGTTGTGGTGGTAGGGCAGCCTGCTGACGTAGTTGGAGCGCGTCATCGGCGACCACCGGGTCATCGCGAACGGGGGCGCCGTGCTGGGGATCATGCCGCCGTACTCGGTGCCGCTCGCGCCCGTCGTCCCGATGAGGGGATTGACGTGCGTGACGTTGGAAACAGCGCTCACGTCCGATTCGGCCGCGAAGACAGGGGCAGCCGCGCCGATCCAGGGAATCGCCGCGGCCAGCACTATGACAACGGGTAAAGCCGCGCTGCTCGAAATCCGCCTTGTGCTCACAGGGTTCTCCAAGGTGGGGAGTGACATCGCAACGAGACGAGACCGTTCAGGCGCCCGGATCGGACGCCTGAACGGTCGAGGGTCAGGGACTAGTACGCGACCTGCGTGATCCGGTACCGGCCGTTGGACGCGATGACCCTGGCCATGTACGCCCAGGCGGCGTGGTGGGAGACCCACTCCTCCCGGCCGGGGTAGGTGTCCTCGCCGGAGCTGGTGTAGGTGCGGCGGTCGGTGGAGCGCTCCTGCATCTTCTGGGTCTTGCTGAGGTGCTGCGCGGCCCAGGTGGCGCCCTTCACGCTGGCGAGGCCGTCTTCCTTGAAGCTGTCGGCGAAGACGTCCATCGTGGCGAACTGCATGCGCCGGGAGGTGCCCCAGTCGTTGGGCATCGGGTAGTAGATGTCCGTGGTGACGGCGGGGTCGGTACTGGTGCTGGCGTAGACCTTCCCGCCCGGCGCGTCGATGGTCTTCCCGACCATCCTCGGGTCGGTGTAGGGCATGGTGCCCGGGACGTGGTTCTGGTCGACAAGTGAGTCGTACATGCGGTCGTAGCTGCGCTTCATCGCGTATGGGGTGTCCTGGTTGGACAGACCCAGGGTGAGCGCGCCGCTGAGGTTGATGGCGAAGGACTCCATGTAGTCCGGATGGATGCGGTCGTGGTTGACCACGGTGCCGTCCTGGTTGACGTTGGAGCCGGTCATGGAGCCGAGCCTGAAGCCGTTGAACGTCTTCCCGGCGTCAGCGCCGGTGCCGACGTCGGATGGCCGGGAGCTGGCCTTGAGCGACAGCGCGACGACCTGCTTCATCCACGTGGCCTTGTTGGCGTGGCTTGGCATCATGGACGCGGCCAGGGCGACGACGGTGTTGTTCCAGGCGACTTCCTCTGCCTTGGTGTCACCCGGGGAAGCGAAGGTGCCGTTGGCGTTGCGGTAGTAGGTGGGCTGCCAGGTGTTGAACCGGTTGGCCTCGTACTCCACCATCTTGCGCACGTACTCGCGGTCCGTTGTGGACAGATCGGCCCACATCAGCCAGCCCGCGGTGCCCGCGAACGCGGCCCAGTGCGCGGACTGCCACGCGTCACCCCAGCCGCCGGTGGTGTTGGACTTGTGCCGGTAGGCCAACGAGCTGATCAGCTTGACGGTCATCGCCTTCGCATTGGCCAGCGACACCCCGGTCACCGTCGCCGAGTACACGCCCATGCTCAACGCCGTCGCCAGACCGGAGGCCTGCGCCGCACCTGGGCGGATGTTGTTCTCGCCGGTGCCGCCGAAGTCCAGGTAGGTGCCGGTCTGAGCGTCGTAGTTCTTCGTCGTGTTCCACCACGTGGTCAGCGCGAACTTGTTGGAGTTGCGCAGAACCGTGACCACCTGGTTGGAGACGGCGTCCGTCGGCTGGGTCAGCGCCGCGAAGTTGATCGGCACGACATCCTGTGGCGCGGCACTGGCGGTCGGGGCGAGCAGGACCCCGGTAACGGACACGGCCAAGGCCGCCGCTGCCAGGCGGATGCCGACGCGGTCGACCGTTCGGCGGTTGATATTCTTGTACACAAGGACTCCTCGAGCGGCGGGACGGCCATCTTGGGGACTGGTGGTGCGACCCTGTGCGACGACAGGGCAGGCATCGCTGAACCTGCTCGCCCCGGGGAGTGGGACACGAGTTCGGGGCTAAGCCCCGGGTAGCGAGTGAACGAACAGTAAATCGTTTTGTTTTACTGTGTCAACCCTATGACGCCCGTGTTTCGGATGGCGTTTGCGCTGATCAGAGCAGTGCGATGTGGTTCAGACGCACAGCGTGGCAGCCGCCGAACGCGCGAGCAGGGCGGTGCGGGCGGCGCCGAGCAGGCCGCTTTGCCTGCCGAGAGCGGCGGGTTCCACGGTCACCCGCCGGACGAACTCCAAGGTCGCCGCGCCTTTCAGGTGCGTGCGCAGCGGGTCGAACAAGACCGCGCCCGCCGCCGCCACCCCGCCGCCGATGACCACCCGGTCCACGTCGCACAGCGTCGCGGTGTCGATGAT
>DATLIA010000304.1:0-19022 GCA_035540215.1 Actinokineospora sp. | reverse complement strand
TCTGGCCGCAGCAGGTCTGCCCGGCGGGGAACACGACTTGATAGCCGATCCGCTCCAAGACCCGCACCACCGACTTACCCGTCTCCGGGAACATCGTGTCGTTGAAACACGTGATGAACAGCCCAACGGTCGGCATCACGGTCTCCTTGACTACCCGACACTATTGGTCTGATGTATATCCGGTTACCTCGCCGTTTCGCAACTCGACCCCACCGGGTGAGACGCAAACATCAGATGACTTGAGCGAGCGCTCGATCCGGCTCAGCGCCTCCCTGGCCCGGGCCTCGCCAAGCCGGTGGCCGGTCGACTCGAGGACGGCGACAGCCTCGGTCGCGTGGGCGCGCGCGGAGTCTCGTCCCAACAGCGACTCGACCAGCGCGAGCGCGGTCAACGCGCCGCCACGCTGGATGTCCCGACCCGCGGCGGTCGCCTCGTCGAGCGCGGAGCGGGCGTAGCTCTCGGCCATCGGCAGCGCGTCGAGATACCGGTAGGAGACCGCGAGACCGATGCGCGCCTCCCCCATCAGCCTGCCGTGCTCGTCGGCGGCGAGCAGATCCATCGCCTCGCGGAAGTGTGCGATGGCGGCCTGGTGCCTGCCGTCGCGCTGGTCGATGGTGCCCGCGACGACCAGGGTCTCGCTCAGCAGTCTGGCCACGTCGAGGGTGCGGGCGGTGTCCAGCGCCTCGGTGACCGTCCGGGTGGCGAGTTCGTAGCGGCCCGCGTCACGGTGGACCGCGGCGAGGTGCGCCATGGTCTCCGCCGCGTCCACTGTGGACCCCAGGCGGCGGAAGGCGTCCAGCGCCGCCAACAGCTGCGCCTCGGCCTCCTCAAGCCTGCCTTGGGCCAGGTGTGCCTGACCCAGGTTGGACCGGGCGGTGGCCCCGGCGTGCGGGGACGTGATCCGCTCGCAGATCGCCAGTGCGTCCTCGCTGCTGCGTCGGGCCTGGTCGAGTTCGCCGAGTTCGAGGTAGGCGCCTGCGAGGTTGAGCAGGCCGTTGGCCATGACGAAGTCCTGGCCGGTCCGCCTGCCGTGCTCGACGCTCTCGGTGAACAGGCACGCCGCGTCCCGCGAGTGGCCCATCTCCAGGTGCACGACGCCGAGGTTGCTCAGCGCGGCGCCCTCGATGAGGCTCAGGCCCGCGGCCCTGGCGCCGTCGAGCGCCTGCTCCATCTCGACCAGCGCGGCGGTGTGGGAACCCAGCGTCCAGGCCAGAATGCCCAGACTCATCCGCATGGCGGCCTGGGCGCCGACGTCGCCCGCGTGGATCGCCGCGGCCAGCGCGGTGCGGGCCGCCGACGCCCACTGGGTGGTGGTGCTGCGGGAATAGAGGTATCCGCGCAGCGCGTCGGTCAGGTGCCAGGCGAACGGGAGCAACCCGGCGGGCTCGGCGGCGCCGATCGCGGCGATGAGGTTCGGGTGTTCGCCGTCGAGGAAGTCGCGGGCCTGGGTGGCGGAGGCGAACGTGGTGCGCGGCCGCGGCCGATCCAACCTGCTCAGGTCCGGGTACAGCACCTGGCCCGCGCCGTCGGCGGTGTCCAGGTAGTGCGCGAAGAGTCGCTGCGCCGCCGCGTTCCTGGCGGGTTCCGGCTCGTCGCGCCGGGCCCGTTCGGCGGCGTAGAGGCGCATGAGGTCGTGGAACTGGTAGCGGCCCGCGTCGCGCTGACCGACGAGATGGCGGATGAGCAGGTGGTCGAGCAGGTCGCGCGCCTCGGCGTCGTCCACGTCGAGCAGCGCCGCGGCCACCGGCAGGCCGAAGGTCTGGCCGGGGATCAGGCCGAGCAGCCGGAACAGCCTGCGCGCCGCGTCGGGCAGGGCGGTGTAGGACAGGTCGAAGGTCGCGCGGACAGCGGCCTGTGGATCACCCGCGACCGACAGGCGGCTGAGCCGGTCCCCCGCGCGCAGTTCGGCGAGGTAGCGCTCGATCGCGCCGTGGCCGCCCCCGGCCAGGTTGGCCGCGGCGAGGCGCAGCGCCAGCGGCAGGTACCCGCAGAGCCGGGCGATCTCGGCGAGCGGATCCCCTTCGACGGCGCGGGCGCCGATGAGGTCGGTGAACAGACCGTGCGCCTCGGCGGGCCGCAGCACGTCGAGGCTCACGACCCGCGCGTCGTTGAGCGCGGCGAGCCCGCCGAGGTGGACTCGGCTGGTGGTGAGCACCGCGCAGCCGGGGGTGCCGGGCAGCAGCGGGCGGATCTGGCCCGCGCCGGCGGCGTCGTCGAGGAGCAGCAGCACCCTGCGGTCGGCGAGGCGGGCGCGCAGTTGCGCGGCGCGGGCCTCGGCGGCGTCGGGCAGCTGCGCCCGGTCGACGCCGGTGGTGTGCAGCAGGTCGGCCAGCAGTTCACCCGGCTCGGACAAGCCCAACCGGACGTACCACTGGCCGTCGGGGAACGCGGACCGGACCTGGTGGGCGACACGCACCGCGAGAGCTGTCTTCCCGACCCCGGGCGGGCCGCAGACCGCGGCGATCGGCACCCGGCCCGCCGCGCGGGCCCCAGTGAGCGTGTCGACCAGGTCCTCGATCAGCTCGCCCCGGCCGACGTAGGCGCCGACGTCGAGCGGCAGCGTGCACTGCGCGACCCAGGGCGGTTGGGCGGTACCCGACGCGACCACCGGACTCGGCCGGACATCCGCGCCGGTCAGCACCGCCTGGTGCAGCTCACGCAGTTGATCGCCGGGCTCGATGCCCAACTCGTCGCGAAGCCTGGCGTGCACCGTTCGGTAGGCCGCCAACGCCTCGGCCTGTCGTCCGCCGCGGTAGAGCGCGAGCATGAGCTGACCCCAGAACCGTTCCCGCAGCGGGTGTTCCGCGGTCAGCCCGCTCAGCTCGGCGACGAGTTCGGCGTGCCTGCCCAAGGCCAGTTCGGCCTCGACCACCCGCTCCAGGATCTGCAGCCGCTCCTCGGCCAGCGGCAGGACGGCCGCGGCGCGCAGCGGCTCCGACGGCACGTCGCTGAGGACGGGACCCCGCCACAGCCCGAGGGCGTGGCGCAGCAGCGCGACGGCTTCGGCACCGTCGGCCCGGCCTGCGTCCTCGACCGCTGAGCGGAACCGGTGCAGGTCAAGGCCGCCGTGATCGACGGCGAGTGTGTATCCGTCGCGGTGGGTGGTGATCAGCTCGTGCGGCGCGAAGGCCCGGCGCAGCCGCATGACGTAGGTCTGCACAGTGCTCCGGGCGCCCGCGGGCGGGGACCCGGCCCACAGGTACTCGGTCAGCTCGCCGAGCGAGACCACCTGGTTGGCGCGCAGCAGCAGCGCGGCCAGCACGATCCGGTGCTTGCCCGCGGGCAGCGGCACCTCCCGGCCGTCGACGCGCACGTCCAGCGCGCCGAGGATCCGGAATTCGATGTTCGACAACGGCTCTTCGTCCCCCGAGACCACAGCAGTGCAGGCCCCCCGCTGGGCCTAACGGCGGCACACGACCGGCCGAGTGTGGCAGTGCCGATGGCGCATCCGGACGGGTTTCGCCGCGCGACGGCTCAACGGAGCAATCCATGCTGCTCCGATTGGAGTAGGAACATCTCGGCGTACCGCCCGCCGAGCGCCATCAGGTGATCGTGGTCGCCGGACTCGGCCACGACGCCGTCGTGCAGGACGTGGATGCGGTCGGCGCGGCGGACCGAGGCCAGCCGGTGGGTCACCAGGATGACGCTGCAGCCGCCCGCGGCGAGCGCGCCGACCTGGTCGAACACCTCGATCTCGGCCCGCGGGTCGAGCGCGGCGGTCGGCTCGTCGAACACCACGACCGGCGCCGCGCGATAGTGCGCGCGGGCGAGCCCGATGCGCTGCCACTGCCCGCCGGACAGTGAGGTGCCGCCCCAGAACTCCCGGGCGAGCAGCGTGTCCCAGCCGCGGTCGAGTTTGGCGATCACGTCGTGCGCCCGACCGAACCGGGCCGCTCGGTGCAGCACGGCCGGGTCGGGCTCACGGGACGTGCGGCCGATGGTGACGTTGACCCGCGCGGTGAACGGCCACTCGACAAAATCCTGGGCGACGAGCGCGACCTGGTCGAACACGCTGCCGCGGTCCAGGTGGGTCGTCGGCACACCGTCCCAGTAGACCGTTCCCCCACTGGGCAGGTAGAGCCCGACGAGCAGCTTCGCCAGCGTCGTCTTGCCCGACCCGTTCTCCCCCACCAGGGCCACGACCTCCCCGCGGCGCACGGTCAGGTCGACGCCGCGCAGCGCGGGCCGCTTGGCGTTGGGATAGGTGAACGTCAACCCGCGAACCGCGATGGCGCGCGGCGGCCCGGTCACCTTGGTCGGCCGCGACGGCATCGCCTCGGCCTCGGCCCGCTCGCAGGTGCGCTGCCAGTCCTGCACGAACAGACCTTGTTCGTAGAGGTCGTTGACCGAGATGACCAGCGCGGTCAGGTGTTGGGTCCCGGTGCGGATCGCGAGCACGACGGTGCCCGCCACGGCCAGTGGCACGGCACCGGACACCAGCAGCCAGCCCAGCGCGGCATAGGTGCCGACGCGCGCGAGCCCGGACACGGCGTCGGCGAGCAGGGTCGTGCGGGCCTGGGAGTCGGCGAGCCGGGCCTGCTCGGTCTCGGCGACCTCGGCGAGCCTGCGGTAATGCGCGAGCAGGAACCCACCAGTGCGGTGAGCGCGCACCTCCTCGGCGGAGTCCGGGCTGGTCAGCAGCGTGGCCAGCATGTCGAGCTGGCGGTTGAGCTCGATCCACCGCTTCATCGACAGGAACCGGGCCCGCGCGGTGCGGATGGCGCCCCACGCCGACGGGAGGATCACCGCGAGCAGCAGCGGCAGCAGGACCGGGTGCAGCACGGCGAGCACACTGCCCGCGGCGACCAGCCCGGCGAGCGCGTCCAGCAGGGCGATCGTCCCCCCGGTGACCTGTCGCGCGGCCAGTGCGCCGCGGCGGGCGGCGGCCAGTTCGTTGCTGAACTCGGCGTCCTGCACGACAGCGAGTTCGACGTCGACCGCGCGCTCCAGCAGCCGGGTGTAGGCGACCCTGTCCACTTTGGGCGCCAGCCGCCCGTTCGCCGCGCTCCCGACCGACGACAGCACGCTGCGCGCGACGCCGCCGACCATCACCCAGACCAGCGCGGGCAGCGCGGCCGTCAGCGACTCCCGGCTGGGCGGCGCGGAGAGCAGGACCGCGAGCGCGGCGTTCGTCGCGATCAGGATGAACGCGGTCGCGGCACCCGCGAGCACGTTGGCGCCCACGGCGACCGGCAGCGTCCAGCGGTCGGCCTCCCACGCGAGCCCGAAGGTCGTGCGCACCAGGCCGGGCAGCCTGCGCAGCATGGTCCAGAAGCCGAGGTCCAGGCCCGCGCCGTCGTGCTGGACGAAGCCGTCGGACATCCGGATGCCGGACCCGAACAGCGGGTCGTGTCCGGCCTCCCTAGCCTGTCCGGCCCGGTGCCTGCCGCGGCGGCGGTCGTCGTCACCCACGTGTGGATCCCCCGTCAGGAGAGCAGGAACAGTCGGGTCCACGCGGGCGGCCGGGCGGCCGTCGTCGCCGACAGCGCCATCGCCACCCCGGCCGAGCCGACCAGCACGCCCGGGTTGTCCACGGCGATACCGGTCGTCTCCACGTCGTGGAAGCCGAACAGCGAGTCGGGCTCGTAGGCCTCCAGCAGCCGCTCGCACCGCTCGACGGCCTGCTCGCGGAACCGCTGATCGCCGGTGTTCCACCAGAAGTGGACCGCGACCAGCAGCGCACCCGCCGTGCCGTGGCACAGGGTGGGGCTGCGGTGGACCGACTCTGGCCGGTCGAGGGCAAGGTCGACCGCGACCGTGCGGAAATCGGTGTCGGGCAGCGCGGTCCCGGCCAGCCAGAGCGCCCTGGCCACGCCGAGCGTCCCGGTGCACCAGGTCTGGCTGGTCACCTCGGCCGCCGCGACCCGCGCGCCCAGCCCGCGGATCGCGGCCGGGACACCGGGGACCAGTTCGGTGGCGTGGGTGTGCAGCAGGGCGAGCGCGGCGAGCGGACCCGCCGCGCCGTGGGCGAGCCCGGCTTCGGCGTGGTCGGCGCCGAGCGCGACCAGGGCCGCGCCGATCGCGGCCAACGCGCCCCGGGCGGGCTCGAAGTCCGGCCGCACCAGGACGGCGGCGGCCCACCCGGCGAGACCCGCGATCAGGTCGTGGTCGGACTCGTCACCGCCGTGCACGCCAGACGCGGCCTGGGTGACCGCGGGCAGCACGACGGTGTCGAGGCCCGCGCGCAGCGTCGTGTACCGCTGCCCGCCGCGGCTGAGCAGGGTCGCCGCCGCCGCGACGCCGCAGGCGCCGGCGAACAGCGACAACGGCAGCGCCGGATCGTCCAACGCGGACACCGCGGCGGCCAGATGGCGGTGTCCGGTCCGATCCCACCCCGCAGAGGGATCGGCGTGGTCGAACACCGCGCACATGACCGCCGCGCCCGCGTCACCGAGCGCCAGCGACCCCGGACGCCAGCGCAGGACGTCGGGGAACGCGGTGAGCGCGCCGAGCGCGGCGACGCCCGCGGCGATCCGGTCGGGATCCACCGCGCGCGCCGCCACGTCGACGGCCACTGTCTTGACCCGCTCCCTCAACTCCGGGTCAAGCAGGACCGGACGACTCATCGGTCGTCAGATGCACATGTTCGGCGACGCCGACTCGTGCGCCGCGCGGCCGCGGCAGGTGTAGCTGCACGCGTAGGTCGCGCTGCAGGTGCGGGTGCACCCCTCGGACACGAAGGAGGTGTGCACGCAGCCGCCGGACGCGTTGAGGTTGCGGTTGTAGTCGTCCTTCTGGTCGAGCGGCAGGATGCGCAGCTCGAGGTCGAACATCGCGTCCTCTTCGGTCAGCGTCATGGTGGTCACGGTGGTGCTCCTATCAACTTTGGACATGATCGTGGACCCGTCAGCCGGGCCCGGAACCCAGCATCGGGCACCGCGACGACGCGGCGGCGACGCCGTGGCGACGTCCCGGCGACGCGGGCTCCGGAGGCGGTGACGGCGGCGGGCGCGGCCGGCTAACGTGCGGTCACACCCCCCGATTTCCGTTCCGCTGGAAGGAGTTCGCCGTGCCCCGCTTCGCCCCAGACGCCACGGCCATGCTGCGGATGCCGCTCGCGCCGGTCGCTTTGGGACACTCGACCAAGGTCGACCGCGGCGCCGCGGGCTTCCTGGCGGGTGTACTCGCCGACCCGGTGCTGCGGGAGTCCGTCGAACTGTCCAGTGAGGTCCTCTCGGCCGCGCTCGACGCCATCGCCGCGGGCACCGCCGAACCGGCCAAAGTGGAGCGCGCCGCCCGGACGGTCGCGCGGTACCTGCTGCGGATGTCCGGCAGGCCGACACCGTTCGGCCTGCACGCCGGGGTCGCGATGGCCGAGTTCGACAAGACGGAGTTCGACAAGACGACGAAGGTCCGGATCGGTGCGGCGCACCGCAAGGGCGTGCGCGCCGACGCGGGTTGGCTGACCGCCGTGCTGACCGGTCTGGAACGACGGCCCGAGGTGTTGCGCCACCTCCGGGTCACCACCAACGACCTGTGCTTCGAGCGCGGCGACCGGCTCGTGCTGCCCTATGTGCGCGGCGACGCCGACATCGACGCGGGCCCGGTGACCGAGCTGTCGATCCGCCGGACCGCGCCGGTCGCCATGGCGATCGAGGCCGCCCGGCGGCCCATCGCGGTCCTGGACCTGGCCGACCGGCTCGGCACCGGGTTCCCCCAGGCCGCGAGTGCCGCGATCGAGGCGATGATCGGCCAGCTCGTCGCCCGCGACCTGCTGCTGTCCGACCTGCATCCGCCGCTGACCGGCACCGACCTGCTCGACCACGCGATCGACCGGCTGTCCGCCATGCCCGATCTGCCGGAACTGTTCTCCCTCAAGGAGATCCGTCGTCTGCTCGCCGAGTACGCCGCCGAGCCGGTAGGCGCGGGCCTGCCCGCGTGGCGCCGGGCGAACGCGGCGATGCGGGCGCTGCGACCGGCCGACCGCTCCCCCATCCAGGTGGACCTGCGGGTCGACGCGGAGGTCCGGCTGCCCGCGGCGGTCGGCGCCGAGGCGGCGCGGGCGGCCTCCGTGTTGAGCAGGCTCGCCGAGCCGGTGCCGGAGCACCTGAGGCAGTACCGCGACGAGTTCATCGAGCGGTACGGCACCCAGCAGCTGGTGCCGCTGGCCGAGCTGATCGACCCGGAACGCGGCCTCGGCGCCCCCGCCGGGTACCGGGTGCCGGAGAGCGAACGACCACTCACCCCGCCCGCGCACGGTCACGGCCGCGACGACGCGCTCGCCACGCTCGCTCAGGTGACGCTCCTCAACGGCGGCATCGAACTGGTCCTGGACGACGATCTGGTCGACCAGCTGGCCCCCGAACACCCGGGAGCGCCGACCCCGGCGAGCACTGAACTATGCGTCCGTGTGCTGGCCCGCTCAGCCGCAGCCCTGGACGCGGGCGACTTCCAGCTCGCCGTCGCCCCGGTGATCGGCTCGCCCAACGCGGGCGAGATGGCCGCCCGCTTCGCCTACCTCTTCGACGCGGACCCGGCCCCACGCGACGACGGCGACCTGCTCGCCGCCCAGCTGACCTTCCGGCCGCTGCACGGCAGGATGGGCAACCTGCTGCAGGTGCCATCGGTGTGCGCACACACGCTGGCGATCGGCACCTTCGCCGAACGCGACCGCGACGACGTCCTCGGCGTCGCCGATATCGCCGTCGGCGTCGACGGCGACCGGCTGTTCCTCGCCGCGCCCCGGCTCGGCAGGGAGGTGCTCCCGGTCTCGCCGCACCGGATCAACCTGACCTACTCCTCGGCGAACGTCGTGCGGCTGATCAGGGAGATCACCACCGCGGGCCACAGTGCCATCGAGGGCTGGTGGTGGGGCAAGATCGCCGGTCGGCTGCCGATGCAGCCCAGGGTCCGCTACGGCAGGACCGTCCTGGCGCCCGCGTCCTGGCGGGCCAGTGACGCCATGCGGGACCGGACCCTGTCCTGGGCGGAGTGGAACCGGGGACTCGACAGCTGGCGCGCCCGCTGGCGGGTCCCGGCGCGAGTGTCCGCTGTGGACAGCGACGCGAGCCTCGACCTCGACCTCGGCAGCGGCCTGCACCGTGCCCTGCTGCGCGACGAGCTGATCCGCCGCCCCGAGACGAAGATCGCCGAGGTGATCGGCACCGACGCCGACACCGGGTGGCTGGACGGCCACGCGGGCGAGGTCGTGGTGCGGCTGCGGGGCACCGGCCCGCGCAGGCGTCCCGCCGTGGTGAGCGAGCACGCCCCACCGACCCGCGCGCACCAGCCGGGCGGCGACTGGGTGTACGCCAAGCTCTACGCCGCCCGCGCCCGCCATGAGGAGCTGCTGGTCGAGCACGTCGCCCCGCTGACCGGCGCCTTAGAGTCCACTGTGGACCGATGGTTCTTCATCCGGTACGCCGATCCGCTGCCGCACTTGCGACTGCGGCTGCACGCGGGACCGGACATCCTGCCCACCCTGCACGACTGGGCGGACCGGCTGTGCGCGGACGGGCTGCTCAGCCGGATGGTGCTGGACGCCTACGAGCCGGAGACCTCCCGCTATGGCGGCCCGGACCTGCTGCCCGCCGCCGAGGACGCCTTCCGCGCCGACAGCGTCGCGGCCATGGCCCAGCTGCGGCTGCCGCTCGCACCCGAGCTGCTCGCTGCGGCCAACTACGTCGACATCCTGCGCGCTTTCGGCGACCCCGACTGGGACGAGTGGCTGCTCGACCAGTTCCCCAAGGGCCCCGACCACAAGGCGTTCCAGGCCAGGCGGGCCGAGGCACTCGCACTGATCAACCCGTTCGACGACTGGGAGGTGTTGTCCCAGAACGAGAGCGGCCCGCGAATCCTGGGCGCGTGGTGCGACCGGGCTCCCTCGATGGCGGCGTATGGCGCGGCCACCCGGGCCGCGGGCGGAACGCGGGACCGGATCCTGACCGCCCTGCTGCACATGCACCACAACCGGCTCGTCGGGATCGCCCCGGAGGCCGAGGCCCGCTCGATCGCCATCGCCCGGGGTGCCGTGGAGGCACACCGCAACCGGATAAGGCACGGCGCATGACAAACCGACGCACAGACGCCTCGGCGGCGGTCGTCGCCGACATCGCCGCCCGGCTCGCCGACCCCGCCGAGGTCCGGCGCCGGATGGCGGGCAGCGACCGCTGGATCCCGCTGTCGCTGACCGACGGCCATCCCGCGACCGCGCTGCTGCACGCCGAACTCGCCCACGTCGACAGCACCCACCGCCGGATCGCGCACGCCCACCTCGCCGAGGCGGCGACCGCGGGCGAGACGGGCATCCACGGCCTCTACATCGGCCCGGGCGCACTCGCTTTCGCCGCCGCGCGGGCCGCGCGCAAGCCGAGCGACTACGCGGGTCTGCTCACCCCGCTCGACGCACGGCTCGCCGACTGGGCGCGGACGACGCTGCGGACCGAATGGGAGCGGATCGATGCGGGCAGGCCGGGGACGGCCTTCGGCGCCTATGACGTCGTCACCGGGGTCACCGGCGTCGGCAGGCACCTGCTCGACCGCGGCGACACCGCGACGGTCCAGGAGATCCTGCGCTACCTGGTCGCCTTGACCGAGCCGGTCGGCGGCCTGCCCGGCTGGTGGGTCACCGAGACGCCGACACTGCCCGCGCACGCCAACGCGGGCCTCGCACACGGCATCCCCGGCCCGCTGGCCCTGCTCGCGCTGGCCTGGCGGTCCGGAGTCCAGGTGCCAGGACAGGACGGGGCGATCACCCGGATCGTCGGCTGGCTGACAGACTGGTCCGGCGCGGACGAGCACGGCAGGTACTGGCCGGACCTCCTCACCGAGGACGACGTCCGCGCGCGCCCCGACAGCCTCCGCCCGGCCAGGACCGCCTGGTGCTACGGGACGCCGGGCGTCGCCACCGCACTGCACCTCGCGGGCACCGCATTGAATCCAGAGTGGACAGACATCGCGGTCACCGCGACCCGAGCGATGCTGTTGCGCCTCTTGGACACCCACGGGATCCACGACGTCGGCCTGTGCCATGGCTGGGCGGGCCTGCTCACCCTGATCCTGCGACTGGCCCGCGACACCGACGCGCGAGACCTCATGGCCGCCGCGGACCGGGTGGCCCAGCGGGTGATCGACGGCTACGACCCGGACCGACTCGACAGCGTCGGCTTCCTCGAAGGCGCGGCCGGGACCGCGCTGGCTTTGCACGGGTGGCTCACCGCCCCCGTGAGCGGATGGGACGCGGCGCTCCTCGCCGCGTGACAAAGACGAAAGGGCACACCATGAGCTACCTGGACGACGCGGCGTGGGCGAGCCTGTTCGCCAAGCCCGAGCAGGCCAACGACATCGACTGGGGCCGCGCGCCGCTGCGGTTCGCCGCGGCGGACTCGGTGCTGTCGCTGGTGAGCAAGCGGAAGATCGAGCGGTGGCTGGTCTACGGCAACCTGCGTTACCCGCAGCTCAACGTCAGCTACGGCGGCGAGGGCGCCCCGCCGACGACGTTCACCCGGGCCCGGCGGCTCAACCAGCACCAGCTCCCCGGCTGTGCGCACGCCGACGACATCAGCACCCACCTCCGGCAGGGCGCGACCCTGGTCCTCAGCAACGCCGAGATCTGGGACGAGGCGACGGCCGCGTTCGTCCACGGGCTGGCGCGGCCACTGGCGTGCGCGGTGCAGACGTACTCGTACCTGACCGCGCCCGACCGCTTCGGCAGCAAGCCGCACCGCGACGAGGGTGACGTGTTCGCGGTACAGGTGGAGGGCAGCAAGGAGTGGACCCTCTACGACCTGCCGACCGGCGAGGGCTGGCACCGCGGCCACATCGACGAGGACACCCCGGTCAGCGCGAAGATCACCCTCGAACCGGGCGACGCGCTCTATGTGCCCGCCGGGATGGGGCACCGGGCCCAGGCCGGGCCGGAAGGGTCACTGCACCTGACGGTGTCGCTCGAAGTCCTGTCACCGAGGAACGTGATCGCCGCATGGGCCGCCCAGGCGGCGGCCCAGTTCGACCGCGAACGGCTGCCCATGGGCGCCGAAGGCAGGCCGGACGCAATCCGCGAAACACTGCGCCGCCTGGCCGCCACCACCACGACCGCCGACATCGACGCGATCGCCGACGCACTCGTCCCGCCGAACTCCTGGCCCACTCAGATCTCGAACCTGTAGCCCATCCCGGCCTCGGTGATCAGGTGCCGTGGATGCGCCGGGTCCAGCTCCAGCTTGCGCCGCAGCTGCGCCAGGTACACCCGCAGGTACTGCGTCTCGCTGACGTAGGCCGGGCCCCAGACCTCCTGCAGGAGCTGCTTCTGCGCGACCAGCCTGCCCGGGTTGCGCACCAGGATCTCCAGCAGGCCCCACTCGGTCGGGGTCAGGTGGACCTCCGCGTCGCCGCGGTGGACCTTCTTGGCGGCCAGGTCGACGGTGAAGGTCGCGGTCACCACCACCGGTGTGTCGTCCTCGGCCTGGGTCGACGACCTGCGGACGGCGGCCCGCAGCCTGGCCAGGAGCTCGTCCATGCCGAACGGCTTGGTGACGGAGTCGTCGGCGCCCGCGTCGAGGGCGTCGACCTTGCGCGTCGACTCGGTGCGCGCCGAGAGGACGATGATCGGCACCGTCGTCCAGCCGCGCAGTCCTTCGATGACCTCGACCCCGTCGATGTCGGGCAGGCCGAGATCGAGCACGACCACGTCCGGGTGCTTGTCCGCGGCGACCCGCAGCGCCGTGCGGCCGTCGAGCGCGGTGACGACCTCGTATCCGCGGGCGGACAGGTTGATCCGCAGCGCGCGGACGATCTGGGGTTCGTCGTCGACGACCAGGACCATCGTCATGTCGGGATCTCTCTCCCTGAGGGCGCGGCGGGCAGTGAGATGACGACGGTGAGCCCGCCGCCGGGGGTGTCCTCGGCGGCGATCGTGCCGCCCATCGCCTCGGTGAAGCCCTTCGCGACGCTGAGGCCGAGGCCGACGCCGGGGGTGGCGTCGCGGTCGCCGAGCCGCTGGAACGGGCTGAACACGTCGGCGGCGTGCCTGGGCAGGCCGCGGCCGTGGTCGACCACGCGCAGCTCGACCCGGTCGCCGTGGGCGCTCCCGCGCACGGCGATCTCCGGTTCGTCCAGCGCGACGCGGCCGTCTCCGTCCACATCGACCAGTCTGCGCGGTCGGAGCCTGCCGTGGCGGACGGCGTTGCCGATCACATTGGCCACCACCCGTTCGAGTAGGCCGAGATCCGCGATGACGAGCGGCAGCTGTTCGTCCACCGCGACCGCCACCAGCTGACGCTCATCGATCCCCGACAAGGCGCGCGCGACCACCTCGTCATAGGTGACCGCCCGCAGCTGTGGCACGACCGCCCCGGTGGCCAGGCGCGACGAGTCGAGCAGGTTGTCCACCAGTCCGCTGAGCCGGTCGGCCGACTCCTCGACCGTGGCCGCCAGCTCGGCCTGGTCAGCGGCGGACAGGGCCAGCTCCGGGTCGCGCAGGCTGCCGATCGCGGCCTTGATCGACGTCAGCGGGGTGCGCAGGTCGTGCCCGACGGCCGAGAGCAGGGCGGTGCGCAGTTCCGTGGTCTCAGCGTGGTGCCGAGCGGCGGCGGTCTCGGCGGCCATCCGCTGCTGGCGCAGCGCCAGCAAAGCCTGTCCCGCCACTGTCTCCAACACCCGCTGGTCGGCGGCGGGCAGCCTGCGGCCGACCAGGGCGAGGTGGATGTCGGCGGTCACGGGAACGTCCACATCGGCCTCGTCCGGGTCCCCGCACGGGTTCGGGCCCACGCCCGCGACGCTGATCCACTGGTCGCCCTCGCGTTCGAGGACGGCGGCGGACTCGACGCCGAAGTTCTCGCAGACCTTGCGCAGCAGCCGGGGCAGCGGGTCCGGGTTGGTGAGCACGGTCCGCGCGTAGGAGGCCAGCAGCGCGGCCTCGGTGCGCGCGCGGGCCGCCTGCTCGGCCAGCCGGGCGCCGCGATCGACCACCAGCGCCACCACGGCACCGACGATCAGCATCGCGACGAGGGTGACCACGTTCTCCGGGCCCGCGACGGCGAGGCTGTAGTAGGGCGGGGTGAAGAAGAAGTTCAGCAGACCCGCCCCGAGGAAAGCCGAGAGCAGCGCCGGGCCGAGCCCGCCGACGAGTGCGACCGCGCACGTGGCGAGGATGAACGCGACGAGGTCCGTCGAGAACGCCGCGTGGTCCCGCCAGATCAGGCCGATCACGGTGGCCACCGCGGGAAGCGCCACGGCCAAGGCCCAGCCGAGCAGCCGACGCCGCCGCGGCGGCCCGGTGCGGGCCGACGGCCACCGGATGCCGCGGTGGGCCTCGTCGTGGGTCACCATGTGCACGTCGATCGGCCCGGACCGCTGGATCACCGCGGCGCCGATGCCCTCGTCGAACGCCCTGGCCAGCCGGGACCGACGGGAGGTGCCCAGCACGAGTTGGGTGGCGTTGGCTCCTCGGGCGAACTCCAGCAGCGCACTCGGCACGTGGTCGCCGACAACGGAGTGGAACGTCGCGCCGAGGTCGTCGGTCACCTTTCGACAGCGCGCCAGCATCTCCGGCGAGCCACCCGCGAGCCCGTCGCCGCGCAGCACGTGCACGACGAGCAGGTCACCGCCCGCGCGGACCGCGATGCGTCGGGCCCTGCGGATCAGGCTCTCGCTCTCCGGGCCGCCGGTGATGGCGACGACCACCCGCTCCCTGGCCTCCCAGGTGTCGGTGATCCGCTTCTCGGAGCGGTAGCGCCGCAGGGCGACGTCCACCTGGTCGGCCACCCACAGCAGGGCCAGCTCACGCAGCGCGGTGAGGTTGCCGACCCGGAAGTAGTTGCCCAGCGCCGCGTCGATCTTGTGCGCGGCATAGACGTTGCCGTGGGCCAGCCTGCGCCGCAGGGCCTCCGGGGTGATATCGACCAGCTCGATTTGCTCGGCTCGGCGGACCACCGCGTCCGGCACGGTCTCCCGCTGCCGGATGCCGGTGATCCGCTCGACCACGTCGTTGAGCGACTCAAGGTGCTGGATGTTCACTGTGGACAGTACCTCGATCCCCGCGTCGAGCAGTTCGGCGATGTCCTGCCACCGCTTCTCGTTGCGCGAGCCGGGTGCGTTGGTGTGGGCGAGCTCGTCGACGACGGCGACCTCGGGCGCCCTGGCCAACAGCGCGTCGATGTCCAGCTCGGTCAGCTCGACGTCGCGGTGGTCGACCCGGGTGCGCGGAAGTACCTCCAGCCCGTCGAGCAGTTCGGCGGTGCGCTCCCGACCGTGGTCCTCGACCAGGCCGACGAGCACGTCGGTGCCGCGCTCGCGCCTGCGGTGCGCCTCGCCGAGCATGGCGAACGTCTTGCCGACACCCGGCGCGGCACCGAGGTAGATGCGCAGCTCTCCGCGCCGCCGACTGGTGTCCACCGCCCCAGTCTGCCCCGGCACAAGTCCGTCCACGCACCCGCGACGCGTCCCTTTACGGGATATTGACGGGTATCGGAGCCTCCGGGTGCACAGGACGGGCGCTCTTGTCGAACCGCCACCACGGCCGGAAGTACGCCTCCTCGTCGATCGTGTCGAGGTGGTGGAAGACCGAGAAGGCCGCGGTGACCGGCCAGAGCAGGGAGAGTGCGGCCATCGCGATGACGCCCCAGAACCGATACACCTGCACCATGTGTCCGAGGTTCTGGAACCGGTTGAGCCAGCGGTACCTGCCCACGAACCACGCGTGCTCGTCGGGCTTCACCGGCATCCGCATGCCCAGCGCGTAGTAGCCCCTGACGTCCCGCCAGAAGCCATGCGGCCCATAGCGGCCCCAGTTGTCGGCGTGCACCCGGCGCGCCACGGCCAGACCCCAGGTCTTGCGCACCGGTGCGGTCAGGAACCAGCCGATCGCGATCACGGTGTAAGTGAACAGATTCATCCAGAGGAACTGCGCCGCGTACAGCGTCACGAGCAGCAGGAAGAGCGGCAGCCCGATCCGGGGCCAGCTGTGCCTGCGACGGCGGGCCGCACGCAGGTTGATCACCGGGCTCCGGCTCAGACAGGCGGCCGGGTCATACCCGACGTCCGCGGCGCGCAGCACCACGACACCTGCCCAGACGAAGCGCATCAGGCTTCCCCCGACCACCACGAAACCCAGCCACAGCCACGGTAAATGGGTCAACAGCCAGTCCATCATCGGCTCCCCTCTCATCGAACTCATGCTCGAAGCATCACACAAACCCGGACACACTGTCCAGACATTCTGTCCGGACACTCCGTCCGAACGCGGCGTCCGGATATTGGCTACGATCCCGACATGCCCTCAGTCACCCGCCCCACCTCGTCGAACAGGCAGGATCGACGGGCCGCGCTGGAGAAGCGCGTGCTCGACGCGACCGAGCAGCTCGTCAACGAGGGCGTGAGCTTCACCGAGCTGAGCGTCGAGCGGCTGGCGACCATGGCGGGCATCTCCCGCTCGACCTTCTACGTCCACTTCGAGGACAAAGGCGACCTGGCCCGACGACTGGCCCGCACCGTGCTCGGCGAGTTGGAATCGGTGTCCGGCGGCTGGTGGTCCGCCGCACACGAGCCCGACCGCGACCGCCTGCGAGCCGCGCTCGGCGCGATCATGGACGTCTACCGCCGCCGCGGCGCCGCGTTCACCGCGGTCGTGGAGACCTCGGCCTACGACCCGGCGGTCGGCGTCGAACTGCGCACCCTGACCGGCGGGATCATCGACGCCACCCGCGCGGCCATCGAACGCGGCCGGGCGGCGGGCGTGATCCGGGCCGTCGAGCCGGTCGAGACCGCCGCGGTGCTGACGTGGATGGTCGAACGCGCCGGTTACCAGCTGGTCCGCGGCGCCGACCCGGCTGCCGACGCACGGATCGTCGACGTACTCACCGACGTGATCTGGTCGACCCTCTACCGGCTGGACTGACCCGCGGCCACATACATACAGTCCTGAATGTATGGACGGTGGTAAACTCCGCCGGTGGAGAACAAGGTCAAAACGCGCCGCACCCAAGAGGAACGCAGCGCGTCCATGCGCCAGCGACTGCTCGACGCGACCATCGAGTGCCTGGTCACCTACGGCTACGCGGGCACCACGACGACCAAGGTAGCCGACCTCGCGGGCGTCACCCGCGGCGCCCAGGTCCACCACTTCCCCACCAAGGCCGACCTCGTCACCGCCGCCGTGCGCCACCTGGCCATGAAGCGCGCCGACTTCGCCTTCACCCAGCTCGACCGGCTCCGCGCGGCCGACGACCTGATCGGCGTCGGCCTGGACCTGCTGTGGGAAGCCCACCAGGGCCCGATCTTCACCGCGACCGTCGAACTCTGGGTGGCCTCCCGCGCCGACGAGGAACTGCGCAGGCAGGTGTCCACCGTCGAGTCGCTCGCGGCGAGCAGCTTCGCCGAGTTCGACCGGGAGCTATTCCCCGGCTTCGCGGGCCACCCCAAGGTCCGCCACTTCGTCTACACCGCGATGGACACCATCCGCGGCATCCTGCTCAGCGGGTTCGTCATCACCGACGCCGACGTGATCGCCCAGCGCTGGCGGCGCGCCCGCGCCCACCTGCGCCAACTGGCACAGCAGCTCTTCGACGAGCTGACCGCCGAGCAGGCCTAGCCAACCCCTTTCCGCCCGATCACCTCGCCACGCCCTCTTGATAAATACATACCGGCTTGTATCTTAGTCTCCGAGGCGAGGAGGAGACATGCCCAACAAGGCCTACGTCATCGGCGTCGGGATGACGAAGTTCGAGAAGCCGGGGCGCCGCGAGGGCTGGGACTACCCGCAGATGGCGAAGGAGTCGGGCACCAAGGCGCTCCAGGACGCGGGCATCGCCTACGACCAGGTCGAACAGGCCTACGTCGGCTACGTCTACGGCGAGTCGACCGCGGGCCAGCGCGCGGTCTACGAGTTGGGTATGACCGGCATCCCGGTCGTGAACGTCAACAACAACTGCTCGACCGGCTCGACCGCGCTCTACCTGGCCGCGCAGGCCGTGCGCTTCGGCCAGGCCGAGGTCGCGCTCGCCCTCGGATTCGAGAAGATGCAGCCAGGTTCGCTCGGCGCGACGTTCAACGACCGCGAGCAGCCCTTGGCCAACCACCTGAACGCGCTGGCCGAGATCTCCGAGGTGCTGTTCCCGCCCGCACCGTGGATGTTCGGCGCCGCGGGCCGTGAGCACATGGTCAAGTACGGCACCACCGCCGAGCACTTCGCCAAGATCGGCGAGAAGAACCACCGCCACTCGGTGAACAACCCGTACGCGCAGTTCCAGGACGCCTACACCCTCAACGAGATCCTGGCGTCACGGATGATCTACGACCCGCTGACCAAGCTGCAGTGCTCCCCCACCTCGGACGGCTCCGGCGCGGCGATCATCGCCAGTGAGTCCTTCGTGGACGACCATGGGTTGGCGAGCCAGGCTGTGGAGATCGTGGGGCAGGCCATGACCACCGACTTCCAGTCCACTTTCGACGGTTCGGCGAAGAACATCGTCGGCTACGACATGAACGTCCAGGCCGCCCGCAAGGTCTACGCGCAGTCCGGCCTCGGCCCGGAGGACTTCCAGGTCATCGAGCTGCACGACTGCTTCTCCGCCAACGAACTCCTCCTCTACGAGGCGCTGGGCCTGTGCGCGGAAGGCGAGGCCGGATCGCTGTTGGACAACGGCGACACCACCTACGGCGGCCGGTGGGTCGTCAACCCCTCCGGCGGGCTCATCTCCAAGGGCCACCCCCTCGGCGCCACCGGCCTCGCCCAGGCCGCCGAACTGGTCTGGCAGCTCCGCGGCGAGGCCGCCGGCCGGCAGGTCACCGGTGCCCGCGTCGGCCTCGCCCACAACATCGGCCTCGGCGGCGCGGCCGTCGTCACCCTCCTGCGCAGGTCGCAGGAGCCCGGCCGCGAGGCGTAGGACTCTTTCCTCATGTACGGGGCGGAGCCGGTCTGCGACCATGACAGCCATGCCGCAGACCGACTCCGCCACCGGATCCACCTCGACCCGCCCCTCCATACCCGCGCCCCGCCCCTGGCTCGTCGTCCTCGTCGCCTGCGCCGGGCAGTTCCTCGTCGTCCTCGACGTGTCGGTCATGAACGTGGCCCTGCCGTCCATGAA